>JAENZW010000262.1 GCA_016841065.1 Actinomycetota bacterium
GGCCGGTCACTGCGCGCCTGAGAGCCACCGCTGCGATGCGGCGACCGCGGGCGGACACGACGCTACTCCGCTTCGTCGTCGGTAAGCGCGTCGAGAGAGGCT
Source organism: Actinomycetota bacterium (assembly GCA_016841065.1). GTDB lineage: Bacteria > Actinomycetota > Coriobacteriia > Anaerosomatales > JAENZW01 > JAENZW01. The sequence goes on from JAENZW010000262.1 coordinate 103, forward strand.
TGCATGGACTCAAGACGTCCGCGGAGTTCCGAGACCTCGAAGCGCAGGTCATCGAGCTTGGCGGAGACGTCAGCGCGGCTTCCGGGCGCCTCGACGGCGCCGGAGGCAAGCTCCGCCTTCAGTCGCTCCTTCTCTTCGGCGATCATCGCGGAAAGCCCGTCGACGAACGCTTCGGGCCCATCACCCATGTCGCCCGGCATCTGCTCGCTTCCCCTCTTCACCGCTGCCTTCCAGCCTTCGTCCGCAGTCTCGTGGACGAGAGCCCAGGCAGCGAGGAGACTCATGAACTCGTCGCTGGCCATCGTAGTCCTCCAAACGCGCGCATCCTGACGACGGTGTCATCAGGATACGCGATGCTGCCTATGTCGGGTTGCTCTACTCGCCAGTGAAGGCGGGGTAAGGACGCTCAGGGGGGCTCGGCGGCACGGACGGCGGCTCATGGTGTGCCTCGTCGTCGTGACCGTGACCGTGCGCGCCTTCCTTGACCTCAAGTGCTTTGAGTCCGAAGAAGTCGAGCGTGCACGGAATATCCTCGGTAGCAGAGAGGTACACGTGCACGGTCGTCATGATGATGAAGCCCCAGTTGAGGATGTAGTGGAAGATCCGGACGTAGGCGATTGCGAGGCTGGTGCTACCGACCATTACGCCAAGATTCCAGCCGATGAGCAACTCGGACATGTTCGTGCCGAAGAGACGAACCTCGTCGAGCAAGGAGAAGCCCGTGAACGCGATCATCACCATCATGAGCAGGAAGAGGATGTAGCTCATCTTCTGCATAACGTTGTACTTGGCGACGTGCGGCTTCTTGTTGCTGAAGTAGCCGTAGTACGCGAGCACGCCGATGGCGGACGCCAGGTCCTCGCGGGTGACGGCGAACTCGCGCCAGTCGCGCGCTTTCGAGAAGAACGCGTACCAGACGCGCCAAACGAGAATCACCGTCACGATGATCATGAAGGTGTAGTGGGTGTACCGCATCGACGTGCGCCATCCGTAGTACTGCGGGAACCGGATCATCATGCCGGAAAAGCCCAGCATGATCATCGAGATCATGTGCGTCGCGTGCATGAACTTCGGAAGTGGCGGCGGAGCGCTGTCGTGCTCCGGCCATTTGTGCTCGATGAACTTCATCCGGGCGCGTCCCTTGAGGATCCCGGCCACGAAATGCACGCCAAGGAAGATCCACACGCAGATGTAGAGCAGAGTGAATCCGTAGTCCAGATAGACTTGAGCATCGACCATTTGCGGTTCCCCCATGAGTCGACTTGTGGTGGCCGCCACTCTCCATTGCTTCCCATGCGCGGCCTAGACGCGGGTCCATAGAATGTGTTCGACACGGAATGCCCCGACTCCTTCTGCGGCGTCCACCGGAACGCACGGAAGTATGATGGCTCCGAGATGCCAGAAGATGCCACACATCGACCGGACGGCATGCGCAACGTGCGCGCACTCGGACTCGTCAGCCTCCTGACCGACGCGTCCTCCGAACTCGTCTACCCCGTCCTCCCCCTCTACCTCGCCAACGTGCTCGGTGCTCCCGTCGCGGTCATCGGACTCATCGAGTCGATCGCCGAAGCGACCGCATCTCTCGTGCGGGCATTCTCTGGGTGGCTGTCCGACCGGGTGGGACGCCGAAGACCACTCGTCCTGCTCGGATACGGTCTGAGCAACCTCATGAAGCCGCTGCTGGCTCTGGCCGCCACGTGGCCTGTCGTGCTCCTGCTGCGCTTCGCCGACCGGCTCGGCAAGGGCATCCGAACCGCCCCACGCGACGCGCTC
>JAENZW010000037.1 GCA_016841065.1 Actinomycetota bacterium
CTAGACGACCACACTGCCACCACCGCGCGCGTTGAGGCCGCGAGCCGAGCAGTCCATGCTTTCGACGCGCGAGACGTTGCCGGCCGCGTGGCAGACGTGTACAGACTGGCGATTGCAGCGGGAACGCACAGATGACCCCCGCCGCAACCGACAGCGTGCGGACCGCTCTACACGACCTCACGGCATGGCTCGATCGCAGCGGTCCGACCGGCTACGATCCCTACGACATCCTCGGCGATGCGCGCTTCCACGCGCTCACGCACGACAGACAAGGTCGCACCCGCACCACCACGATCGCCCGTGCGCTGATGAGCGCGCGACACCGATGGCCGGTGGCCACCAGGCGCGCCTTCGGCGTGAGACCTGCGGTGAACGCCAAGGGTGTCGGGCTCATGGTCGCCGCCCGCGTGCGGATGGAGCGGCTCGGAATCCCGGGTTCGCTCGAGGCTGCGCGTGAACACGCGGCCTGGCTCGCGTACAACCCGTCACGTGCGGGATTCCCCGGCACGTCGTGGGGCTACCCGTTCGACTGGTACACGCGGATCACAGTGCCGGCGGGAACGCCGTCGGCGGTCGTCACGGCAACATGCGGGCAGGGTCTGCTCGACCTCTTCGAACGCGCTGCCGACGATCGCGCTGGCGAGGCCGCCCGCGGCGCGGCAGTCTTCCTGGCCGAAGGCCTGAACCGCACCGAGTTCGACGACGGCTCCGTGTGTCTCAGCTACACGCCGCTCGATGACTTCCAGGTCCACAATGCCAATCTCATGGCCGCCGAGTATCTTCTGCGTGCAGGCCGGGTCTTCGGCGAAAGCGCCTGGGAAGAACTCGCTGCAGCGTGCATGCGCTTCTCCGTATCCTTCCAGGCAGAAGACGGGTCGTTCGAGTACTGGGCACCCGATCAGATGTCGTCATCCCAGATCGACAACTACCACACCGGCTTCGTGCTGCGCTCGCTTTCCGCCTTCGCGGACGCCGGCATCCCGGGCTCAGCCGACGCGCTCGGACACGGCTGGCGCTACTACGAGCAGGCGTTCCTGAGCGCCGAGGGCAAGCCTCGCAACGACATCAGCCGCGATGACCGGCTCGACATCCATTCGTGTGCCGAGTCGATCCTGTGTCCGGCGGTTCTGTCCGGCCGCTTCCATGACGCCCTGCCATTCGCCCGCGCGGCCGCCGAATGGACGGTCGCCAACCTGCGCAATGCGGATGGCTCGTTTGCATACGGCATCTGGGGCGACCGCATCCGCTCGATGCCCTACCTGCGCTGGGGACAAGCGTGGATGCTGCGTGCGCTTGCGGAACTGCTCGTGCGCGAGGCGGTCGCCGCCTCTTCGGCACGCCCAATCGACAGGGAGCGCTGAAGCCGCATGCGCATCCTTTACATCCACCAGTTCTTCGCCACGCGGGACTCGGAGCTCGGCCTCATCCGGTCCTACGAGTTCTCGCGCCGCATGATCGCGGCGGGTCACGAGGTCACGATGGTGACCAGTAGCTCGCGCCTGCCCGAGGAGTACCAGACGCGGACGTTCGTGCGCGGCGAGATCGACGGCATCGACGTCGCATCCGCTCGCGTGCGCTACTCGAACTACATGGGATACGGGCGACGCATCTGGTCGTTCGCACAGTTCGTCTTCGGCGCTACTTGGCTTGCGCTTCGGAGCCCGAAGCCTGATGTGGTGTTCTCGACGTCGACGCCACTCACCGTCGGCGTCCCCGGCTGGATCACCGCTGCGCTGCGCGGCGTGCCGTTCGTGTTCGAGGTCCGCGACCTGTGGCCCGAAGCCGCGATCCAGATGGGGGCGCTCAAGCGCGGTGGCATGCTCGCGCGCTTCGCCGGTTGGCTCGAGCGTTTCCTGTACCGCCGGGCGACTGCCATCATCGCGCTCTCCCCCGGCATGGCCGAAGGCGTGATCGCTCACGGCATCCCCGAGGAGCGCGTCCATACCATCCCGAACTCGTGCGACCTCGACCTGTTCTCGTCCGGGCCGAAGGACGCCGATCTGCTCGATCGCTTCGGTGCCGAAGGACTGTTCGTCGTCGGCTACGCCGGGGCGATCGGGCCCTCGAACGGTCTGGAGCACATCGTCCCGCAGGCCGCTCGCGTCCTGGCCGAACGCGGCAGAGACGACATCGTGTTTCTCGTCGCCGGCGATGGCAAGTCCCTCCCAGCCCTGAGCGAACTCCAGGCGCAGTGGAGCCTGGGCAACATGCGCCTTGTCGGATCGATGCCCAAGCGGGAGATCCCGCGATTCCTTCGTACGGCCGATGTCTTGATGACGCTCTTCGCCGACGTGCCTATCCTCGCCACCAACTCGCCGAACAAGTTCTTCGATGGCATCGCTACCGGCAAGCCCATGCTCGTAAACTCGCCGGGATGGACCCGAGAACTCGTGGAGACAGAGGACGCAGGGATCTACTTCGGTGCGACAGACGCCGAGGCAATGGCCGACGCGATCGAACGGCTCGCAGACGATCCGGCTGCAGTCGCCCGCATGGGCGAGAACGCCCGCGCGCTGGCCGAGCGCGAGTTCGACCGCGACGATCTCGCCGCCAGGCTCATCGGCGTGCTCGAAGAAGCGGTCCGCGAGCGCATGCGTCGGCGCTAGGTGCCCTCGCGGCGATTCGGTCGCACACCTTCGGCCACCGCCCTGTCAGGTCGGCAACTCAGGTTGAGGACCGACTAGTACTGTGGCGGGCTGTTCCGGCTCTCGAACGCCGCAGGCCAGTCCTTGCCGACCACGATGAGCACGTCGGTGTTGAAGAGATACATCCCCCTGCTCGGGACCACCTTGCCGGTGGGCAACGCATCTGCCACGACCTGGGCAGCATCCACCTGTTCGCGGTAGACCACCAGCGTCTCGTCGTAGACGAACTGGTTCGCGTTGCCGATGTCTCGTACGTCGAAGTCGGCCGTCTTGAGGATGTCGCCGGCCTGCCCCGCGATGCCCTCGATACCGCCACCGTTGCGAACGGTGACCGTGATGTCGGCCGGACTGACCGAGGCCGCACCCGTCCCATCCTTGGCGGCCTCGATGTCTCCGCCTGAGTTGATCGCGTCGACCAGGCGCTGCTTGAGGTCCTCGTCCGGCCAGACGTACGGGCTGCGCCACTCGCCAACCAGCGTAGCCGTCTGAATGTTCTCGTCACCCACGCCACGCATTGACTGCGCGATATCGAGAATCTGACCGACTGACATGTCGGTCGTCGACGCCTTCGCGAACTGACGTATCGTGTCGGGGGCGTTCAACAGGTTGTCCCACCGTGTCGACTGGTCCGCCAGCGCCTTGAAGAACGTCTGCTGGTGCCTCATTCGCGTGAAGTCTGCATCGGGGAAGTTGCGACTGCGCACGTAGGTAAGCGCGTGATCGCCGTCAAGGAGCTGGTAGCCCGCGTCGATATGGCTGGCCGCGTGATGCTTGCTATGACTCGCGGCCTTCCAATCGTCGATCTCCGTATCGACGTCTATGTAGACTCCGCCAAGCGAATCGACGATCTTCACGAAGCCTTTGAAATCGACCTCCAGGTAGTGGTGTATCGGCAGGCCGAGGAACTCCTCCACCGTGTCGATCATGAGCGCTGGTCCTCCGAGCGAGTGCGCGGCGTTGATCTTGCTCACCCCGTGTCCGGGGATGTCGACGCGGGTATCACGAGGTATCGAGATCATCCATACGCGCTTCAGGTTGGGATCGATCCTCGCGAAGATGATGGTGTCCGCTCTTGCCGACTCTTCGTCCGGCCGTATGTCGCTGCCGAGAAGCAGCAGGTTCACTGGCTCCTTCGCTTTGGGAGGAGCCGTGAGCGCCTTCTCGATCGCCCTTGCCTGCTCGGGGTCTTCCGGCCGCAACTCGCGGTTGATATCCCGAACGTACAACCATCCCCAGACCACACCTGCCGCCATGCACAGCAGAAGCGCGATTCCGACGCCGGCGAGCACTCGTTTTAGTCTCTTGCGGCGCCGCTGCCGATGAACTGGGAGCTCGGGCGATTCCTCCAGCGCCCCGCGTCGCTTGGACTCAGAGGTATGCGAAGAACGACCGGTGCTCTTCAGACCCGGTCTCTTCGGCTGTATGTGTCCCGGCGTGTGCCGTTTTCCTCTGGCGGAGTGCTTACCCATAGACTCTTCCTCGTGTCACCGCGCTGTGTTGAGCGAGTACTATACCAGCCCGAAATGACGCTCGATGACCTGGACTATCACCTCGGCCGCATGGCCGTCCCCATATACGTCGGGTCTGTCAGAAGGCCTCTTGATCGCCTCGATTGCGGCGAGAATGCGAGCGGTCTCGCTTCCGACCAGCTGATTCCACCCCAGTTCCACGGTCTCCATCCACTCGGTCTCCTCGCGCAGGGTCACGCACGGTACACCGAAGAAGTACGCCTCCTTCTGCATACCACCGGAGTCTGTGATGAGGGCCGTGGCTTCGCTCAACATGGTCACGGTGTCGATATATGAGAGCGGCGGCGAGACGATGATCCTGCTCGAGGTCTCTAGACGATCGAGCAGTCCGAAACTCTCCAGGTTCGCACGCGTGCGCGGATGCACTGGCCACAGCACCGGAGCGTCGAGGCTCAGGAGCGCTTCGATGATCGACCCCAACCGAGCGGGGTTGTCGCTGTTGCCCGCTCGATGCACGGTCGCGATGTAATACGCGCCCGCTTCAACTCCATACCTCTCGAGCGTCGGCCCTGAGTCGACTCCTTCGGCAAAGAAGCGTGCGGTGTCGAGCATGACATCCCCGACCAGGTTGACACCGTTCGTGATGCCCTCCGCCTCCAGATTCGAGAGCGATGCCCTCGTGGGGCACAACAGCAACTCTGACAGGTGATCCACGAGGACACGGTTGATCTCCTCGGGCATCGTGCGGTTGTACGAGCGCAGTCCGGCCTCAACGTGCGCGATGGGAACAGATATCTTCGCTGCGGCGAGTGCGGCAGCGAGCGTCGTGTTCGTGTCGCCGTAGACAATCACGAGGTCGGGCATCTTCTCCATGAAGAGGCCCTCGAGCATCGGCATCATCTCACCTGTCTGGCGCGCGTGTGTACCGGAGCCTACGGCTAGATTGAAATCCGGCTTCGGAATCCCAAGCTGCTCGAAGAACACGTCGGACATCTCGTAGTCGTAGTGCTGGCCCGAGTGCACCAGAATCTCATCATGGCTCTGGCGAATCGCGCGGCTCACGGAAGCTGCCTTGATGAACTGAGGCCGGGCACCGACCACCGAGACGACCGTGAGCGACCTCACGCAAGCACGCCCTTCACGACGCGGACGACCTCGTCCTGCTGCTCGCGGGCGATCCCCGGGAAGCACGGTAGCGCGAACGTGGAGCCGTCGCAGGATTCGGCCACTGCAAGCGACGGCGCGGCGTAGTCGGATCGTCCGGCGAACACGGCCTGTTCGTGCAAGGCCAGCGGATAGTAGAGCGCCGTCCCGATGCCCGCATCCTTGAGCGCGGCCATCACCGCCTCTGCCGCGTCCGGGCTCTCGGTCTTGACGATGTAGAGGTGGTAGACGGCGTCCCCGAAGCTACGCATCTCTGGCAACGCCAGGCCGGGCAGGTCGACCAGCAGCCCGTCGTACACGGCTGCAGCGGCACGACGCTCCGCATTCCAGCGATCGAGGTGCGGAAGCTTCACGAGCAGAATGGCCGCCTGGATCGCATCCAGGCGCGAGTTCGTGCCGAAGGTGTCGTGGAAGTACTTCTTGGTCGTGCCGTGTTGCGCGAGCTTGCGGACGCGTGCCGCCAGCTCGGGATCGTCCGTCGTCACGGCGCCGCCGTCACCAGCGCAGCCGAGGTTCTTGCTGGGGAAGAACGAGAAGGCGGCCGCGTGTCCAATCGATCCGGCGCGCTTGCCGTTGTAGGTGGCGCCGATCGCCTGGCACGCATCTTCGACGACGAACAGCCCCCGCTCTTCGGCAAGGGAGAGGACGGGATCCATGTCCACGCACTGGCCGAAGATGTGCACCGGCATGATAGCCTTCGTGCGCTCCGTGATCGCGCCTGCGAGCTTCGACACGTCCATGTTGTACGTGCCCGGCTCGATGTCGACGAAGACCGGGGTTGCACCCGTGTGCGCGATCGCTTCGACGGTGGCGAAGAACGTGAACGGCGTCGTGATGACCTCGTCGCCCTTGCCGATTCCGAGTGCGGCCATGATCAGGAAGAGCGCGTCGGTCCCGTTGCCGCAGGCGACTGCATGCGCAGTCCCGCAGTAGTCCGCGATCGCGGCTTCGAACGCGGCAACCCGTGGGCCACCGATGAACGCGGCGTTCTCCATGACATCGAGAATCGCGGCGTCGAGCTCTGGCTTGAGTTCGCGGTACTGAGCCTTCAGGTCCAACAACGGTACGGGCATGCTATCTCTCCTCGCTCCGTGCGTACGTCCCGAGCCATGGTCGCGTACCGGCGACTACTCGCAGGCCGTCTGTGGACGACCCGTTACGCACGTTCTACTGGTTCTCGAGAAGCTCGTTGTCGGGTACGTCGCGAACAACCCGGGCGGGTACTCCCATGACGACCGCCTTTGCAGGAACGTCCTTGGTGACAATCGCGCCGGTCGCGATGAAGGAGTCCTCGCCGATCTCAACGCCGGGCAGGATGTGGGCACCGCCGCCGACCCGCGCACCCTTGCGAATCGTGCAGCCCTTGATGTGCTGCTTTCGCTCTTCCGTACGACCCATGAAGTTGTCGTTCGTGGTCACAACCATGGGAGCGATGAACACATCGTCTTCGATCGTCACGTAGGCGGTGATGTACGCGCCCGACTGAATCTTCACTCGCTCACCGATCGTGGTGTCATTCTCGACGGTCACACTGCGACCTATGACGCTTTCCTTGCCGACAGTGCAGCGCTCGCGAACACCCGCGTTGTCGCCCACGATCACGAGCGCCGCGAACTTGGAGCCCGCCATGAGCACGGTGTGGTTGCCGATCCTGCAACCCGCGCCGATCTCGACGGGGGAAAGCTCCTCAGCTTTCGCAGTCGAGCGTGCTGAGAGCGCCGGCTGACGACCGACTACGGCGAAGTCCGCGATCACCGTGCCGTTGCCGATCTTCGTCCCGCGACCGAGGACAACGTGGTTCCCGATTCGAACGTGGTCGCCGACAGTGACATCATCTTCGACGATGACGTGGTGACCGATCTCCACGTTGTTGCCGAAGACGGCGCTCGGCATCGCCACGATACCGATGCCGTGCTTGAAGTTGTCACCGAATGTGGGTGTGTTTGTCACGCTATACCTCCAGGTCAATCCTCGCGGGTGTTCCTCCGGATTCCATGGAGACGTCGACCGCCTCCAGGACCTGCACAACACGCAGCCCCGCTCTGCCATCACTTCGGGGCGTGTCCCCTGAAGCGCAGCAGTCGAGGAAATGCTGGACCTCGATAGCGAGAGGCTCGGACATCTTGATGAAGGGCACCGTGATGTCACCGAATCGCAGATCGATGTCCTGACCGTACGCAAGCGCCTGCGTCGGCACGACGCCCTTGTCGTAGATCCAGATCTTCTCGGTAGCCTGCATGTCGTCGAAGACCAGCATCTTCTTCGAGCCGACCAACGTCAGCCTGCGAACCTTGTGTGGATCCAGCCAGGAGACGTGGATGTGCGCCATACGGCCACTCGCGAAGCGCACGTTCGCAAAGACGGTGTCGTGCACTCCCTCGCGCAAGTAGTCCCCGCCGGATGCCGTGACCTCCACCGGATCCTCTCCCAGCAGATGCAGGATTACGGACACATCGTGCGGAGCGAGTGACCAGAAGGCGTTCTCCTCGGCCCGGACCTTGCCGAGGTTGAGGCGCTGGGCGTACACGTACAGCACGTCGCCCAGTTCACCGGAGTCGACATACTCCTTGATCCAGTCGATCGCCGAATGGTAGACCATCAAATGCCCGACCATGAGCACCGTCCCGGCGGCTTCGGCCGCGCCGACGAGCGCTGCGGCGTCATCTGACGTGAGCGTGAGCGGCTTCTCCACGAAGCAGTGCTTGCCCGCAGCGATGACGCGGGAGGCTACGGCGAAATGCGACGGGGCCGAAGTGGCCACAACGACGGCATCAAGGTCGTATTCCGCGAGCATCACATCGAGGTCGGTCGTTGTCGCGACATGCGGATACGCTGCGGAGAGCTTCGTGAGGTTGGAGTCCGAGGCATCGCACGCGACCACCAGATCGGCATCAGGCAGCTTGTCCAGATTGCGGACGAGGTTCGGCCCCCAGTAGCCGTAGCCGACGGCACCGACGCGAACTGGCTTGGACGTCACAACCTCACCACTTTGTCATCGTCGAACGCGGAGAGCGCGTTGCGCGTGTCGAGGATCATCTGCGCGTTCTCGACAACCATTCCGTAGTCCACGTTCTTATGGTTCGTCACCACGAGAACCGCGTCTGCTGCGGCAATCACTTCGGCAGTGAGGTCCACGCTGGTGACCTCGGCTCCGCCAACCTTGAGGGTTGGCACCCAGGGGTCGTGGTAGACGACGTCGGCTTCCTTGTCGCGCAACAGTTCGACGATGCGAATCGCGGGGGACTCGCGCATGTCATCGATGTCGGCCTTGTACGCGACGCCCAAGACGAGCACGCGCGAGCCACCAAGCGATTTCCGGTGCGTGTTGAGAGCGTCCATGAGACGGTTCACGACGTAGTACGGCATATTCTCGTTGATGCGTCCCGACAGCTCGATGAACTCGGTGTGGAAGTCATACTCGCGCGCCTTCCACGACAGATAGAACGGGTCGATCGGGATGCAGTGCCCGCCAAGGCCTGGCCCGGGGTAGAACGGCATGTAGCCGAAGGGCTTCGTCTTGGCGGCGTCCACGACCTCCCACAGATTGATGTGCATGCGTTCGCAGAGCATGAGGAGCTCGTTCATGAGCGCGATATTGACCGAGCGGAAGATGTTCTCGAGGAGCTTGGTCATCTCCGCTGCACGCGTTGAAGACACCGGCACCACCGTGTCGATGAAGCGCTCGTAGAGCGCGACGGCGTGAGCCGTGCACTGGGCGGTGACCCCGCCGACGACCTTCGGCGTGTTCTTCGTCTGGAAGACGGGGTTGCCGGGATCGACGCGCTCGGGGGAGAACGCCAGGAAGAGGTCATCGCCCACCTTGAGATCGGACGCCTCGAGAATCGGAAGGATGATCTCCTCCGTCGTACCCGGATACGTCGTCGACTCCAGTGTGACCAGCATGCCTGCGTGGAGATAGGGCGTGATGGAGCGCGCCGCTGACTCCATGTACGAGGTGTCCGGCTCCTTCATGTCGTTGAGTGGAGTCGGGACGCAGATCACGACAGCGTCGCACTCGCTCACCCGGGAGAAATCGGTGGAGGCCTCGAGCAATCCCCGTTCGACGAGCGATGTGAGCTCTTCCGACGGCACATCCGGAATGTAGCTGCGTCCGGCGTTGACCTCGTCGGCCTTGTCCTGTGAAACCTCAAGACCGATGACTTTGTGAGCTGCCTTGGCCATCTCGACCGCGAGGGGCAATCCGACGTAGCCCAAACCTACGACGCCGAGAACCGCGGAACCGTCCGCGAGGCGCTGCTGAAGTACCATGTCGTCCTCTCCACTCGGAAGGCACCTGCTCCGGGCGCCAACCACAAAAGACAGGCCGTGACCTGGCCCGTAGTCCGGCTATTGTATCGCAAACATGAGCTCGCCAGAGCACGCGAGCTCATCACCAACGAAGGCCTTCGCTTCACCGAAACCGATGGGTCCGCGACGCTTGGTGATGGAGACCTCCATGCGGAGCCTCTCCCCCGGCCGAACCTGGCGCTTGAAGCGCACCTTGTCGATCCCGCCGAAGAAAGCGATACGGCCCTTGTTCTCGTCGAGAGACAACAGCGCCACCGCCCCTACCTGCGCCATCGCCTCGACGATGAGCACGCCGGGCATGACGGGATAGTCAGGGAAGTGTCCCGGAACCCAGAACGCGCCTTCGGCGACCTCGAGCCAACCGGTCGCGCGCTCACCGGGAACCAGCTCGTCCACTCCGTCAACGAGCAGAAACGGGTCTCTGTGCGGGATGACCTGCATGACTTCGTCTCTGTCGAGCATGCGCTCAGACTCCCTTCAGCGTAGCGTCTTCGACGCGCCGGATGTCCGCGCCAAGACTCGCGAGCTTCTCTACAATCCGCTCGTACCCGCGTTCGATGTGATGCGTATCTCCGACGAGAGTCTCCCCATCGGCCCCGAGTCCGGCAAGGACGAGCGCGGCTCCCGCGCGCAGATCCGGGGAACGCACGGGAGCTCCTGAGAGCTCGGTGACGCCCTTGATGAGCGCGTGGTGCCCCTCGATACGGATGTCTGCGCCCATACGAACCAGCTCGTCGGCGAACATGAAGCGGTTCTCGAACACGTTCTCTGTGACGACACAGCTCCCGTCGGCCGTCGCCATCAGAGTCATGAACTGCGGTTGCATGTCTGTTGGGAAACCCGGATACGGGAGAGTCTGCACGTCAACGCAGCTCGCTCGCCGATGAAGGGCGATCGTCACTCCGTCTGGGTGCCGCTCGAGGTCGCATCCCACACGCTCGAGCTTGGTGAGCACCATGTCGAGATGGGTGGGATTGAAGCCGCTCACGGTGACCGGCCCACCGCCGATGGCGCCAGCGATGAGATAGGTACCGGCCTCGATGCGGTCCCCCACGACCCGGTGCTCCGCGGGATGAAGCGCTTCAACGCCCTCGACCTCAATGACCGGAGTGCCCGCTCCGCTGATTCGAGCGCCCATCGCGTTCAGGAAGTCGGCTAGATCCTGGATCTCCGGCTCCCGTGCCGCATTCTCGATCACCGTGCGGCCCTTCGCGAGAGCGGATGCCATCAGAAGGTTCTCGGTCGCCCCGACGCTAGGGAAGTCGAGTGTCACGTCAGCTCCGATGAGCCCGCCGGGAGTCGTCGCGTGGATGTAGCCGTGGCCTATCTCGACTTCGACGCCGAGCGCTTCGAGACCGCGGATGTGCATGTCGATCTTGCGCGACCCGATGTTGCAGCCTCCGGGCATCGCAACACGCGCCTCACCAAGCCGCGCGATCAGAGGGCCGAGGACGGAGATGGATGCGCGCATGCGGGCGACCATCTCGTAGGGAGCTTCGAAAGAGGTGACATCGCCGGTATCGATCCCGAGCGAATGATCGCTCCTCTCGACGCGGGCACCGAGCCCGACGAGCACCTCCGACATGATGTCGACGTCCGTGATATCGGGGACGTTGGAGATGCGCGAAGTGCCGCGCGCCATCAGCGCCGCGGCCATCAACTTGAGTGCAGAGTTCTTTGCCCCTTCGACGGTCACGCTGCCAGACAGGCGGCGACCGCCACGAACGACGATGGAATGCATGAGGATAGGATACACGTCGGGATGGGCTGCAGCCCATACGGACCGGCTTCGTTACGCGGGTGTGAAGTGCAGTTTGAGGGAGTCGGATCCGTGCCAACAGCAGGCGACCTCCGTCGTGCAATCAGGGCGGAGACATTCCTGTCCCCGCCCCGCGAGTCCCGTTCATGTCGCTGCTGTTCCTAGCGGTGCTTCCCTGCCACCGCGACCTGAGCTTCTGCCCACTTCAGTTCGTTGGCTAGTTCGCCGGACTCATCCGTGCCATCGCCGACCTCAGCCATCCGCGCTTGAGCGTGTGCCAGCGCCTGTCTCGCGCGCTCGACATCGATCTGCGAAGAGCCTAGCGCGTGATCCGCAAGGACGATGACCTTGTCCTCGTGGACCTGGATGTAGCCGCCGGAGACCGCGAACCACTCGACCTCGCTGTCGTTGTCCCCGTAGCGCACGCGAACCTCACCCGGCCGAAGCGCGCTTACGAGCGGCGCGTGCAGCGGCAGGATGCCGATCTCTCCGTCAATCGTCGGGGCGACCACCATGCGCACCTCGTTGGTGTACACGATCCGCTCGGGCGTGACGATCTCGCATATGAGCGAGCGTTCCATGCTTCAGCGCTCCTTGCGGGCTCTAGGCCGTCGCGGCCATCTGCTCGGCCTTCTCGAGGGCTTCCTCGATGGTGCCGACGTAGCGGAAGGCCTGCTCGGGTACGTCGTCGTGCGTACCGGCGACGATTTCCGAGAAGCCACGAATTGTGTCTTCGAGCTTGACGTACTTGCCTGCCATACCCGTGAACTGCTCGGCAACGAAGAACGGCTGCGAGAGGAACTGCTGTATCTTGCGTGCGCGCGACACGGCGAGCTTGTCCTCCTCGGACAACTCGTCCATTCCGAGGATCGCGATGATGTCCTGGAGGTCCTTGTAGCGCTGCAGGACCTGCTGCACGTCACGCGCGACACGATAGTGCTCCTCGCCGACGACTTCTGCCGACAGCGCGCGCGATGTTGATGCGAGCGGATCGACCGCCGGGTAGATGCCCAGCTCGGCGATGCCACGCGAGAGAACGGTCGTGGCGTCGAGGTGCGTGAACGCGGTGGCCGGCGCGGGGTCGGTGAGGTCGTCAGCAGGCACGTAGATCGCCTGCACCGAAGTGATCGAGCCGGTCTTCGTCGAGGTGATGCGCTCCTGGAGTTCGCCCATCTCGGTCGCCAGCGTCGGCTGGTAGCCGACGGCCGAGGGCATGCGGCCAAGGAGCGCCGAGACCTCGGAACCGGCCTGGGTGAACCGGAAGATGTTGTCGATGAACAACAGCACGTCCTGGCCCTGATCGCGGAAGTACTCCGCCGAAGTCAGACCGGCGAGACCGACGCGCAGACGCGCTCCGGGAGGCTCGTTCATCTGGCCGTAGATGAGCGCCGTCTTCTTGATGACGCCGGACTCCGACATCTCCAGGAAGAGGTCGGTACCTTCACGGGTACGCTCGCCGACGCCGGTGAACACGGACGTGCCGCCGTGCGCCTGGGCGAGGTTGTTGATGAGTTCCATGATGATAACCGTCTTGCCGACACCCGCACCGCCGAACAGACCCGTCTTGCCGCCCTTGATGTAGGGCTCAAGCAGGTCGACGACCTTGATGCCCGTCTCGAAGATCTCAGTCTTCGGCTCAAGGTCCTCGTAGGCCGGTGCAGAGCGGTGGATCGGGTAGTAGTCCTCGACTTCCGGCATAGGCAGCCCGTCGACAGGCTCGCCCATGACGTTCCAGATGCGCCCAAGAGTCGATGGGCCGACGGGCATCTGGATCGGGGCGCCGGTGTCGATCGCATCCATACCGCGCGTGAGGCCGTCGGTGGAAGACATCGATACGGCACGCACTTGGTTTCCAGGAAGGTGCTGTTGCACCTCGGCGATCGTGTTCAGATGACCGATCGGAGTATCCACGTCGATCTTCAGCGCGGTGTAGATCGGGGGGATCGCGTCCGCGGCGAATTCGACGTCGATTACGGGGCCGACGACCCGTACGATGCGTCCGACATTCATGTGAGTATCCTTCTCGTCACTGGCTTGTCACTTACTCCTCGAGGGCGGCTGCGCCGCCGACGATTTCTGCAATCTCCTGCGTGATGGACGCCTGACGCGCACGGTTGTAGCTGCGCGTAAGCGTCGTGATCATGTCGCTGGCGTTGTCCGTCGCCGACTTCATGGCCGTGCGACGCGCGCCCTGTTCGGACGCGGCTGATTCCATGAGCGCCCGGTAGATGAGCGTCTCGACGTACGTCGGAAGCAGCAGCTCAAGAACGCTCTCCGGGCTCGGCTCGAACATGTACTCTGCCGAAACGCCGGAAGCTGCCACGTCTTGGGAGGCTTCACTCATGACCGCTTGCTCGATCGGCAGAAGCTGATGGATCTCGGGCTTCTGCTCGGCCACGTTCTTGAACCTGTTGAAGACGATGTAGACCGCGTCGATATCGTCGGCCGAGTAGCCGGGGATGACATGGGCCGCGATCGACTTCGCGTCTGCGAATGTGGGCTTGTCGGAGATGTCGCGATAGACGGCGATGGGCTCGACACCGCGATAGCGGAAGTAACTGATCGCCTTCTTGCCCACCGTGACGAAGTCCACCTGGGCTCCCGCGGCGCGCTCATCGCGGGCAACGTCCTCGGCGAGCCGGATGATGTTCGAGTTGAACGCTCCGGCAAGGCCGCGGTCCGACGTGCACGCGATCACAACGACTCGCTCACGCTTCTCGTGCTTGAGCAGCAGTGGGTGCGAAGCACCCTTCGCAAAGCGGGCGACGTTGCCGAGGACCTCCATCATGGACATCGCGTACGGACGTGCCGCTTCGATGCGCTCCTGAGCCTTCTTGATCTTGGCGGTCGCGACCATCTCCATCGTGCGCGTGATCTGTCGCGTGCTGTGCACGCTGACGATTCGCTGCTTGATGTCGCGAAGGTTGGGCATGTGACCTACTCCTCGGGGGCGAACTGGGCCAGGAAGTCCTCGAGAACCTTCGAGAGCTTCTCGGCAGTCTCGTCGGAGAGGATCTTCTCCTCGGTGATGGCTTTGCCGATCTCCGGATAGGCGCTGTCCACGAGCTGTAGGAACTGGTCGCGGAAGTTCAGCACCTCCTCGACGGGGAGCTTGTCGAGGTAGCCCTTAGTGCCCGCGAAGATCGCCATGACCTGAGCCGCAACCGGCATGGGCACGTAGCGTCCCTGCTTCAGCAGCTCGACCATGCGTGCTCCACGGTTGAGGGTGGACTGCGTCGACTTGTCGAGATCCGAGCCGAACTGCGCGAACGCCTGGAGCTCACGATACTGCGCAAGATCGAGACGCAGACTGCCGGCGACTTGCTTCATCGCCTTGATCTGCGCGTTGCCGCCGACCCGCGAAACCGAGATACCGACGTTGATGGCCGGGCGGACGCCCTGGAAGAAGAGGTCCGTCTGGAGGAATATCTGGCCGTCGGTGATGGAGATGACGTTGGTCGGGATGTATGCCGAAACGTCGCCAGCCTGGGTCTCAATCACCGGCAGAGCCGTGAGCGACCCGGAGCCCAGCTCCTCGCTCATCTTGACCGCACGCTCGAGCAGGCGGCTGTGCAGGTAGAACACGTCACCGGGGTATGCTTCGCGGCCCGGCGGGCGGCGCAGTGTCAACGACATCTGGCGGTAGGCGACGGCCTGCTTCGAGAGGTCGTCGTAGACACACAGCACGTGTCGACCGGGGTTGTCCTTGCTGGCCGGCCTGCCGTCGTCACCGTTGTACATGAAGTACTCGCCGATCGCAGCGCCCGACATCGGAGCCAGGTACTGCAACGGCGCGGGATCGGATGCGTTCGCAGCGACGACGATCGTGTAGTCCATCGCGCCGAACTCCTCGAGCGTCTCAACAACGCCAGCAACGGTCGATGCCTTCTGACCGATGGCGACGTAGATGCAGACGACGTCCTTGCCCTTCTGGTTGATGATCGTATCGATCGCCACCGCGGTCTTGCCGGTCTGGCGGTCGCCGATGATCAGTTCGCGCTGGCCTCGGCCGACCGGGATCATCGCGTCGATGGCCATGATGCCGGTCTGC
>JAENZW010000038.1 GCA_016841065.1 Actinomycetota bacterium
GTGCGACCGGATAGGCGACCGCGGCGCCAACACCGCCGCCGACTACGGCGACGCGACCCAGACCTCCGACATGCGTTGGCGTGCCCAGTGGGCCGACCAGATCGGCAAGCGAATCGCCGACTTCGAGATGAGAGAGCTTGTGCGTCGTCTTGCCGACACGCATGAACACGAATCGCACCCAGCCCTCTTCGGCAGACCAGTCCGAGAAGGTCAGCGGGATGCGCTCGCCATCCTCGTCGACACGAAGCATCAGGAACTGGCCCGCGCGCGTCTTGCGTGCGACGCGCGGCGCCTCGACGCCCATTTCGAAAACGGATTCCGAGAGCTGGCGTTTGTGGACGATAGGAAACACGTGGCCTCCGGGCTTCAGGTCGGATGCATCTGGCCGCCCCCCCCCGCGGCGACGTAGTGCAGAAGTATACTAGCCGAGTCCCCGGAATACACGGCAAGGCGGGCTGAAGTGTCGCGCAGGCTCAAACTGGCTATCTGCGTCGCGGCTGTGGTTGCCGGGTCTCTCGCGCTCAACGGTTGCTCCCTGGCGCAGAAGCCGATCATCGCAAACCGAGAAACGCTGGGCACCGTCGTCACGATTACAGCCTACGGTCCCGACCGCGACGCCGTGGAATCGGCAGTTGACGCCAGCTTCTCCGAGATGGCGGCCGTCGAACTTGCGCTCAACGCATACCCCTCGCAATCCGCAAACGAGTCCGCGCCCGGTGCAGCGATGGCAGCTGGCGCGTCGGTCTCGCAGTTCAACCGCTCGCCGTATCGGTGGCAGCGTCTCGACACATCAGTCGTCATCGTGATCGATCGACTTGTCGCACTGGACGTGACGGAATCGTTCTCGCCCTCGCTGAGAAGCGTGGTGGACCTGTGGGGCTTCGACGGCTCGCAGACCTTGCCCGATCAGACGCAACTAGAGGTCGCGGTCCGCGCTGCCGATACGCTGACGACGCGCGAGACCACCTCCGGTGTCGAGGCGCGATTCATCATGCCGGAACCTGGTGCGCCGCTTCCCGCCGAGCCGCCGGGCCTCGACCTGAGTGGAGCCGCCAAGGGACTCGCATTGGACAGCGCCGTCCTGAAGCTGCGAGAAGACGGCGATGTCACCGCGGCGCTTCTCACTTCGGGCAGCACAACCGTGACCTTCGGCGACAAACCCGACAAGACGCCGTGGCGCATCGGGATCGAAGACCCGCGAGACCCGGAGCACGTCATCGCCGTCGTCGAGGTCCGCGGAGAGGTGACGGTCTCCACGTCCGGCGACTACCAGCAGTACTTCGAGCGCGATGACGTCCGATATCACCACATACTCGATCCGGTCACGGGCATGCCTGCACGGGGTCTGCGTTCGCTCACCGTCATCGGTGCCGCCGACGGACTCGACTCCGACATCCTCTCCACCGCCCTCTTCGTGATGGGCCCCGCGGGTGCGGAGGAGTACGCGCGGCAGCACGAGCTCGGCCTCGTAATGGTGGACGATGCCGGCACGATTAGCATTCTGGACAGGCCTCCGACCGCCCAATGGCGCATCGTTCCGCAGGACTAGCCGGGCACTAGTCGCCCGCGCTCTCGGCACCGCTCATCGCCGTACCCTCGAGCACACGTTGAACGTTGTCGATGGTGCTGGTAGGATGGGCGTGTCGTAGTGCGCCTTCCGGGGTGACACCTGAGTTCACCGGAGGAACCGTCGAGTGAAACGCAGCCGCGCATACGTACCACTCCTGCTTGCGCTGGTCCTTATCCTCATTGGCTCCACGCTCGCATTCGCCGCTACCCAGAAGGAGCTCGAAGAGTCGCGTCAGCGTGCCGAAGACGCACGCACCGCCGCCGCAGAAGCAGATGCACTCGCAACGCAGCTCCGCGACGAGACGGCCGCGCTCGACAAGCAGATCGCCGGACTCGAGTCCAAGGTCGAAGAACTCGATCCCGAGATCGACGAGGCTTCAGCCAGAACCCGGCGTCTACGCAGCGAGGTCAAACGTCTCCGCGCCAAAATCGCCGAGAAGGAGCAGCTTATTGCCGAGACAACGGCCGAGTACGAGCGGCAGAGCGCCCTCTTGAACGAACGGATGACCGCCTCGTACAAACAGGGGTCGACCTTCTACCTCGACCTGCTACTGGACTCGAAGGACATCGGGGATCTCATCACGCGCACGACCCTCGTTCAACGCGTGATCGAGTCGAATCAGGACATCGCAGCGAGCTTGAGTGCGACCAGGAAGAGCCTCGACGAAGCCCGTATCGAGCTAGATCGCAGCCTCGACGCCGTCCAGATCAAGCGCACGGAAGCCGAGGCGCTCGAGGATCGCCTACTCGCCATGCAGGCTGAGCGGAAGGGCGCGGTCAACCAGACGGTGGCGGTCCAGAACCAGAAGGCCGAGATGATGGAGCAGAGCGAGAAGAACGCGGACCGCCTGCGCTCCATCGCTGAGCAGGAAGAGGCCGAATCCGCACGGATAGAGCGCGAACTGCGCGAACAGTCGTCTTCCGGTTCGGGTTCCTTCAACGGCGTCATGGCCTGGCCAACGCCCGGCTTCTTCAGGGTCACATCGCCCTTCGGGTGGAGGATCCACCCGATCTTCGGCACGCGGAAGCTCCACACAGGCATCGACATCGGCCGGAACCTGGATCCCGAGGAGTCCATCAACGGCGCAGCGATCGTCGCCACCGGAGACGGAACCGTCATCCACGCCGGGAGTCGAAGCGGCTACGGCAACACGGTGATGATCGACCACGGCGACGGTGTCGTCACACTGTACGCACACCAGCAATCCGGGGGCATCAAGGTAGCCAACGGACAGTCGGTGTCGAAGGGCGACCGGATCGGCACGGTCGGTTCCACCGGATACTCGACCGGCCCTCATCTGCACTTCGAGGTGCGCGTGAACGGAACGCCGGTCAATCCGATGCCATACCTCAAGTAGACTCGCGACGACCTCGGACGCGGCGAAGCGATTCTTGTGCTCAGTCCGCGTTGAACTCCTGCATCGCCGAGTCGATACCGTGCTCGAGAATGTGCATCACGGCCTGCGCAGCTGTCGGAATCGATGCGTCGAAATCCGCGAGCGCCTGACCTCGCAGCGGCTGCAGCACGTAGTCCGCGGGGTCCATGCGCCCGGGCGGGCGCCCGACGCCTACCCGCACGCGAAGATAGTCATCGCCGCCGAGTTGATCGTGCAGCGAGCGAAGCCCGTTGTGGCCACCGTGCCCTCCGCCGTGCTTCGCTCGCACGGAACCAGGCACCAGGTCGATATCGTCGTGGATCACGATGAGATCGCTCACGGACGCGTCGTAGGTGTCCAGGAGTTTGGCGACCGCCTTGCCGCTCACGTTCATGAACGTGAGCGGCTTCGCAAGCAGCAGATCCTCCTCGCCGAAACGCACGGTAGCGGTCTTCGCGCCCGCCTCGTCTTTCCAGTACGGGGCGCGCAGATTCTCCGCAAGAAGGTCGACGACCTTGAATCCGGCGTTGTGACGCGTATCGACATATTCGGGCCCGGGATTGCCCAGACCCACAACGATGGGGGCCATAGAGTGGGCTCTTTACTCCTCGGCCTCTTCCTCCGGCTCCTCGCCGATGAGAGCAGGTTCGACCTCTTCGCCTTCGATGACCTCGGCTTCCTCTTCTTCTTCCGCACGGGCCAGGGTGATCGAACACACCACGGTCTCAGGATCGTCGAGGATGCTGACGCCCGCCGGCACTACGACGTCGGCCACGGAGAACGTGTCACCGATCTCGAGCAACGAGACATCGACCTCTATCGCCTCTGGCAGATCGCCCGGAAGCGCCTCTATGTTGAGACTGTGCGTCCCGACCATGAGGATTCCACCGGCCTTCACGCCGGGGCTGTCTCCCACGGTGTGGACCGAGACGGTCGTCTGAATCTTCTCGTCCATGCGCACGGCAAGGAAATCGATATGCAGGACGGAACCCTTGACCGGGCTCATCTGCATCTCCTTGATCATCGCGTTGACAGGCTTCGACTCTCCATCGACCGCCAGCGAGATAAGGGAACCACCGCCTGCGTGATGGCTGAGGAATAGCTCGAAGTCATGTCGGCTCACGGCGAGCGCCTGGGCCTCACGGCCGGCACCGTACAGGACCGCCGGAATCTGGCCCTCACCGGCGAGCCGTCGGTTCGCCTTGCCGATTACGGTCCTCGGCGTTGCGACAATCGACGTCTTCTCGGACATACGTGCAGTCTCCTTTCGGCGGAGGCGTCCATCGCCTCCGAGTTCGCCTGTTCCCTAGAGCTGGAAGTCGGGGTCGAACAGCTCAGACACCGACTCGTCCTTGTACACGTTCTCGATCGCATGTGCAAACAGCGGGGCGACGGAAAGCACTCTGAGCTTCCCGCCCTGTCTCTCCGCTGGCACGGGAAGCGTGTTCGTCACGACCACCTCGGCGATCGGAGCTTCTTCGATTCTCTCATAGGCAGGTGGCGAGAATATCCCGTGCGTAGCCGTCACGTAGACGCTCTTGGCTCCCGCTTTGATCAGAGCCTTCGCCCCTTCCGTGACCGATCCGGCAGTGTCGATCATGTCATCGGCCACGATACAGTTCTTCCCCTCAACCTCACCGATAACATGCGTGATTTCCGCAACGTTGTGGTCCGGACGCCCCTTGTGCATGATGGCGAGGCTCCCGCCGAGCATGTCCGCAAGCTTCTTGCAGACCTTCACCCGGCCGACATCCGGCGAGACGACCACGAGACTCCCCAGGTCCAGGCTCTCGAAGTAGTCGGCGAGAATCGGCAGCGCCGTGAGGTGATTCACGGGCTGGTTGAAGAAACCTTGTATCTGGCCCTGGTGCAGATCCATCGCGATGACACGATCCACACCGGCCGTCGTCATAAGATCGGCGACCAGTTTCGCGGTGATCGGTTCTCTGGCTGCAGATTTCTTGTCCTGACGGGCGTAGCCATAGTGGCTGATCACGGCAGTGATAGACCGTGCCGAAGCGCGCTTCGCCGCATCCACCATGATCAGCAGCTCCATGAGAGCAGAATTCACAGGCTTGCAGATGGACTGCACGATGAAGACATCCGCGCCGCGTACTGATTCGAGGAAGCGAACGTATATCTCGCCGTTCGCGAACTTTGAGATCTTGATGTTCCCGAGTTCTATACCCAGGTGGTCAACGATGCCTTCGGCGAGTTCGTGATTGTGCGTCCCCGCGAAGACCATCAAACGCTTGCCTGACTCGCTCATCACTGCCCTGTGTCTCCCTTGCCCGTCTTCTTTGCGGCCTGCTCTTTGCGTCTGCGCGCCGCCCATCCTTCAACAATCAGCTGCTCGGAACGCTCGACAGCGAGCGCATCGTCGGGTACGTCGTGCGCGATTGCGCTTGCCGCGCCAGTGACTGCCCCGCGGCCGATACGAACCGGAGCTACGAGCATGGTATCAGAGCCGATGAAGGCACCGTCGCCAATCACCGTGCCATGTTTCTCCGCACCGTCGTAGTTGCAGGTTATGGTGCCTGCGCCCACGTTCACGTCCGCCCCTATTTCGGCATCCCCGATGTAGGACAGATGCGGCACCTTCGAGCCTTCCCCGATGCGAGAGTTCTTGATCTCCACCGAGGTGCCCGCTTTCGCCCTCGCCTCGAGAACGGTTCCCGGACGAAGATAGGCCACAGGACCGACCGTCGCGTTTGGCCCGATATCCGCGCTCACAACCACCGACGAATCCACCACTGCGCCGTGTGCGACTCTTGAGTCCGTGATGCGCGTGTTCGGCCCGATGCGAGCGTGCTCGCCGACCACACTCTCGCCCATCACGAACGTCATCGGAAGAATCTCGACATCTCTGCCGAAACGGGCCTTCGGCCCGATCCACACCAGATTCGGGTCCGTCATCGTCACACCTTCGAGCATGAGGCGCATGTTGATCCTCTTCTGAAGGACGTGCGTCGCCTCGGCCAACTGCACGCGCGAGTTGATGCCAAGCGTCTCCAGCGGGTCCTCGGCAGGTGAAGCGGTGACGAGGAGACCCTCGGAATTGAACAGCGCAATGATGTCGGTGAGATAGTACTCGCCCTGCGCGTTCTCGTTGGTCAGACGGTCAAGGTGCGCAAAGAGCACGCGCGAATCGAAACAGTAGGTGCCGGTGTTGACCTCCGTGATGTGCTGTTCCGCCGAGGTGAGATCCTTGTGTTCGACGATCGCCGAGACGCCACCGTCGCGATCGCGGACTATTCGACCGTATCCACCAGGATCGGTCAGGTGTGTCGTGAGTACCGCGACAGCCGCACCGCTCGATTCGCGGATGGCCACGAGTCCGGCCACCGTCTCGGGCTTCAGCAAGGGCGTGTCTCCAGACAGCACCACGAGCGACCCGTCGAAACCGGCCAGCGCTTCCCGGGCGCAGAGCACGGCGTGCCCGGTCCCGAGTTGTTGCTCCTGGCGAACGACCTCCGTGTCCGAAGGCAACAGGGCTTCGATCTCATCTGCGCCGTGACCGGTCACCGCGACCACTCGCGCGCAGCCGGACTCCCGCGCCACGCCGACAACAAGCGAGATCATCGGCTCGCCAAGGATCTGATGGGCGACCTTGGGGGTTGCGGACTTCATGCGCGTGCCCTCGCCGGCGGCAAGGATGAGTGCGACCGCGCTCATAGCGACTCCTTCGCCGTTTGACCTGCTATTTCCGGTCAGAGTAGGGGGTAGAATGGCTGGGGCGGTAGGATTCGAACCTACGAATAGAGGATCCAAAGTCCCCTGCCTTGCCACTTGGCTACGCCCCAGAGCATCCCGAGTGTAGGGAAGCGCCTCGCGCAGCGTCAAATGACTGGCGCGACTGTTGACCAAAGGTTCCGGAGCGCAGGAGGCCATCGCCACCCCACGGGATCAGTCCGCGGCGATCTGAACACTCTCGTCTGCGGCATCGGCGAAAGCCTCGATGCCGCCTTCGATCTGGAACTGGTCCAGAACCGCTTGCTGGATCCTGGTACGTGTCTCGGTGTTGATCGGATGACAGATGTCCCTGAAGTCGCCGCTGGGCAGCTTTCGGGACGGCATCGCCACGAACAGTCCTTTGTCTCCGTTCACAACTCGCAGATCGTGTATCACGAATGCATCATCTAGAACGATGCTGGCGATAGCGCAGACCTTGTTCATCGCGACAGGGCGGAGCGTGACCTTGGTAATATCCATATTCGCTGCTTCTCCCCTTTGAGCAACGGCGTTGATCCCCCACACGCACGCACTTTGACAGTACGTACCCCTGTTTATGATACTTCTCCATCGACGGCCGCAATCCTACCGCCGCGTGCTGTCGCCAGCGCGTGCTCTGCCGCGACGACGTCCACGGGCTTGTCGACGTCGGCGCCGATCGAGGCGTTTCGCGTGTACACAGCGGCCCCCGTGCCCCCGAGCAGTTCCCCGAGCCGCTTCTCGAGTTCGTGCCGCTCGAGTCTCCCCAACACGAGCTTGAGCACGAACCTAAATCCGATGACCCGCGCCATCTGGAAGGCGCTCTTGCGGGTTTCGAACAGCGCCTGACCGATGTCGTAGTTCTTCTCCACAAGCGCCGGATTGAGCAGCATCATGTTCCCGCCGGTCACCGAGCCCTCCATCAGACGCACATAGGTGCGATCTGCATCGGGAAACTGCGCGAGAACGTCCTCTTTTCGGACGAGTGGATAGACGAAGTCCGCACCCGTCGCGAGGGCCTTCTCAAGGAACTCGTCGACTGCAGCGCCCGTCAGGACGGGCAGATCCCCGGTCGTCACGAGCACGGGCCGGTCCATAGGAAACGCCCTGACGCCGGCGATCACGTTCTCGATGAAGTTCCCGTCGGAAACGACGATCTTGTCGACCTTGTCCGCCCATGAGCCCAGGTTCTCCGCGGTCGGAACCACGACGGCAACCTCGGCGACCAGTGACGCACTCCGTGCGGCGTCGACGACCCAGTCGACCATCGGTCTCCCGGCGATAGTGATGAGGCCCTTGAACCGGCATGACGGCTCTATCATGCTTCCATCGCCACCAGCGAGTATGACCACATCGACCTTCACGAAGCCTCCTCCATACGCGGCGTAACGCCGCGTTCGATGGTCCTGGTCGCCTCCGACCACCAGCCCAAGGCAGCCGCTGCATCGGCGACCGTCTTCGCTGCGTCCGCCGACTCACAGATTGCGAACACTGCAGAACCGCTGCCCGCCATTGCGACACCCATTACACCCGGGGCCCGTCTGCACCATGCTATCGCTTCGGCTATCTCTCCAACCAGACCCACGGACGCATCCGTCAGGTTGTTGAAGAGAGACCCGGCTATCTGGGATGGGTCGCCAGTCGCGCACGCAGCTATCATGTGCTCGGGACCGGGTGTCGGAGGGTGGGGCATCTTGTCGAACTCCGCATAGGCCATGGCAGTTGAGACCGGTCTGTCCGGCGACACAAGCGCGATGTCAAGCGCGGCGAAGGATACTCGAGCCGCATACTCGTCTCCACGCCCGGTGTAGAATGCCGTACCACCCTTGAGAAAGAAGGGGATATCGGAGCCCAGAGCAGCAGCCGTCGTGCGCAGGTGTGCATCTTCGGCTCCCATCCCCCACATCATCGCCATCCCGGCGATGACTGCGGCTGCGTCAGAACTGCCGCCCGCAAGCCCGGCTCCCGGTGGAATGCGCTTCTCGATCGCGATGCGGACGCGCGGTGTACGACCGCAGACGGCAGCGAAAGCCGCCGCGGCGCAGTGCGCGAGGTTCTTGGTGTCCGGGATCCCGAGGTCCACGTCGCACAGAACCTCGAGTACGTCGGACGGCTCGAGACGTAGGCGATCTCCGAAGTCGAGAGTCTGAAACACGGTCGCTACCTGGTGATAGCCGTCAGAGCGCTTGGGACCGACGCCGAGATAGAGGTTCACCTTCGCTGGCGCATCAACGATTACCGCTTGGTCGCTCACTTGGTTTCGTCTCCCTCTACGCGCAACGCGGGGCCTGATTTCAGGCCCCGCGTTCGGATTCCGGTATATGGGCCCAGGCTAGTTCAGCCAGGGCAGCAGACTCTCTCCGCTCTCACAGTGGGTGAGTTCCACCGTGCCGGTGAGTACGTCCACATAGCTGTATGACACTCGCGCTGTCCGATTCCGCTTCTCATCCACCTTGACTACGAAGAGAGCCGGGTGAGTCTGTTCGAGGATACCTTCACGCTCGACGATCTTCGAGCGACCCATGTTGGCTTTGAGGCGCATCCGGGTCCCCATCAGAGATTCGAGGTCGCTGCGGATGCGTCCCACGACCTCGTGCTGACTCTGCAAATCCATATACTCCTCCTTCAAGGTCCAAAGGAGGAGTATACGTCACTTCGGCGCAAAACTCAAGGTAGAAGGCCCAATTCCAGCGCTTTTCGGCCAAGAATCTCGTATTCCTGCACTCCCAAGGTCTCGGCACGTCTCGAGCCGTCGATATCAGCAGAGGTCAGCAGCGCCTGAGCGGCATCCGCGTCATCCAGACCCGCTCGCAGGGAGTTGCGCAGGGTCTTGCGTCGCTGTGAGAAGGCCGCGTCGGCAATTCGTGACGCGGCGGCAACCGTATCGGGGTCTTGCGCCGGAACGCGTCGCTGGAGGCGCAGGACTGCGGAGTCGACGCGCGGCGGCGGCAAGAAGCATGCGGGCGGGACAGCAAAACGCCCGGCAGGTTCGGCCAGAAGCCGCAGCTTCACGGTGTAGGAGCCGAAGTCCTTCGAGCCCGGCTGAGCGCACATCCGATTCGCGACCTCGGCCTGGACCATGACCACGGCGAAGTCGAGCGACGGGAGGATCTCGAAGAAGCGCAGCACGAGCGTGGCAGCGATGCCGTACGGCAGATTCGCAATGAACGCCTTCGGGGGGCCGAAAGGAGCGGAGATGTCTGCAGGTTCGACCGCGAGTGCATCGGCAGAGACGACGCGGAACGCGTTCGTCCCCACGGTGTCGGCGAGCACCGGCAGGAGCCGCCGATCGCGCTCGACCGCTACGACTCTGTCGGCGGCGTCGACCAACGCAGCCGAGAGCGTGCCGATGCCCGGCCCCACCTCCAGGACCACTTCATCACCCGAAAGGTCAGCTAGATCGAGGATTCGCCCCACCACGTTGTCGTCGACAAGAAAGTGCTGCCCGAGCGACTTCTTGGCGAAGAGGCCGTGAGCCTTGAGGACGTCGATCGTCGCTCGGGGCGACGCCAGTGGGGAGTGCACCGCAGTTGCGCTAGTCGACGATGGTGATGGAAACCGTGCGGCGACCCCAGGCGAATGCTTCGGCCGCGGTGTTGAAACACAGGTCAACCCTGCTGCCCTTGATCGCCCCGCCGGTGTCTGCGGCAATCGCGTAGCCGTATCCGGGAACGTAGATGCGGGTGCCGAGACGGATGACGCTGGGATCGACCGCGGCGATACCGAAGCCAGCCTTCGCGCCGGTCGCAGTCCGCGTCCCGACGCCTGCGACTCCGGGCGCGTACGCGGTCGTCGTGACCCGCATGGCCGTGCCGGACGTAGGAGCCTTCGCGGTGCTTGCAGAGGTGCTCGTTCCTCCGCGCGAGGCGACTGTGTACCCGGTGCTGCGCTTCGTTCCGACAGCGACGATCTCGTCAACAGGCTCGGAGACGATCTTCTCTGCGATGAGCGCGCGAGGACCCTCGACTCCGTTGGTCACGAGCACGCGATAGACCCGCATCATCTTGCCCGCCACACCCTCCGTGACGATCGTACGCGAGCCACGCGACTTCGCGGCGTCGTCTTCGGCGACCGTCTCGAACGGAATCTCAACGGTCTCCTCGACGACACGGACGAAGACGTCGTCGACCTTGATGGACATGCCGTCTGCTATGGGAGCGTCCAGGGAGGGCTCGGTGGCAACGCCACACGAGGGGTCGATTCCCGCGGCGATGAGGGCGTCGGCAACCGTGTCGCCAACGACAGCCACGTCCACGGCGCCGCCCTGGAGGTCAAGGCTCACGTGGGTTGCGTGGAGCACGACGATGACCATGCCATCCGTCACGAGCGTCTCGGGCCCGGGGGTCACGACGTCGCCCTCGCAAACCGGAATCCCGGCTTCGGCAAGGACCATCGAAACGGTATCTGACTGGGTCTTCATCGGGCGCGATTCGCCGTCAACGACAACGATCACACCCTTCTGTGCCCACACGAATCCGGTCACACAAACGACAACAATCAGTGCTGCAATGAGAACTGCGACTATGTACTGGGGCTTGAGGAATCGCGCCGGGCGAACCGGGCGTCGCTCCATGTTCCCCTCTCGGTTTTCGTTAACAGGTCGTCAACAGAACGAGTTCGGATTATAGCCCACGGGAAGCGGCCCCACAAACGCCCAGGTCGTCGCGAAACGGCTCGTCTGGGTACGTTTTTGGGAGTCGTTCACTCCCCTTTAGCAGACCGCACAATCGAGCGTCCAACCTCTTCGGCGCGTGCCAGAGCCTCGGGGTGGCGGCCCATGTCGCTCGGGGAGTCCGGGCCCTCCTCCTTGAGCTCGCGCGTGTAGTCCAGACCCAATACCGCGAAGACGCTCTTCGTTGTATAGACGGCCGCCTGGAAACCGAAAGGATCCCCGCCCCCACGCACGAGCAGTAGCGCGCCCGGTCGCCTGGGAGTGCGCGGCGGCTCGCCCAGAACGTGCGTGCGCGCCCAATATGGCTGACATCGGTCATAGAGGGCCTTTAGGACTGCGGGCACGGTAGCGAAGAATACCGGCGACCCGACAACGATAGCGTCGGCCTCATCGAGCATCGGGTAGACCTCGTTCATACGGTCGCGAATGACGCACTCTCCGGTCAGCGAACACGCGTTGCAGCCCTGACACGGCTTGATCTTGTACTCGACCACAACGAGCTTCGTGGGAGTGCCGCCTTCGGCTGCAACGCCGCGGACGCATGCGTCTACGAGCTGCTCGCTGTTGCCGTGACGGCGCGGGCTGCCGGCGATGCACAGGACGCGTGGGCTGGTGCGGGTAGCCGGGGGGGTGTCGGCCATCGCTAGATTCCACCGGGTGCTGCGTCACGGAACACGCGGCGTGCGTTTTCCATGAGCGCGAGCGCCACATCGAGTTCATCCTCGCTGCGAAGCTCCGAGATGGTCGCAGCAGCGAACGTCACCCATGCGGGTTCGTTCGTCCGCCCGCGGAAGGGCTCCGGGGCAAGGAACGGACAGTCGGTCTCAACAAGAAGCCGATCGAGCGGAACGGCGGCGGCGGCCTTTCGGAGGTCTTCCGCCTTCGAAAACGTGACTACGCCGGGAATAGATATGTGGCAACCGAGGTCCACGAAACGCTGCATGGTGGGCACGTCAGCGGTGAAGCAGTGCAGCACGCAACCGGCATCCGGGATGCCGATCTCCTGTAGGATCGCGGCACCCTCGTCAAACGCCTCGCGCAGGTGAATCACTGCCGGCAAATCCAGGTCCTGAGCCATTGCCAACTGCCTGCGGAAGACATCACGCTGCGTATCGCGGGGCGAGTGATCGTAGTGGAAGTCGAGCCCGATCTCGCCGAGTGCCACGGTTCGCGGATCCTTCGCGAGTGCGACGATCTCTTCGGCAGACTCCTCGGTGAAGTCGCTGGCGTTGTGCGGGTGCACGCCGACGACTATGCGGACCGAAGGCGGTTCGCCGTGGGGGATCGCCCACTGCTCGAGTCGGTGTTGCGCCTCTTCGTGCCACGTCGGCAAGGAGTCGTACGTAGCGCGTGGCGTCTCGGTGGCGTCCGCGACGGTGACGACGAACATGACTCCCGCGGTGGTCGCGCGCTCCAGCGCCCCTGCCGGATCGTCGAGCATGACGAGATGGGCGTGCGTGTCCGCTATCTGCGCGCCCAGCTTCGGAATTCCCGCTTGTCCCTTGCGCATCGAGTTCCCCCGTCGTATCGGTATGTCTCTACTGGTCCTCGTAGATTCGCGGGAACAACGACTCGCCCTTCGTCACTCGACTACCCTGTGGCAAACGACCCCACTCGGCGCTCTCCGCGACATCCGTGACGCTTTGTATGTCCTCAAGACCGAGACGCTTCCACACTTCGGCGGACGTGTTCGGCATCGCCGGCGCGCAGAAGAGCGCCGCTATGCGAACAGCTTCGAGCGCGTTGTATAGAACCGCCTCGAGGCGATCGCGTCCTGATTCATCCTTCGCCAGATTCCAGGGTGCCTCCTGCTCGATATACCTGTTTGCTTCCTTTATCAGATCCCACGCAGCCTCGAGCGCAGCCCCGTAGTCGAGTCGTTCCATGGCGTCAGCGTACTTCTCCGGTAGGAAGCCCGCGATTGCGCGCAGCGTCTCGTCCGCGTCCGTAGCTACTCCGCCGGGCGGGGCCGGGACGACTGCATCTGCATACTTCTCGGTCATGTTGAACAGGCGCGAGCACAGGTTGCCCCAGTCGTTGGCCAGGTCCCCGTTGTAGCGCTGCACCATGGACTCGAGCGACACGGATCCGTCCTCGCCGAAGCGCACGTCGCGCAGGAAGTAGTAGCGATACGCATCGACGCCGAAGCGTTCGACCAGCTCCGCTGGCGACATCACGTTGCCCTTGGACTTGCTCATCTTCTCGCCCTTGGTGAGAAGGAACCCGTGAGCGAACACCGTCACGGGTAGCGGCAGGCCGGCGGCCATGAGCATCGCCGGCCAGATCACGCAATGGAAGCGGATAATGTCCTTGCCGACGAAGTGATACTGGGCAGGCCACCGCCGATCGAACTCGGCGGCCATATCGGGATCGCCATACCCGACAGCGGTGATGTAGTTGAGAAGCGCGTCGATCCACACGTAGGTCACGTGGTTCTCGGCGAACGGCAGCGGGACACCCCACGAGAAGTTGGTGCGGGAGATCGAGAGGTCCCTCAGGCCCGACTCGACGAACGAGACAACCTCGTTGCGGCGCGTCTCGGGCTGGACGAAACCCGGATTCTCGTCGTAGTAGGCGAGCAACCTGTCCCCGAACTCGGAAAGCTTGAAGAACCAGTTGTCCTCGCGGATGAATTCAGTGTCGCGCCCGCATGTCGGGCACTTGCCATCCTCGAGCTGGTCTTCGGTCCAGTACGTCTCGTCGGGCACGCAGTACCAGCCCTCATAGTGACCTTGGTACAGGAACCCGTCGTCGTGCAGTTTTTGCCAGAACGCCTGGACACCCCTCTTGTGACGCTCCTCAGTGGTTCGTATGAAATCGTCGTTGGAGATGCCGAGCATGTCCCACGCCTCGAGGAAGCGTGGGGCGATCCCGTCGCACCAGTTCTGCGGACTCACGCCGGCCTCTTCGGCTGCCTGGGCTACCTTCTGCCCGTGCTCGTCAAGACCCGTCAGGAAGAAGACGTCCTCGCCTCGCATACGCCTGTACCGCGCGAGCGCATCAGCGGCGATAGTCGTGTACGCGGTACCGAGATGGGGTACCGAATTCACGTAGTAGATCGGGGTTGTCACGTAGAACGAATCTGTGGTCATGCGTTTCGGGACTCCATCGTTTGGGTAATCTTGGAAGTGTTCGGGTGTACCTCGTCGCGAATGATACCCCTTTTCGCGACGCCGGGGTGCGCTAGGGGTCGAGCCTATTGAGGTGTTGGTATGCGAGACACGGGAATCGTTCGTCGCGTCGACGACCTGGGGCGCATAGTCATCCCCATGGAACTTCGCCGCACTCTCGGCATCAACGTGAAGGACCCGATGGCCATCATGGTCGACGGAGACCGCATCATCCTGCAGAAGCACAAGGATGTCTGCGCGATCTGCGGTAGCCCGGAGGACGTGATGTCGGTCAAAGATCGCCCCGTGTGCGCGGACTGCGTTCGGACGATCAAGACCGTGTGACGCCGGGTGGCGCCTCCTCTCGGGCGGAGCCTCCGTAGCACGCATCGAAGACGGTGTTTCGCGGCATGCCGGTCTCCTCAGCGACCTGGCGCGCGGCATCTCTCTTTGACATGCCCGTCGCCACCAGCGCCTCCACTCGCTCGCGTACGATGGCCAGGTCCGGCTGTCGTGCCTCTGCATCCAATGTCGATGGCGGACCCACCAGCAACACGACTTCGCCCTTCAGCTCGCGGTCGGCGGTGCTGGCCGCGAGCGTAGATACCTCGTCGCGAGCGACCTCCTCGTGCAGCTTCGTGAGCTCGCGCGCCATGGCGGCCTGGCGCCCCGGAAATGTTTCCGCGAGCGTTGCGAGCGTTGCGGCGGTCCGACGAGGGGACTCGTAGAACACGAGAGTGGCGTCGAGCGAGGCGAGTTGCGCAAGCAAACGGGAGCGCGCGCCTGCCTTCCGGGGGAGAAACCCGCCGAAGTAGAACGCGTGCGTCGGTAATCCACTCGCGACAAGTGCCGCGAGAATCGCGCTCGCGCCGGGGAGCACGTCGACGGTGGCGCCTGCCAC
>JAENZW010000039.1 GCA_016841065.1 Actinomycetota bacterium
CCGGTGGTTGAGGTCGAGATGGCTGACGGGCTCGTCGAGGAGAAGGACCTGCGGGCGCTGAGCTAGCGCCTGCGCGAGGGTGAGGCGCTGGAGGTCGCCACCGGAGAGCGTGTCGACGCGCTCATCGGCGAAGCGCGCGGTGTCGGTGAGCAGCATGACCTCCTCGATGGCACTCAGGTCCTCGTCGGTGATCTGACCGAAGCGCCCTACGTGCGGGTAGCGGCCCATCGCGACGAACTCGCGCGCGCTGAACGCGAACGGTTCGGGGAGCGACTGTGGAACGACCGCAACGAGCCGGGCGCGGTGTCGCGGCTCGAGGCGCCGCACGTCGCTGCCGGCGATCAGCACCGAACCGGACAGTATCTCCGCAGTGCCCGTGATCGCGCGCAGCAAGGTGGACTTGCCCGCACCGTTCGGGCCCACAAGACCCAGGAACTCGCCCTGGCGCACTTCGAGGTGGACGGCCCGGACGACGGGAGTCCCCCGGTAGCCGACGTCGGCCGCTACGAAGGCAATGCCCGAATCGACTGTCGCGGTCATCGGCGTGCCTCCCCACGAACGAGAAGCCAGACGAAGAAGGGGCCGCCGGTAAGCGCGGTGACGATGCCCACCGGGATCTCGACCGGTGCGAGCACGGTGCGGGCGACGAGATCGGCGAGCACCATGAGCGTCGCCCCTGCGAGCACCGATGCCGGCACGAGCGACCGGTGATCGGGGCCGAGGACTAGGCGGACCATATGCGGCGTCATCAGGCCGACAAAGCCGACGAGCCCGGATACGGAGACTGCCGCGGCAGTGAGCAGGCTGCCGGCCGCAAGCACCAGGAGCTTGAAGCGCTCGACAGGGAGACCGAGTTCCCCGGCCCGCTCGTCGCCGAGCAGCATCAGGTTGAGAGCACGTGTGTTCGCCAGGGGCACGAGCACGCCCACCGCGAACATCGGTGCTACCGCGGCCACGTACGGCCACGATGCGGACGTCAGGCCACCCATCATCCAGAACACGACAGACGCCATCGACTCGCGGGAGAACACCATGACGAACGAGGTCAGCGCCGCCAGCGTGTAGGACAGCGCGACGCCGGCAAGAAGCAGCGACGCCGTGTCGAGACGCCCCTGCAGTGACGCCAGGCGAACCACAAGCGCGATGGTGAGCACGGCGCCTACGAACGCTCCCGCCGGAACGGCACCGAACCGCAGCGCTGTGGAAGTCGAGGTGGCCACAAGTACCAGCACGGCGCCGAGCCCCGCTCCGCTTGAGACACCGAGGATGTAGGGGTCGGCAAGCGGGTTTCGGAAGAGTGCCTGGTAGAGCACTCCCGCACTCGCGAGACACGCCCCCACAAGCGCGGCGAGCAGCACGCGCGGCAGGCGGATGTCGACAATGACGGCGTCCATCGTCGAACGCTGCCCGCCTCGAAGCGCCCGCAGGAGCGAGGCGATAATCTCGGCAGGGGCGATCGACACGGCCCCGAACGCAATGCCGGCCAGCAGCGCGCAGGCGAGCGCCACCGCCAGCAGGACTATGGCGATTGCGGCCCGAGGCCGTGTCGTGGTTCGCACCGAGGTCTCCGTCCTAGAAAGCGTCCGGATGCAGTGCTTCGGCAATCTGCCGCACGCCTTCCACGATCCGGGGACCGGGACGGCTCACGAGGTTGTCGTCGAGTACGTAGACACGGCCCGCCTTGACCGAGGCGAGGGCATTGTAGCCGGCACGTGAGTCGATAGCCGAAGGCTCGCTCATGGAGCCCTTGGTGGCCATGTAGACCTGCGGGTCATCGGCGAGAAGCTGCTCGAGCGAGTAGCCGACATAGCCGGACTCCATGACGACGTTCGTGCCGCCAGCTGCAGAGATCAGGTCGTCCAGCAGCGTCCCCGGACCGGCTGTAAACAGCGGGTCCTGCGCGATTTCGAGAAAGCAGGTCGAGGGTCCCTCTGCCGACACAGCCGCGCCGATCCCGGCAAGCTCTTCGGTCATCGAGTCGACGAGCTCCTTCGCCTCGGCAGTAGCGCCTGTGACCGAGCCGACAGTCTCGATCGACACGAAGAGCGCGTCTAGCGTCTGCGGATCGATGGCGACGACTGCGGCCCCGAGCTGTTCGAGCTGCGCGATCGTCTCAGCCTGAACGCCGGTTGTGGCGAGAATGAGATCGGGTCCTGCTGCGGCTATCGCCTCCATGTTTGGCGCGACGAAGTCGCCCATCTTCGGCAGATCGAGCACTTCGGGCGGGTAGTCGCAGTAGGTCGTCACGCCCACCAGACGATCCAGAAGCCCGAGGGCTGCGACGATCTCCGTGTTCGCCGGAGCCAGCGAGACGATGCGCTCGGGCACAGCGTCGATGGTGACCTGGCGACCGGCGTCGTCCGTGACTGTGACAGGAAAGGTCGCTTCGGATGTCGTGGACTTGCTCGTGGAGTCGCCCTTGTCGTCGGATCCGGAACTCGAGCACCCGGCGAGCGCAAGGCTCGTGGTGAGTGCGAGCACCGTGAGCAGCACGGCGACGCGGGTGATTCTGTGGCGCATCTGTTCCTCCTCGTGGTCGATGCGTTGCGGTGACCCCGGGAACGCCGAAGACCCGCCCTCTTCGCGAGGAACGGGTCTTCGAGTGGTCTTGATGTATGGCACCTGCCTTGTACTGCCGGGCGCCGCGATCAAAGCCTCGTACCTCGAAGGCCGCATCGCTGTTGCTCGGCAGGTCTCCTGACTTCGGGGGCTGCACGCGACGGGCATCTCGCTCGTCTGCTACCCCACTTCACAGTGGCGGGTCCGCGCCGGATTCTCACCGGCTTCCCTATTCTCCTGCTTCGGCCTGTGCGTCTGGCGCAACAGGTCCTTTGCAGGCACCGGGCAACGCTAGCTTTTCGGTTGTCGCCGCCGATGATACCGCGTCCGCCCGCGACGCGCATAGGTCGCCCGTTGTACGATTGCGAGGACGACCCCCGGCCGAAGGCGACCCGCGACATGTGTCAGTTCTGCGTGCAGCACGGCGACGGCAAGGCGTGGTACCTCGAAGCGAGCAACTACGCGCACGATCTCACGAGCGACCTCGAACGGCGCGGATTCGTCATCGACTTCGTGCAGGGTTTCGACGGCATGCGCTCCCGCGCGAACACGTGGGTCGACATGCTCGAGAAGGCGCCCGCCCCTGCCGAGAAGGCCATCAAAGCCCGCATCACCAAGCGGCAGCAGGCGCACCACTTCGGCCAGCCGGTGCCGATCGAAGAATGCGAGCGTATCTTCGATTTCGCGACATCGATCGTGCGACTTCCCTGCGTGTGCCGCACGTACGCGGGCAAATCCGAGCGCGGCTACTGCCTCGCGGTCACCGCGACCCCCATGGACGACACGCTCGCCGAAGCGTTCGGGGGTTTCGAAATGGGACCCGACATCTCCCGCCTCGAGAGCATGACAAAGAACGAGGCCATGACGCTGCTCCACCGGTGCGAGCAGGAAGGCCTCATGCACTCTGTGTGGACGTTCATCACGCCGTTCATCGGCGCAATCTGCAACTGCGACATGTCGAGCGGTTGCATGGCCATGAACCTGACAGTCGGCCACGACATCAAGATGATGTGGCGCGGCGAGTACGTCGCCTCTCTTGCCGAAGAGACCTGCGTGCACTGCGGTGCATGCGCGGAGTTGTGCCCGTTCGACGCCATCGATTTCAACCGCGCACAGAAGCGCGTGACCCTGCGCCAGGAGGACTGCTGGGGTTGCGGCGTGTGCCGCGCGGCCTGCAAGAAGAACTCGCTCGCTCTCCTGCCCCGGGCGTCCGTGCCGGCCGTCGCGGAGGTGTGGTAGCTCCGTGCGCGATGTGCTCGCGGTAGCCCTGGGCGGCGCCATCGGGGCGAGTCTGCGCTACGGCATCAGCTCGCTCATGGCGCCGAGAACGCCAGGGGATGTCCCGTGGCACACTCTCGCCATCAACATCGGCGGGGCGTTCCTTCTCGGTCTGCTCATGGGTGTCGTGATGGAGCGCGAGACGGTCAGCCACACGTGGCGGCTGCTTCTCGGCGTCGGTGCGCTCGGCGGCTTCACGACGTTCTCGACATTCTCGTTCGAGACGCTCGAACTCATGCAGGAGGGCGCCTTTGCGACAGCGGCCGGGTATGCATTCGGATCGCTGGTCGGAGGCGTGCTCGCCGCAGCCGCCGGAGTCGGGATCGCTCGGACGCTCTAGTCGACCCGCACGAGGTGGTCCCTCCACAGCCACGCGACGATGACCGTCCCGAGGAACAACGCGCCGACTATGCCGAAGAAGGGCAGTTGGATGCTGGTTCCCGAGTTGAGGACCGGGTTGTCGGGGTGCAGCGCCTTCGCCTCCGGGTTCATGAACACGAACCCGAGCAGGGTCCACATGACGGCAACGAACACAACGTCGAAGAACGCGCTCGCACGCCGGTTCGAGAACAGCAGGTGGGTCCCCAGCACCAACAGCAGCAGAATCACCAGCTCGAACTGAGCGAGCAGTCGCGGATCTTGTCGGATGGACACCAGCGGGCTCTCGGTCGTGCCGGAGAAGTCCCAGGTCCGAAGTGCTGCGATCACGCCCAGCACGGTGTTGAGAATCCACAGGGGCGCCGAGACGACGCGGAATCCGGAGGCCCACCTGTAGAGGTCCTCGCGAGAAGTCACGAGATAGGCCAGCGCAAAGATGCCCATCAGCGTGAAGGTCATGAGGCTCACCCACGTAGAACCGCCGTGGAAGATGGGAAGCCGGACATTATCGCCGAGGAGCTTGACGCTCGGGATGAATGAGGTGAGCACCACGCCCGTGGCGAACAGGGCGACTGCCGCGATCGCAAGCGCGATGCGGGCTCCGGGTCCGAGCGCTTTCGTCATTGTTGCCTCCAGATTTGCCGCCAGCGTTCAGAACGCCATTCTAGCAGCGCGTGGGTCGGTAGCCGTCAGGACGATCCGGGCGGCTACCACGAAAGCGTCCCCTGCCCGCCCTTGAACGGCCCGACGATCTCGCGTGTTATCCAGCCGCCGTAGAAACTCCCGGGCTGTGATGCGACCTTTTCGCCGCCCACAGTACACTCGTCCATCTTCTGCGGGTAGAACGCGACATGCCCCGCGATCGCCTTACTCGCCGGTTTGGGGCGCGGGTAGTGCCATGCGGCGTCGAGCGCTTCACGGTCACCCACGCGCACGTGATAGTAGCGCGCCCCGCCCTTCCACTCGCAGATCGACGTGCGGCTGCTCTCCACGAGGAACTCCGTCTTCACGTCCTCCAGTGGGATGTAGTACGTCGGCGGATGGCTGGTCTCCATGACCTTGATCGCACGCCTCGTGTCCGCGATCACCTGACCGCCGAAGAAGACCAGTATCCGCTTGCCGAAAGGCACCATCCGCGGCGGACGCGGATAGTCCCACACTGATTCCTCGCCGAGAGACAGGCGCACCGGGTCTGGGCTGGGCATTGCCACTTCCTTCACTTGTGGGGCGGTGGGCCGAGGACCAACGACAAGCGAACGCCGTGCCGCGGAAATCCGGCACGGCGTTCTCGCGCGTCTATCGTCGGCGCTCTACGAAGCGCTCGCCATCTGCGCCTGCATGCGTTTCGCAAGCAGCGCCACGATCGGAACCAGTCCCACCGTGATAGCGACGGCGATCAGGAGCTCTGTTCGCACACTCGAAATGGAGCCGCTATTGATAGAGACCACCCAGATCGGCTCGAGAATCCAGTACAGGGGGAAGAGCTTCGCGATCCACTGCGGCCAGTCCGGGAAGATGTAGAAGATCGTCGGCGCGAACAGGAAGATGCCACTGCCCTTGACGATTCCGAACAGCACCGTCGAGTCTTTCGACACCACGCCGACCAGCAAGCCTATCGTGGTGCTGAGTGCGGCAGCCACGACAACGACCGCGATCACCTCGAGCCAGTTGGCGCCCAGCGCGCTGTTGAGTGCCAGAGCCACTATCGCCATCACCGAGGCGAACAACGTCCCCATCGTCCACTTCGCGACGAGAACCTCGGGCGTCTTCACCGGCGTCACAAGCATCGCCATGAGAGTGCCCTGTTCCTTTTCCTCGACGAGGCTCGAACCCGGCACGAAGATCCCCGCTATCACGAGGGCGTAGAAGACGATGATCGGCACGAGGCGCACGGAAATCGGCAGTCCTGCCTTGCCGAAACTCTCGACCTTCACCTCGACAGGCGCGGAGCCACCTTCTATCTCCCTGACCAGATCGATCGCCGTGACCTCGAGAATGATTCGGTTCGACGCGTAGCTCTCTCCTCCGATGAAGAACTGCAGTTCCGGCTTCTCGCCCGCGCGAACCGACGTGTCGAACGCGGGCGGCAGTATCAGGCCGGCATCGAGATCGTTCGCCTCGACCTGCTTCTTCAGCTCGGCGGCATCGTTGAGCAGCGTCAGCTTGATGCCCTCCATGTCGCGGACACTCGCGGTGATCTGAGACTCACCCTCATCGACGATTCCGAGCCGCGGTTTCGGGTTGAACAGCGATCCGAACGCCACCTGGAAGATCAGCGTCATCACAACGGGCAGGAATATCGCGTAGAGAAAGAACGGCGAGCGGGGCCCCAGTGCGAGGTCCTTGCGCAGCACCTTCCATGTGCGTGAGAGGCTCATAGCGACTCCACCTTTCTCTTCAGCGCGACCAAACCTGCGCCGTAGAGGAACACGAGCCAAACGCCCGCGTAGCCGATCGATCCCCACGAGTCCGCCCAGGTGGAACCGTAGATGGTCGATCCGACAAGCACGTTCATGATCGGGTATGTCGGGATGATCTTGACCCACGTGGCGGCCGTACCCGGGAAGAGCACCGAGAACGCCGGGATGATCATCGGAATCAGGAACACCATCGCGTAGAACAGCTGTCCGAGAAAGTCCTTGCCTGCCGCTCCGACGAACAGCGCGACACCCGTGAACATCACAGCGCCCATGAGTACCGCAGTCAGGAGCAGCGACCAGTTCTGGGAAGTCAGTCCACCTATGACGAGCAAGATGATCAGCCCCTGGGTAAGCGCCAGCATCGTGCCGAAGATGGTCTTCGCGGCCAGGAAGTCGCCGACCTTCGCGGGCGTCACGAGTACGGCAGTCACCGTGCGCTGCAGAACCTCTGTCGACACGAGGGACGCCATCGAGAACGTCTCCATCAACAGGACCATGAAGATCATCATCGGACGCGTCTTTTCCTGCAGTGTCGCCTGATCGCCGACCCGATCCATGCCGAGCACGATCTGGTCTTCGGCGGGCATGGTCACAGGCAGGTCACGCCCGGCAAGCCGGTATGCCGTCTCGCGCCCGAAACCTTCCATGGCGCTGCGAATCTCGTCGGGAACGCCCGCGTCCGAGTAGACGGTGACCGTCACCCCGGACCGCCCGTTCACGAGATCCGAGATGAATCCCTCCGGAAAGGCGATGCCGACGGTCGGTGAGACGCGCGTGGCGTTCTCGGGTTTCGGATCGCCCGCCGCCTTGTCGCGGACTATGACGTCGCCCGCGTCCGTCCGCCACGCCTCGAGCTTGCCGTCGATGACCCCGGCGAGATCCTCGCTCGTCTCAAGTTCGAGCAGCTCGAGCCCTGGCTGCTGTTCGGCTAAATCGACCTGGCCCAGCCCGGCGAGTTGCTCCTGGGTCGCCCCCTGCGTCTCAACCAACTCTTGCGCGCCCTCGGTCAGCAGCTTCTCGATCGGCGGCGACACCGCGAGCGTAATCGTCTCGTCCACCGAGTCCGGCAGGAACGGGAACATGATCGCAATCGCCACGAGAGTGAGGGCCGTCAGGAACAGGTAGAGCTTGTCCCTCGAATAGGCTTTGAGCTCCTTCTTCAGGAGCGCGCCCACGACTGCGGGGCGCGAGATGGGGCTGCTCATCCTTCCAGCCCCCTGCCGGTCAACTCGATGAAGATTGCCTCCAGCGTGGCCTCCTCCGTGTGGATGGTGAGGAGGTCCGGCGACGCGGCGAGCCGCGCAAGATCTGCCGAAGAGCCGTCGCCTTCCAGGGCGATGTGCTCCTCGTGTACGCCGTCGCCATCACGCAACCGCACCTTCACGGAACGCGTGCCGTACTTCAGCTTCAGGTTCTCGGCCGTATCGAGCGCGACGATCTCGCCGTCATTGATGAAGGCGACGCGATCGGAGAGCTGGTCGGCCTCGAACATGTCGTGCGTCGTCAGCAGCACCGCAGCGCCGCGGTCGGCCTCTTGCTTGATGGTCTTGCGGATGGCAGCCGAGGTCACCGGATCCAGCCCATCGGTCGGCTCATCGAGGAACAGAACCTTGGGCTTGTTGATGAAGGCGCGGGAGATCATCATGCGCTGCCGCATGCCCTTCGAGTAGCTATGCACGCGGTCCTTCGCGCGGTCGGCCAGCCCTACCCGACGCAGAATCTCCATCGAATCAGGGTTCTTGATGCCGAAGAGGGACGCGAAGAAGTCGAGGTTCTCAAGCCCGCTCATGTTCAGGTACAGGTTCTTCTCTTCGAAGCACACGCCTATCTGCGCCTGGATCTCCGGGTCATCCGCGGTGATGTCCTTGCCGAGGATGCGCGCGATTCCACTCTTCGGCGCCATCTGCCCCGTGAGCATCTTGATGGTCGTGGACTTCCCGGCGCCGTTCGGGCCCAGAAAGCCGAGGATCTCTCCCGGTTGCACGTCGAAGCTAACGCCCTTGACTGCCTGGATGTCCCCGTAGTTGTAGCTGATGTTCTCCACCTGGATCGCAGGTGCGCTCATCGCGCCGCCCCCTTCTGCTTGCCCTCGAGGTACTCGTCGATGATGGCGGGTACCCTCTCCTCGTAGAAGCTGAATATCCTGTGCATCTCTTCCAGGTTGTCTACCCTCGAATGGCCCGGACCAAGGTCCGAGATCGCCCGCTCCAGCATCTCGCGCATCACCGTGTACTCGCGCACCTTGGCCTTCATAAGCCCCGAGAACGCTTCGGCCACCGCACGGAAATGCCATTCACGAGAGCCCCTCTTGTGGAAGCGCTCGATGACGCCCATCGCAGCGAGCGCCCGTCCCGTCGTACTCACTGAGCCCTTGCTAACGTGAAGGGCCTCCATGATGTCGCTCGTGGACTGCTCGGGCGGATCGGCCACCAGCAGCCAGGCCCACATTTGCCCCATCGTGCGGTTCAGGCCGAAGCCGGCGAAGTAGCTTCCGAACTGCTCGATGAAACGCATCGTTGCCGAATCGAGTTCGCCTGCGGGCATATGCGCCCCCCTGTAGGTGTAGGAAC
This sequence comes from Actinomycetota bacterium, assembly GCA_016841065.1. GTDB lineage: Bacteria > Actinomycetota > Coriobacteriia > Anaerosomatales > JAENZW01 > JAENZW01. The sequence continues at coordinate 9,206 of JAENZW010000039.1, forward strand.
ATGGGCTACGAAGGCACAAACCGTATCGGACGCATCGTACATTCCCAACGTTCCGTACATACTAAACGCTCAATACACGGAACGCCACTTCGGAGCGTCGGAACAGAAGAAGGGCCCCGAAAGGCCCTTCGTTCCACACGCTGTGTCACCGCGCCAATGCGGGTCTTCCACCTGGAATGTGCGCGCTACTCCGTCGTCGGATCCGGGGTCTCGGACGCACCATCAGAGGGTACGGGGGTCTCAGAGGTGCCATCGGAAGGATCGGGAGTCATCGTGTCCTCGCCGGAACCGTCGCCATCGAACGGGTCGTCCACTGGATCGACGACCGGGACCTCGATCTCGATGCCGAGCCAGCTCATGAACTTCGCGGCCACCTTCAGCAGCCCGGGCGGCACCTGCTTCTTCGTCCCGTCAGCTACCTTGGCTTCCGCCTTCGCGATGTTGGCCTCAACATGGGCCAGTGCGTTCTCGATCCCCGCGCGAACGCGAACCGTCGTCCCCGACTCCTCATGACTGCGCTCGGGCGTCCCGCTCGCTTCTTCGGAGCCCGCCCACTCGGACTTCCCCTTGACCTTGTCGGCCTTGTCGGCCTTGCCCGTCTTCTTGCCCGGCAGTTCGCCGACGTCCACGCCGTCCTCGGTCGCTTCTGCCGAGGATACCGCTGCGGCCTTCTTCGCCTGACCGGGCGGGACCTTGCCAATGCCCCGGCCGGCGAATGCCGCAGCTGGCACGAGCATCGCGACTGCCAGTCCCACGCTCAGGATCGCCGCCAGATATCGCTTCATGTCGTATCTCCCCTTTGGGTCGTGCGCCACTCTTACCTTACCTTTTGTGTCGGTACTGGACGCGTCGGCTTGAGGAGAACCCGACAGACGGACGGTCACCGCACGGGGACAGACGGTCGCCGGCGAGAGTTGTGACCTAGAGCACGCCTCCTATGCGGGCGATCACGACCTGACCCATCTCGTGTGCGGACACCTCTTCGGCGGCTGCACCGAGCTTCACCGCAGATCCCGGCATGCTGTAGGCAACTGCCGAGTCAGGTGCCTCGCAGATCGTGTGTCCTCCCGCGCGGCGTACTGCCAACATGCCGAGAGCGCCGTCGGATCCCAGCCCGGTCATGAGGACAGCGAGCGTGCCACTGCCCAGAGCCTGAGCTGCGGAGCTCATGAGGATGTCGATCGACGGCACGTGCAGTGAGTCGGCGAAATCGGAGTCCAGGCGCACGGAGACGGCGCCGTCCTTGTCGCGGATCAGCCGCATGTGTCTGCCAATGGGGGCCACGTAGACCCTGCCGGTGCTGAAGGCTTCTCCCGTGCGCGCCTCACTCACGTCGAGCCGGCAGATGCCGTCCAGGTGTTGGGCCCACACCTCCGTGAACCCGGGGGGCATGTGCTGGCAGACAGCGATGGGAACCGGAAAGTCCTCGGGCAGCTCGCGGAGGAGCCCCTCCACCACTCGCGGCCCGCCTGTGGACGCGCCAATCACGAGTGCATCGAGAGGACGACAGCCGAGAGGGACACCGACGGACTCCGGAAGCAGCTTGCGAATCATCCGGGTCTCCACTCCCCCTCAGTTTGACGCCAGCGACACGGAGCACAGTCCAGCTATACCCCGTCAGGAGTAGAGTCGGCATGCAGATACGTCCCGCTTGAGCACGCTGGCGTGCCGTTTCGACCACCGGCGCGATCCGAATGATGAGCGGGCAGGTCTAGTTCGTCTTGAAGCCTTCCATCCCGCGGTGCAGTTGCTCGGCCTCCTGCTCGACGGTGCGCGCGGATGCCGCGAGCTGCCGTGCCGCGCTCGCGGATTCGCTGCTCGACGCGCTCACGTCCTGCATGGCGTGGACGATCTGGTCCGCGGCGCTCTTCTGCTCGGCAGCCGCGTTGGCGATCTCCCGGGCTGCCGCCGTCGTCTGGGCCATCTGCTCGACGATGCTGTCGAATGCGTCGCGGGAACCACGGCTGTCGTCGACGCCCTTCGCGGCAAGCCCGGCCTGCTCCTGGGACGTCTTCAGCAGCATGTCGCTCGTCTGCTGTACGCCGGAGACGAGATCCTTGATCCGGCTCGCAGAACGTCCAACCGACTCCGCGAGTGAGCGGATCTCCGTCGACACGACCCCGAAACCCTTGCCGGCCTCTCCAGCCCGCGCCGCTTCGATGGCCGCGTTGAGCGCGAGGATCTTCGTTTGTTCCGAGATGCTGCTGATGATCAACGTCATCTCCGAGATATCCGATGCGACAAGCGCAGCCGCCTCCGCAGCCTCTCGGACCTGCTGGGCGCCCTGCGCGAGGTCGTCCATCGTCGCGTTGCTTGCATCGATCGTGTCGCGACCCGATTCGGCCCGCTCCAGCGAGTCTTCGGCAATATCGAGCACGCGTCGCGCGCCTTCAGCGACGGAGTTGAACGTGCGGCTCAGTTGCTCGACCGTGGCTGTGGTCTCGGCCACCGATGACGCCTGCCGACTGGCTTGATCGGCGGCACTGTCAGATGCCACCGTAATGTCCTTCGACACGTCGCGCAGCCGCTGCACGCTGCCGCCGACCTGGCCGAGGATGGACCGAAGACCCTCGGTCATGAGCTTGAAGGATTCAGCGACGCTCCTTGCCTCGCGATATCCGGTCGCGGGAATCACTGTCGTCAGGTCACCACCGGCCACCCTCGTGGCGGCCTCAAGCATGCCCTCGAGGGGCCTGGTCATGCCCTTCGAGATGTTGAATGCGCCGATCAGCGCCAGCGCGAGACCGACGCCGATCATGACCGTGAACGTGCTCGCGAAACGGGTCGTCGCAGCGTTGTAAGGCTCAAGCGCAACGCCGACGTATAGCATGCCGATGACCACACCGTCACGATTGTGAAGCGCATCGTACGCGGTGAGGTACGACTTGCCCACGACGGACGCTTCACCGCGGAATGGCTCATCGCTATCGAGCGTCCGCTGCCTTACCGGATCTGACACGACCGTGCCGGTCGCTCGCTCGCCAGCCTCGTCGCTCACCGTCGTGGAAACACGAACGCCGTGCTGGAACACCGTGCACGTGCCACCCACCTTCGCCACAACCGAATCGACGAAGTCCACGCGGCCCTTGAGAGAGTCGATGGCGACAACGGCACCTCTGCCGCCCCTCATCGGCGCGATGGTAACGACCGAGAGCGCTCCCCACTCCTCACCGGGGACGACAGTCCCACCCTTCGTTTCCCTCACCGGAACTGCAAGATCCTGCGCAAGCCCGAGGGCGGACAACTCCTGATCAGGCACTATGCCGAAGAAGTAGTCGGCCTCCCCACTTGCGGGACCGCCCCGCATGAGATCCCACTCTGCGAGATGAGGCTTCGAGCGCGTGCTCGAAGCGACCACGATGCCCTTCGGGTCGACTACAAGAACAGCGGTCGTGTCGAGGACGTCAGCCTGAGAGGTCATAAGATCGTCGTCGACGTTCTTCGGCCAGAACGAATCGTTGGCGGCAAGTCCCTGGAGTTGGGCGACACGACGTTCGCCGACCTCTCGGAGACTCGCCTGTGCCACGTTCATGCTCGTCTCAACGGTGCGCTCGGCCTCCCGGCGCAGTCCGTTCTGGTAGGAGCTTATGGCAAAGAAGCCCGCAGCCAACAGCGGCACCGCGACGACCGTCACGAACGCCGCGATGAGCCAAGTCCTGAGGCCGAACTTGAGACGCACGAAGTCTCCAAACGCTGAGCGTACACACGACGTATCGGAACACACATTGTGGGTGTTTAGCGAATCGGCGCATATGAGATCACATCGCGTGCGCGGGACACAATCGCTCATCGCGGTTGAGAATCGCGCACAGACGGGTATGGACCTCTTGTTCTGCTGCTGCAACTGATGCGCCGAGAGGCTGAACCGACACGCTCAGGGGTGAGGCCGAGGCTGGAGGTGTGCGGCGACCTCCGGCGTCGGTGACCGAAGGCTCCGGTGGAGCGCTTCGTTTGCAGCGAAAGGGACTCCCTGATATTGCCCCATGAGAGACCGCCTGCGCCGCGGCCCCCCCTGTCACGGGGACTTCCTCAGCACGAGAAGCGGGCCCTTCTGGCACGTCGTGTGCTATCATATCGCGATAGGTAGCGATATATCGCGTTACCACGTTACGAAAGGACCTCTCATGCACACTCACAACGATAGCGGCGAGTCCTGCGGCCACCGCGCACGCCACGCCCACGGCGGGTTCAGCCGGCACGGCTTCAAGCCTCCGTTCGGCATGGGCGACATGCCCAATGGCTTCGGCGGTTTCGGCGGCATGCGCGCACGTCGCGGCGACATTCGCACCGCCATCCTGCGCCTGCTCTCGGAAGCCCCCATGCACGGCTACCAGATGATCCAAGAGCTCAGAGCCCGCAGCGAAGGCGCCTGGACCCCAAGCCCCGGTTCGGTCTACCCAGCGCTCCAGCTGCTCGCCGACGAGGGTCTCGTCAGCGCCGAGGAGGCTTCGGGTAAGAAGGTCTACAGCCTGACCGAAGCTGGCAGGGCCGAGGTCGCGAAGACCGCCGATCAACCCGCACCGTGGGAAGAGACAGCACAGAGCGACTCCCGCACCGCTGGCTACCGCGAGACCGTTGGAAGCCTCATGCCCGCCGTCTTCCAGATCGGCAAGAACGGCTCGGCCGACCAAGTCAAAGCCGCGATCGAGATCCTGGACGACACGCGCAAGAAGCTCTACGCCATACTCGCCGAGGGCTAGACGCACGCAGCTGCCACAGGCCACCACAAGCACAGCAACGGAGAGTCGATGAAGCCGTCTCAACTCCGCGCCCGTTACTGGCGCATCGTGTTCTTCTTTGGCCGGATCGTTCTTGGATTCATCTTCTGGGAGATCATCGCCCGTCGCATCGGTCTGGGCGGCGTGGCCCGCCGCAACCGCTCCGAGCGCAACCGACGCGCAGCGGTCCGATTCCGCGCGCTCGCCATACGCATGGGCGGGCTCATGATCAAGGTCGGCCAGTTCCTATCGGCACGCCTCGACGTGCTCCCGCCCGAGATCACCGACGAACTCTCCAACCTACAAGACGAGGTCCCGCCCGAGTCCTATCCGGCCATCCGCGCGCTAGCCGAAGCTGAGCTTGGTCGACCACTCTCCGAGAGCTACGCCTCGTTCGACGAGACACCGATGGCCGCCGCTTCTCTCGGCCAGGTGCACCGCGCATGTCTTCGCGAGGCAGACGCCGCCGAGATGGGCTTCGCCGAAGTCGTGGTCAAGGTCCAGCGACCGCACATCGAGCAAATCGTCGAGGTCGATCTTGCCGCGATACGACGTGTGGGCGCGTGGCTCCAGCGCTACAAGCCGATCAGCGACCGGGCGGACGTCAACGCGCTTGTTGAGGAGTTCGCCACCACGACACGCGCCGAAATCGACTACCTCGCCGAGGCCAGCAACGCCGAGGCCTTCGCGGAGAACTTCGACGGCAATCCTCTCGCACACGTTCCGCTCGTGGCCTGGGAGCTCACGACGCGTCGCGTACTCACGTTGGAGGACGTCTTCGCGATCAAACTCGGCGACTATGAGGCCATCACCGCAGCAGGGATAGACCGGTCCCAGGTTGCGCAGGTGCTGCTGGACACCTACCTGCAGCAGATCTTCGAAGACGGCTTCTTCCACGCCGATCCCCATCCGGGCAACCTCTTCGTGACCCCCCTTGAGGGGACTGACGAGGCCGGGAACCGCAACTGGAAGCTGACATTCATCGACTTCGGCATGGTGGGACACGTGCCCGAGAACCTGCGCGCGGGCCTGCGTGAGGCCGTCATCGCGATCGGGCTACAAGACGGCGCACGACTGGTGAGAAGCTTCAAGAACCTCGGCGTGCTGCTTCCTTCGGCCGACCTCCAGCTCATCGAGATGGCGAGCATGCAGCTCTTCGACCGTTTCGGCGGCATGAGCATGAGTGAGCTGCGCGAGATCGACCACGCCGAGATGATGAGCTTTGGCCTGCAGTTCCGCGAGCTGATGCTGAACCTTCCCTTCCAGCTGCCCGAAAACCTGCTGCTGCTGGGCCGCTCGGTCGCGATCCTTTCCGGGATGTGCACCGGACTCGATCCCGAGTTCAACCTGTGGTCCTCGATCGCGCC
>JAENZW010000263.1 GCA_016841065.1 Actinomycetota bacterium
ATCTGGACCTCCACCTGGACGCCGCGCGCGGAAAGTTGCGGCTCAAAGCCGAGCACCGAGCGGCGCACCGCTTCGGCCAGATCGAGCGGCTTGTGTGCCAGCTTGAGGTCGCCCGCGTCTATCCTCGCCGAGTAGAAGAGGTCGTCCGTGAGCTGGGCAAGTTCCGATGTCTTGAGTGCCAGCACCGCCAGGTATCGTTCGGGCTCGTCTCCCAGCCCGCGCTGCAACGCGTCGACGTACCCGGCAATCGATGCGATGGGTGTACGGAGGTCGTGCGAGATATCGGCAAGCAAGCGTCTCCGGGCAGCATCGCAGGCAGCCGCGTTCTCGCGATCGGCCTGGATAGCGTCGGCCAGACGGTTGAGTTCTTCGGCCATCTGCGCGGCCTGATCGTCGCCCGGCAAGATCACGCGATGCGCGTAGTTACCTCGGGCGAGTTCTCGCAGCCCTTCGGCGATTCGCTCCATACGGCTCGCGCGGCGCACGCTACGCGCCTTCCTCGAAGCGGTAGCCGATGCCCCAGACCGTGGTGACAAGCGTGGGATCGTCCGGGTTGATCTCGATCTTGATGCGTAGCCGCCGCATGTGAACCTGGATGGTGCCAAGATCGCCGAAAACCTCCTCGCCCCAAACGTGCTCGTAGATCTGCGCCTTCGTGTAGACGCGGCCGGGATGCTCCGCGAGCAGATGCAGGATGTCGAACTCCTTGGCCGTAAGATCGACGTCCTCTCCACGAACCGTGACCTTGTGTCTGTCGAGATCGATGCTCACGGGACCCGCAGTGAGACAGCCATCAGCATCGCCGCCGTTGTGCACGGCGTACCTCCGCAGATGCGCCTTGACCCGTGCCACGAGTTCGACGGGGCTGAAGGGCTTGGTCATGTAGTCGTCCGCGCCCACCCCGAGACCCACGGCCTTGTCGACGTCCGAATCCCGGGCCGAGAGCATCACAATCGGGATGTCCGTGCGTTCGCGAAGTCGGCGCGCAAGCTCGATGCCGTCGCCATCTGGCAGCATGATGTCGAGGATGGCGAGCGCGCAGGGGTGCACCTCGATGGTAGCGAGCGCACTCGCGCAATCCGCTGCGGCCACCACCTCGAAGCCCTCGGCCTCGAGATTCAGTGTGACCACCTCACGGATGGTGGTCTCGTCATCCACGACCAGAATGCTGCCTCGCACGGTACCCCCCCGTCGACGCCGGTAGCGTAGCACGAAGGGGGTCGAGCACCCGCACTAGCTACCCACGACGTACAACAGCGCCACCAGAGCCACGTACGCCCCTATCAGCACGGCGCCGTCCCTGCGTTCAAGACACGGCCGCTTCCAGACAACGACAGCGAATCCGGCGGTCGCCAGGAGGAGCACCCCGGCCGACACCATCAGCTCCTGCGATACTTCCAGCGGTCTCACGAAAGGCGCCACCCCGCAGATCAGCAGGATGTTGAACACGTTGCTGCCCACCGCGTTGCCCAGAGCTACGTCGTCGTCCCCGCGCAATGAAGCAACAACACACGTTGCGAGTTCGGGAAGCGACGTGCCAATGGCGACCACCGTGAGTCCGATTGCCGCATCCGAGACGCCCGCGGCTCGCGCTATCTGCGACGCGCCATCCACAAGCCACTGGCCCCCGACAACGAGGCCAAGTACTCCGCCGACAACCATCAGACCGGCCCCATAGACCCCGGGCTGGCCCTGCGTGAGCTCGGCAACCTCTTCGACACGCCAGTCCTTCGCTGCCGTGCGTGCGCGCACTTCGGCACGATAGGACAGGACGATGTAGGCCACGAGCGCGATCAGGAGGAGCGCGCCCTCGACGCGACCCAGGACACCACCGAGAAGCGCCAGCAGCACCCC
>JAENZW010000264.1 GCA_016841065.1 Actinomycetota bacterium
CCGGCTGCCCGTTCGTCACGGACGCCGTGCGCCAGCGTGCGCGACGAAGCGCGCTATCGGTATTCGGCGGCGGAGATGATCCGCGCGACTTCGGCCGCCCACTGTTCCGCCGTCTGCTTCAGCACCTTCGCGGCATTGAGCTGGTCGATGAAGGCCGCGAGCGCCGCCTTCATCGCGACGAGATTGCCCCGACCGCACGACACGCTCGCGCGGTCGAGCTTCTTCACGAGCGCGAGCGTGTAGCCGCGCGGGATCTTGCCGGACTTGTTGGCCAGGTTCGCCGCCCGCACCGACGCCTTCAGCCGAGCCAGACCCTTGAGCGGTGACAGTACGCGCACCTTTCGCTCGTCGGAGGCGGTGACACCCCGATCGTCCATGACGGTGAGGACGGCCGCATATTCGCCCGCGTGCGCGTACACGTGCTCTGCGAAAGCGCCGTCACCGGTGGAGCCGTCCCCGAACGCCCACCACCACGAGACGATCTCCCCGTCAACAGCTGCCGAAGCGGACCCGTCGAACGCGACCGCTTCGCCAACGTATGCTTCCGCGTCAGAACCCGCATCGGCAACGGGCGGTTGGCTCTCGGCGGGTGCAGCCTGTTCGATCGATATCTCGTCTATCACGACGCCGCCTCGATCGATGTCATTGAACTGCCCGAACGTGAGCGCGAAACCGCCGGTGACGGCGAGCGCCGTCTCCAAATCGCAAGCTGCCGTCAGACTGCGGCCGTCGAATGTGCATCTCACACTGTCCTCGTAGAGCCACATCTCGATGTCGAGCCAGTCGCCGGTGGGCAGCGGCACGGCCGCCGGTAGGGCCTCGTTGGTCTGCTGACCGTCGATCCCGTACGTCGTGATCTTCGGGTACGTCCCGTATCTCGTCGTCCCGAGGTACGCGTATACATACGGTTGCGTCGGTCCCAACCATTTCGAACCATCGGCGGAGGTGATGGGAGCCGACGCCACGTACAGTTGTGCGTTGCGATACCCACCGCCAGGGAATCGCACGCGCATGGTCACGTGCGCGGGAAGGCTCGTCACGACTGGCGCCTTGCTCCAGATGACGTCACCGCCTCGGGAAGCGATGGGCGCGAGGGAAAGCGCCCCGCTTCCCAGCGTCGCCGTGCCCAGCGTCGCGCCGAAGGTGCGCGAGAAGTATCCCGCATGCGTGACACCCCATGTTGCGCTGTCGAGCGCGCCGAACTCGTCGACGAGCACGCTCTCCATGGGAGGCGCTCCAAATGCGGATGGAAGCGCCACAAGCGACAGGGCCGTCACCACCAAGACAGCGACGCCCAGACTGCGAATTCGAACGGACATGATCGCTCACCGCCCCTCGTCTCGGTACGCTTATCGGAATCGCGCGCGCGAGACTGAGTGACGGGCGGTACACCTGGCGCGATGAGCGGCGGTCTGCGGCAAGATTTCCGCCACCGGTCGACGATGCGGGCTAGAGCGATCCCACGATCAGCCAGGCAGCCGCGCCCAGTCCGCCGATGAGTCCGACGAGCATCGGGGCAGCGTACGCATACCGCTCACGATGCGCGAAAGCCCAGCCGAGCGAGTTCAGCGATGTGTAGATGAGCGCACCCACGCCGAGAAGCGACACCGGCAGCGACCATGCTGCGTCGGCGAGAAGCCCGACGCCTCCGGCGAGGAGCGTCGCCGCAGTGCCGTACTCTGCGAGCCAGTGGAGCCAGAAGATCGACCCGCTGTCCGTGTCGCGGGCGCGAAAGAGCCCGTTCGACGTGTCGATGTCGGGATTCCGCAGGATGTCCGCGGTCCACATGCCCGCGATGCCCAGACCCATCACGATCTCGAACCCAGCCACGAACTGGCGCATCTAGACTCCTGC
>JAENZW010000265.1 GCA_016841065.1 Actinomycetota bacterium
TGCCGTTCTTCGAGGTTGCAGTCGACCCGAACGGGCCGGGATTGGAGCTGGGCGCGGCGGGCTCACGATCGACATTCGCGGCAGGCCCGCAGGAGCAGCCGTCTGCGTTCGCGCCGGTCGCACAGTACTCACCTGTCCACCCGGTGTTCTACCGCAACGGGCCGGGTTATGCGGCAGCCCAGAGCGCGATCGCGCGCGGCGCCATGGTCCGAAGCGTCGCGATCATGTCGTTCGTGCTGTCGGTGCTCGGCGGCATGTTCATCTCATCGGAGGCGGACTCCGTGGAGTGGCTCTTTATCGGCACTATCGCAGGGCTGATCTCGGCGGCGCCCACGTTCGCGCTCGGAGAGCTGCTCGTCGCACAAGGCCGGGCACTCACGGCGACACTCGACACGGCAATGAACACCTCGCCGCTCGTCACCGAGGGCGAGATAAGGCAGATGCTCACGCCATTCTGAGGTCAGTACGGCCAGACCCAGTCGCGGATCTCGGGCATGTCCTCGCCGTGCGCTGCGATGTACTCGCGATGGTCCACGAGCTTGTCGCGCACGAACTGCTTCGCGTACGCTTCCTTGCTCTGCAGCGACTCCACCCGCGTCACGACGTCGCGGAACAGGTGGAAGCGATCGAGGTCGTTGCGCACCACCATGTCGAACGGGGTCGTGGTGGTGCCCTCCTCCTTGTAGCCGCGAACGTGCAGGTTGTCATGGTTCGTGCGCCGGTAGGTCAACCGGTGGATAAGCCACGGGTAACCGTGGTACGCGAAGATGATTGGCTTGTCGCGGGTGAAGATCGCGTCGAAGTCGTCGTCGGACAGCCCGTGCGGGTGCTCCTCTTCGGGCTGGAGCGTCATGAGGTCGACGACGTTGACGACCCGCACCTTCAACTCCGGTATGCGTTGCCGAAGAAGGTCGACCGCGGCCAGCGTCTCGACCGTGGGCACATCGCCGCAGCACGCCATGACGACATCGGGCTCGCCGCCGCCGTCGGACGACGCCCACTCCCAGATGCCAACGCCGGCGGTGCAGTGCTTGACCGCCTGGTCCATGTCGAGGAACTGGATCTGCGGCTGCTTGCCGGAAACGATCACATTCACGTAGTCGCGGCTGCGCAGGCAGTGGTCGAGCACGGACAGCAACGTGTTGGCGTCCGGCGGCAGATACACGCGCACGACCTCGGGCTTCTTGTTCATGACGACGTCGATGAAGCCGGGGTCCTGGTGGCTGAAGCCGTTGTGATCCTGCCGCCACACATGGCTCGACAGCAAGATGTTCACCGAGCTCACCGACGCGCGCCACGGGATCTCGTCTTGCGTGACCTGCAGCCACTTCGCGGTCTGATTGAACATCGAGTCGATGATGTGCACGAACGCTTCGTACGTGTTAAAGAGGCCGTGCCGACCGGTGAGCACGTAGCCCTCCAGCCAGCCGAGGCACGTGTGCTCCGAGAGGATCTCCATCACTCGCCCGTCGCGCGCGAGTTCGCCACCGTCCTCGTCGGTGGGCTCGAAGCCCGCCATCCACGTCTTCTTGGACGCCTCGAACACGGCCCCGAGGCGGTTCGACGCCGTCTCGTCCGGGCCGAAGACCCGGAAGATGCGATCGTTCTTCGCCATGACGTCGCGTAGGAACTCGCCTCCCGTGCGGGTGGCCTCGCCGATGGTGCGGCCAGGTTCGGGCACGTCGAGCGCGTAGCACGTGAAGTCCGGGATCTTGAGCTTGTGCCGAAGAACACCGCCGTTGGCGTGCGGGTTGTCGCCCATCCGGCGCTTGCCTTCCGGCGCGAGCGCACGGAGCTCGGGCCTTGGAGCGCCGTCATCGCCGAAGAGCTCTTCGGCACGATA
>JAENZW010000266.1 GCA_016841065.1 Actinomycetota bacterium
CGTGTAGGCGGTCAGGTCGCGCGCACCGTCGGCGAAGCTCGTACGCTGCAGCGCGGAGATGATGCCCGCGGTGACGGTCTTCTCGAGCCCGAAGGGGCTGCCGACCGCGACCACGAACTGCCCGACGCGCAAATCGCCCGACGAGCCGATCTCAATAGCCGGATAGTCCGAACCCGGGAGCTTCAGGACTGCCAGGTCGGTCTGGGCGTCGAAGCCCACGACCTCGGCCTCCACATCGTCGACCCCCACCGTTACGAGAATCCGCTCGACGCCTTCGATCACGTGATAGTTGGTGAGCACGTGGCCAACGTCATCGATGATCACGCCGCTACCGTTGCCTGACGTCGTCAGCCCGCGCGCGCCCGTGAAGGGGTCGATGACCGCTTGCTGCACGGTCACATTGACCACCGACGGCGTTACTTTGTCGGCAACGGCCTCGGCGAAGTCGAGGTTGCTGTCAGGCTGAATGGTGACCTCGGCAGGTCGGGACGCCGTTGTGCTGACCCTCGTAAGCGGCTTGGCCCCGGGCCAGTAGCCGAAGACCCAGACCATGGCTGCCGCAACGAGCAGGCCGCCGACGATCGCACCCATTACCGAGGACAAGACGACGGCCGCACCCGACCAGTGCCTGACGGTCGACGGCTCCTCACATGGCTCCTCGCCCGGCTCACCGGTGTAGTCGCACACGGGCAGAGGACCGGTCACCACAGGGTACGGCGGCACCGCAGCCTGTCGTTCGACCTGCTCGAGGTGCGTGTCGGCGTCGGCCATCCAGGCGATTGACTCGCCTTCCGCGGCAGCTGGCTCGCTGCCGTCAGGTCGCGGTGTCTCGCCCAACGGATCGGTATCGGTGTCTGAGGACATCTGTGTAGTCCCATCCTTGCTGTCGCGAATCGTTCCGCGCCGCCCGGTTCATGCGGCAACGGCAGGAGTATACCCGTCCGAAGCAGCAAGATTCGGGCGAACGGGCCCGTCTACACGCGAATACCACATCGCACGACCCGCGCCACGCGAGCGTCCGGTCCCCGGCTACAGCCCGAGCGCCTCCAGCAGCGGTGACGCGCCGATGCCGATTGCGACCGTGATCAGCGCGGCGAGTGCGAGTGCCACAGCCGCAAACGGAGCGCGCGCCAGCGGCGCGGACTCCTCGTTTTCGGCCCTCTCGCCGAAGAACATCTCGCGCATGATGCGGAAGTAGTAGCCAGCCGACACGACGCTCAGCAGCACGGCCACGATAACCAGCCAGTACTGACCGGAACCTATCGTCGATCCAAACAGGTACAGCTTGCCGAAGAACCCGGCGAGCGGTGGGATACCGATCAGTGACACCAGGAACAACGCCATCGCCCAGGCAGCGACGGGTCTGCGCGTTGCCAGGGCCGCCATGCGTCTGATCTCGGTCCCTTCTTCGGCAACTACGAACATCACAGCCATCGACGGCACCGCGTACGCGAGCGCGTAGAACAGCGTCGCCCCGAAGCCGTACGCTCCCCCGTCCGCACCCGCGAACGACGCGCCTGCGGACAGGCCCATGAGCAGGTAGCCGGAATGCGCGATGCCCGAGTACGCCATCATGCGGCGCAGGTCGGTCTGCGTGAGTGCCGCGAGGTTGCCGAGCAGTATCGACGCGGCGGCAACTGCAGCAATCACGACCGACAGGCCGTCGACGCCGGGCGCCATCACCTGTACGAGGCGCACCATCGCGGCGGTGCCGGCGAGCTTCGGCACTGTGGACACGAACGCAACGGAGGCCGCCGGAGCGCCTGCATAGGCGTCGGGCGCCCAGAAGTGGAACGGCGCGGCCGACATCTTCGCGAACAGGCCCACCCTCGTTAGC
>JAENZW010000040.1 GCA_016841065.1 Actinomycetota bacterium
TGACGGACTCGGCGGGCGCCGCGCTCAGGGCTTCAGGATCGTGGATTCCCGTCTCGCCGACGAGCGCCGCAAGCAGCCGCGCGTCGCCATCGACGCGCTCGAGGAGCTTGCGGACACCGTAGCTCTCGACTTCCTGGAGGAAGTACCACGACAGCCCGGCAGCCGACGCGAGCGCGACGACGAGAACCGACGCCAGCACACGCGTGCGGATGGAGGCGTACACCGGCGGCTACTCCTGGATTCGATAGCCGTAGCCGCGGACGGTCTCGACGACGCCGGGATCCACCTTCGCGGCTTCGAGTTTGTCGCGCAGCCTCTTCACGTGCGTGTCCACGGTCTTCGTCTCGACGAGATACTCCCAGCCCCACGCCTGCTTCAGCAGCTGATCGCGGGTGAGCACCTTCCCGGCATGACGCATGAGCGTGGCAAGCAGCTCGAACTCCCGCGGCGTCAGATCGATTTCGTTCTTGCCGAAGAAGGCCGTGTGAGCGCCCTCGTCGAGCACGATGCCGGCTGCCTCGAAGTGCTCGCCGCCAACGCCGGCCTCGCGTGAGCCGCGCTGTGGAGCCCGGCGCAGCAGCGCCTTGACACGCGCCTGTAGCTCGCGAACTCCGAACGGCTTGGCCAGATAGTCATCGCCACCGATCTCGAGCCCGACGACCTTGTCGAGCTCGGTGTCCCGTGCAGACAGGAATAGCACGGGAACGTCGCTGATCGCCCGCAGCTTGCGGCAGATCTCATAGCCGTCGATGCCTGGCAGCATGATATCCAGAATGACGAGATCGAAGTCGACCTCATGCATCAGGCGTAGCGCCTCGTCTCCGTCTCCCGCACAGGTCACGTCGTGACCTTCCTTGCGCAGGTTGTAGGAGACGAACTCGAGAATGGATTCCTCGTCGTCCACGAGGAGGATCTTGGCAGTGGTGTCGGTCACGCGAGCTCCTTTTCGTCGTACCTCGCCGGACCTGCGCCGATGATATACCATCGCACGTGAGTGGTTACCTGCGGCGTTACCGGGTTGTCATACCCGGTACGCCCGTTGAGAGGGGATCGCCGGTGATTCTCGCCATCGACGTCGGCAACACCCACACCGTCCTCGGGCTCTTCGTAGAAGGCGAGCTTGCGGGTCATTGGCGCATATCCACTAACCACGCGCTGACCGCTGACGAACTGCGCGTGAAGATCGCAGCCCTCGTTGCCGCCGACGGGCGGGTGCCGTCGGACATCGAGCGTTTGGTGATCTCGTCCGTCGTCCCGAAACTGACCTCCGCGTACGAGCAGGTGTCCGAAGACCTGACCGGCGGTGCTCCGATGGTAGTCGGACCGGGTCTCAAGACGGGGATGCCCATTCGATATGACAACCCCCATGAGGTCGGAGCGGATCGCATCGTCAACGGTGTTGCTGCGTACGAGCGTCTCGGCGGGCCTGTCATCATCGTCGATTTCGGTACCGCTACTACGCTCGATGTCGTGGATGCGAGCGGCGCGTACCTGGGAGGCGCTATCGCTCCCGGTGTTGAGACGAGTGCCGAAGCCCTCTTTGCCAAGGCAGCCCGCCTCTCGAAAGTCGATCTCGATCCACCGGCGAAGGTGATAGGCACGAACACCCGCGCCTCGGTGCAGGCCGGGCTCATCCTCGGCGAGGCGGTCATGATTGACGGACTCGTGCGCCGCATTCGCGAGGAGCTTGGCGCCGAAGCTCCCGTCATCGCGACCGGCGGGCTCGCGCCGACGATGGCGCCCCTTTGTGAGACCATCTCGCACGTCGATGTCGACCTCACGCTTCGAGGACTCTGGATCATCTACGAACGCAACGCGTGAGGTCGCCTCTCCGCTATACTCATAGCGCTGTGTACACGTCTGTACACACGGCATGGGGAGGGAAGATTGAGGTTCTTCCGAATCGGCGACAAAGTGGTGAGCCGCGAGAAGCTATTCGACGCTCTCGATGAGATTCTCGGCGACCGCGAAGCGGGTGCCACGCAGGAGGAAGTCGCGCGCGCGCACGGCGTGCAACGATCGTTCGTATCCTTTCTCGAATCGCTCGGCGAGGTGCGCCGTGGTGCACGCGTAGCGCTTGTCGGCTTCCCCGTCGCCAACGCAGAGGAAGTACGCGCCCTCGCCGAGGAGATCGGTGTCGACTTCACCCTCGTCTTCTCCCAGGAAGAGCGCGAGAGTATCGAGTCAGGTTCGGCGCGCGACGTCTTCAATCGCCTGCTCGAAACGCTGGCGACGCTGCGGGACTACGATGTCGTCGTGCTCATGGCCAGCGACTGGCGCATCGAACTCATCGAACGCATTCTCGGCGCCGAGGTCGTGAGCATGCCGCTTGGACAGACACCGCTCCGAGAAGACGTGCCGGTCGACTTGAAGGAGCTGCGCAGCGCACTCGAGGGAGTGATGAGCTCACACGAGGAACGCGCCCGCAGCGGCCGGGTGAGTTCGGCGTTGCGTGACGCCGCCGAACGCGCCGGGAGGTGGGGAACATCAAGGAGATCGTGAGCGTCTCGATCGGATCTTCCGCGCGCGACCACGAAGTCGAGATAGACCTGCTGAGTGAGCGCTTCCGCATCCGGCGTGAGGGTACCGACGGTTCACTTGACCGTGCCGAAGCGCGCATCGCTGAGCTCGACGGCAAGGTCGCGGCTTTCGGAATGGGTGGGATCGACATCTATCTTCGCGCTGATGGCCACGATTACCACTTCCGCGAGGCCAAACGGCTGAAGCGTGCTGCGGCACATACACCCATCGTTGACGGCTCGGGGCTGAAGGGAGCCGTGGAGGCTTCGACGGTGCGCTATATGACTGACGTTCTCGGTCTCGAGTTGACCGGCAAGCGGGTTCTCATGACTTCAGCAGTCGATCGTTGGGGCATGGCCGAGGGCCTGCGCGATGCTGGGTGCAAACTCGTTTTCGGCGATCTGCTCTACGCTCTGGATATTCCGATCCTGATCAGGCGCTGGGGCGCGCTTCGGCTGTTCGCGAGGCTGCTCACCCCTGTAGCGGCACAGATGCCGTTTTCGTGGCTGTATCCGACCGGCTCGAACCAGGAGAAGACGTACACGGGCAAGCATGAGCAGATGTATCGCGATGCCGACATCATCGCGGGTGACTGGCAGTACGTGCGTCGCTACATGCCGCGCGACATGTCGGGCAAGTGGGTCGTTACGAACACCACGACTCATGCAGATGTCGAGTTCGTGCGAGAACGCGGGGTCGAGCTGCTCGTGACGTCTACTCCTCGGCTCTCTGGCCGTTCTTTCGGCACGAACGTTATCGAGGCGACGATGGTCGCCCTCAAGGGTGCGGATGGCCCGCTCGAGGAGGCGGAGTACGTCGATCTTCTCGATCAGGTCGGCTTCAAGCCAGATGTGCAGTGGCTGCAGAAGGCCGACTCCGTCCAGGAGTGATGTCCGTGGGTTTCGGCACCACGTTTGCTCTACTCTATGGCTGCGTGTGGGCCGGACCTTTGTCGGAGGCCTCGCGCAGGTGGTACTATCCTTCTCGTTCAGGCAAGCAGTGAGTTGTGGCGGTGGCGTGTACGTTGACCGGAGACCGAGCCGGTCCTTCAGTCTCGCGCGCTCGAGCCGACTGCCACCTGTGACGATGCACAACCGACCCCAGGTCGGAGGGAAAGGGTGACGAGCAGGTGAACAAGCGTGCGAGGATTCGTCTGATCGCGGTGACCGGGATTGTTCTGGCGGCCGTGGCGAGCATTGTCGTATTTCTTGTGCTATTTGCGGCCGACAAGTCAACCGTGGCTGACATCGCCGACAATCCGGACTTGGTTGGCGACCGCGTCAAGGTTACGGGCAGCGTGGTTGCCGGTTCGTGGGACAAGAAGACGAATCCCATGCGCTTCGATATCCGGGACGAAGGTGCGGATGACAACGCTCCGACCGTCCAAGTCGTCTTCACCGGCGAGATGCCGTCCACATTCGGCGATGGCGTAATCGCGATCGTGACCGGGACCATCAGCGAGACAGGTGTTGTCGAGTCGGACAACATGATCACGAAGTGTCCCTCGAAGTACGAAGCTGCTGATGACGCGCTGAGCGTAGCCAGCATTCTCAGCGCCAGGGCCTCGATGATCGGCATCACGACCAAGCTTACGGGAGACATTGTGTCCGGATCGGTCAACGATCCCGCTAGTGCGGTTCGTTTCGCAATCGCGGGTGAGGGCTCCGAGGCTATCGACGTGGCGTTCTCCGGAGGGCTTCCGGAGGGTGTGACGGATGGTGCGACCGTCGTTCTCCAGGGGGCTCTGGAGGAAGACGGCGTCTTCGTGGCGACGTCCGTCTCTCTTGCGGGGGCAGCACAGTAGCGCAATGAGACCACCGGGCCGCCGGGCAGAACCGCCGGTCCGTTGCATGTCCAATTGGCGGAGAGGGTTCGCTACATGACATCACTAGGTACTCTGTTTCTGGGAATTGCCGTACTGAGCGGCATCGTGTCCATTGTCTCGCTTCTGTGGGCGCGAACCATGTCCCACTCCGAAGGCGAGTCGATCACCAACTTCGGCTATCTTGCGTCCTTTGGCGTGCTCGTGGGCACGACCGGCGCCGTCGGAGTTCTTCTGTCCGCGTTCTTCCGGCAAGATTTCGCGTTCCAATACGTGGCCGAGAACCATTCGACCGACGTGTCGAGCCTCTCGTGGCTCTACAAGATCTCCGGCGTGTGGGCGGGGCGCGAAGGCTCGCTGCTCTTCTGGGCGTGGCTGATCGCGCTTTTCGGCGCGTATATCGCCTACAAGCGCATAGCCGAGACGGATGCACTCTCGAACGCGTCTCTCGCCATCTTCAACGTCGTCCAGGTGTTCTTCTTGGTCGCCCTGTTCATCGACACGAACAACCCGTTCAGAGTCACAAGTATGAACCTCGCGGACGCGCAGTTCGGCCTGCCCGTCATCGACGCAGCGGGCAAGCTGCTCACGAATAACGGAATGAACCCACTGCTGCAGCACTGGGCGATGATTCTGCACCCGCCCACGCTGTTCATCGGCTATGCGGGACTCACGGTGCCGTTCGCGTTCGCAATGGGCGCGTTGCTCGTGGGCGATGGCTCGAAGCGCTGGGTCCAGCTCGTCGACCGCATCACGGTGTTCTCCTGGTTGTTCCTCGGTATCGGAATTGGGCTCGGTGCCATATGGGCGTACTGGGAGCTGTCATTCGGTGGCTACTGGGCCTGGGACCCGGTCGAGAACGCTTCGCTGCTTCCGTGGTTGACTGGTGTAGCACTGCTTCACTCCTTCACGGTCTATCGCCGACGCGGCATCTTCAAGAAGTGGGCCGTCATCCAGGCGACCGCGAGCTTCGTGCTCGTTATCCTCGGCACGTTCATCACTCGTTCGGGTGTCATCGACTCGGTTCACGCCTTCGGGAAGGACCCGCTGTCGCTGTATCTGTTCGCGGCCATGATGATCCTGCCGATCATCGCGACCGTCTGGGGACTCAGCGTGCGGTCGAAGGAGTTCGGTGGTGCCGAGGAGTTCGAGTCGCTCACTTCCAAAGAGTCCTCGTACTACTTCAACAACGTGTTCATGCTGCTCTCGGCTATCGTCGTGGCACTGTTCACCTTGTCCCCGGCGCTCACCGGCAAGTCGCTCGAAGCCAACCACTACGATGCCCTGGCGCACCCGCTGGGAATCATCTACGTCGGCATCATGGCCATCTGCCCGCTGCTGTCGTGGCGCAAGACGATCGGTGCCGATTTCTGGCGCCGCATAAAGTCGTCGATCGTGCTCACGGGCGCGCTCACCGTTGGAATGCTGACGCTGTGGTACCTGAAGCTCTATCCCGTACTGCGGGCATCCGGTAGCTCGAATCCGTGGGAGCCGGCGCCGCTGCGCATCTTCTACTCGATAGTCGGACTCACCGTGGGCGCGCTCGCCATCGGCGTTGCGTGCATGCTCTTCATCGAGGGAGCGAAGGCGCGTTCGCGTGCGAAGGGCGAGGGCTTCTTCACGGCTCTCGGACAGATACTCGTTAGGGCCCGAACCCAGTCCGGCGGCTACCTGACGCATCTGGGCATCGGAATCATCCTGCTGGGTCTCGTCGGCTCGTCTATGTATGTGGACCGCGCAGACGGCGCGCTCGCCCTACAGGAGGGCGAGCAGTTCCCGGTGGGCCACTACCTCTTCGTGTACCAGGGCCTCATTGAGGACAACCGGGCGAACGGCGATGTCGAGTCACAGTTCGTATTCGCCGTCTCGAAGGATGGCAAGGACCTTGGCGTGCTCAAGCCGAACTACACCGACTTCGCGAAGCAGGGCAAAGTCCGCGCCACTGCGGACATCCGATACGGACTTCTCGAGGATGTCTTCCTCGTCGTGAACAGCATCGAATCCGGCTACATGTACGTGCGCGTCGCGATCCATCCGCTCATCAGCTGGGTGTGGATCGGATTCTTCCTGACGATCGTCGGCACAGGCCTGGCGGCGTGGCCGAAGAAGGCAGTGCTCGTCGAGGCGCCGGCGGCCGCCGGCGCGCGCAAGAAGCGCTCCTAGCGGGGAGAGCATGGGGGAAGACTGCACAGAGATTGCTGTCGAGGTCCGGGAACTGACCCGGACCTTCGGCGTGCGCAAAGCCCTGGATCGGGTGAGTTTCGACCTGCCCAAGGGCGCGTTTCTCTCGATCTTCGGCCCGAATGGTGCAGGCAAGACGACGCTCGTCCATGTGCTCACGACGCTGACTGCACCGAGTTCCGGGACGGCCACCATCTGCGGACTTGATGTGGTCGAGGGTGCCGTCGAACTCAGAAGTCGCATCGGCCTCATCAGCCATAATCCCTTGCTCTATCCTGACCTCTCTGCTCTCGAGAATCTCGAGTTCTTCGCAGATATGTACGGCGTTCAGGACGCCGCTGATCGCGTTCGGGAGCTGCTAGTGGCAGTCGAACTCGACCATCGTCGTCTCGATCTCGTCCGCACGTTCTCGAGGGGCATGCTTCAGCGCCTCTCGATCGCGCGCGCACTGCTACACCACCCCGACGTGCTCTTCCTCGACGAGCCCTATTCTGGACTCGACCCGCACGCGATGGAGATATTCGACTCGCTCATCGCGCAGATTCGCGAGGACCACACGTTCGTGATGATCAGCCACGATCTCTCGAAGGGGCTCGAGCTGTGCTCGCATGCGCTCATCCTTGCGAGGGGAAAGGTCGTGCTCTCCGAGGCCCGGAGCGAGATCGACGAGGAGCGATTCGTCGCGACCTACCGATCGACGGTCGGGACGGGGGTTTCGTAGATGAGCACAGCTGCCGAGAAACCCCGGTCGCTCTCGTGGCGTCAGTTCCGCGCGATCCTTCGAAAAGACATCGTCATGGAACTGCGCACCAAAGAGATGGTTACGTCGATGGGCATCTACGCCCTGCTGACGATGGTCGTCTATCAGGTCGCGCTCTCGCAGGCAAGCGAGGCATTCGATCCGCGTGAAATCGCGTCCGGACTGCTCTGGCTGGCCTTCATCTTCACGTCGATGCTCGGGCTCAACCGCTCGCTCGTCCACGAGAAGGACCAGGGCTGCCTTGAGGCGCTCCTGCTGTCGCCTGTGGACCGCCCGGTCATCTTCTTCGCCAAGGCGATCGGCAACCTGGTCTTCCTCGGCATCGTGGAGATGCTCACGATTCCGATCTTCGCATTCCTGTTCCTGCAGGGCTCGGGCTACGCCGGCGATTGGTGGATGATCCCGCTCGTGCTTGCCGCGGGTTCGCTCGGAATCGCGGGAGTGGGCACGCTGCTCGCTACAATGTCTGTGAATACGAAGGGCAAGGACTTCGTGCTCGCAGTGCTGATGGTTCCGCTGATGTACCCGCTGCTGCTCGCTGCAGTGTCCGCGACGACGACCGCGGTGCTCGGTGGCGCCGATGCCACCACCCCGTTCTGGCAGGCGATGGCGCTCATCGCGGGCTACGACGGTATCATGCTTGTGGCTTCGTACGGGCTCTATGAGTTCGTCGTCGGTGCCTAGAGGCTCGTAGAGGACTCCGTCCCGAGGAGGTTCGCGCAGTGAAACAGCTCAAGATCGCACTCGTCTTGCTGCTGATTGGCGGCGTTCTGACGACTGTGGCCTTCTTCATGGCATTCTTCACCGCAGAGGTCCAGCGCTTCGGCACCGTCAAGCTCGACGAGCCCGTGACGTACCAGAACGAGGCGGGCGAGACGATCACGAGCGCGTTCCCCTTCCAGATCGTGACCCAAGAGACCACGGCTGCGCCGAGCGCGGAAGCGAGCGGCGCGGCTAGTGTCGACACGACGGGGACGGCTAGCGCCGAGACGACGGTTGCGGCTCCGCAGTTCGAGTACGGCAAGCCCTGGTTCAGCCAGAAGATCTTCTACTTCCACGTACCGGTCGCCGAAGCCTCGTTCCTCGTGCTGCTACTCTCCGCGTACTTCGGAATACGATTCCTCACGACGCGGCGCAAGGAGTACGACACCAAGTCCCGCATCGCGATGGAGACCGCTCTGGTGTTCGTGGTACTCACCATGATCACCGGCGTGCTGTGGACGAAGGCGTCCTGGAACCAGTGGTGGGATTGGGAGCCGCGCCTTACGACGTATTTCATCATGATGCTGCTGATGGTCGCGTACTTCGTCTTGCGAAACTCGAGCGAAGACGAGGAGCGGCGTGCGGTATATGCCGGCGCGTTCGCGGTTATCGCTGCCATCGACGCGCCGATTTCGTTCTTCATCACGCGCTTGCTGCCGTCCAACCATCCCGTGGTCTTCAAATCCGGGATGGCCACTTCAAACCTGCTCCCGTTCATCGTGGCCCAGATCGGCATGCTCATGATCGGCTACGCGATCTACGTGGTACGCATGCACGAGGAACGCATGCGCGAGCGGCTCGAGGTCGTCAAGGACGCATTGGAGGACTAGCCGGCCGCATCATGCGACCGTGAAGGAGGTTCAAGGGAAGATGGAGCCGACCAACAAGGAACTCTACGACCTGGTACTCAAGGACGCTCCGTATGTGATCGCCGCGTACGGCGTGCTGTGGGTGGCGTTCGTCACCTACGTGTCCCTCATTCTCAGGCGGATCATGCGCCTCGAGAAAGAGCTCGGGGTGGTCCAGGAGGCAGTCGAGCGCCGGGACGCTTAGGCGCGCGCGCGTTTCGAGTGTGCTCTATCATGGGCTCAACTGCGGGTATCTGACCGCAGGCGTTCGTCATCGCGGAGGGAGGTACGCATGAAGCAAGCCGCAGTAGTCACATACTGGCTGACCATCGCATTGCTGGTCGGAGCGACGGTCCTCTACGCGTACCAGTTCCTCATGCGCAGGCAGAATCTTGCGTGGTGGGGACGGTTTGCGACCGGGGCAGGATTCCTGTCTCTGACTGCGGCCATCGGGCTGCGCTCCGCGGCCTACGACGAGAGCATGATTCTCGGGCCGTACAACCAGCTCATTCTCGTCGCGTGGGCCCTGCTCATGATGTACTTCGTCCTCGAACACCTCATCAAGGTGAAGGTGTATGGGACGTTCCTCGTGCCTGCCGCGCTCGTGTTGCTCATAATCGCCCAGCTCCTCGAGGGCGCGAAGCCGACGGGTTTGAGCACGGACTCAATCGATCAGCTGAACAGCTGGCGTGTGACGATCCACGTCGCGCTCATCGTCTTCGCGAACGCGGGCTTCATCATCGGCGGAGCGGCGTCCGGGCTCTATCTGGCGCTCGACTCGCAACTCAAGCAGCACAAGACGAGCGTACTGTTCCGCCGGATGCCGTCGCTGACGCAGACCCAGTCCGTCGCTCGCCGCACGATAGCGCTGGCGTATCCGATCTATACCGCCGGGATGGTTCTCGGCATCATCCGGGCCGTCGAGACGGACGTCGATTGGTTCTGGGCGGATCCCCGCGTCATGATGTCCGGCGTGGTTTGGGCGATATTCGGCGCGTATATCGTGAGGCTCTACCGGCACGGGATCTCCTCCCGCGCCGCCTCGTGGATCGCAATCGTCGGAGTCGTTGCCGTCCTCATTCTCGCGGTTCTTGCGCGGACTCTCCCCGGAGGCTTCCACGTCTTCGGCCTCGGCGGGTAGAAGCTCCGTGGCCGAAGAGTACGCGAAGCCCTACTACCCGGTCTTCGTCGATCTCTCCAATCGGCTGGCTGTTGTCGTGGGCGGCGGCGCGGTCGCCGCTCGCAAGGTCGCGACGCTGCTTCGTTACGGTGCCGACGTGCGGGTCGTTTCACCCGACCT
The DNA here is from genome assembly GCA_016841065.1 of Actinomycetota bacterium. Taxonomy (GTDB): domain Bacteria; phylum Actinomycetota; class Coriobacteriia; order Anaerosomatales; family JAENZW01; genus JAENZW01. Next base: position 10,194 of record JAENZW010000040.1, read on the forward strand.
GTGTCCCGAACTCGAGTCGATGGCGGCAGAGCAGCAGATCGTGCACGAGCGCCGCGGCTACGTACGCGGAGACCTCGTGGGAGCCTTCCTCGTTGTGTGCGGCACTGACTCGACTGAGGTGAATCGTGCGGTGCATGACGAGGCGGAGTCTCTGGGGTGCCTCGTGAACGTGGTCGACGTGCCCGAGCTGTGCAACTTCATTGTGCCCTCGATCGTGCAGCGTGGTCCTCTGCAGATCGCCATTTCGACTGCCGGAGCCGCGCCTACCGTCGCGAAGCGGCTGCGTAGGCAACTCGAAGCGGAATTCGGACCGGAGTGGGAGACATACACCCGATTGCTCGGCGAGGTACGCGTGCTCGTGATGGAGCGCGTGCCCGGCGGCGAGGACGAGCGCAGGCCCGTCTTCGAAGCCATTGCCGACTCGGACCTCTTCGAGCGCATCGTCGCTGGTGAGACACCCTCTGCCGAAGAGGTGTTCGAGCGGTTTGTGGATGGGGGGGAGTAGCATGGACGCCACGCTTCGGGGCAAGAAGGCGATCGTCACGGGCGGGTCGAGTGGGATCGGGCTTGCCACCGCGGTTGCGTTCGCCAAGCGCGGCGCCGATGTCGCGATCGTGGCTCGGGATCCCGAGAAGCTCGAAGTCGCGAAGTCGACGATCCTTGCCGCGCGGCTCACCGATTCCCAGCGTGTTCTGACGGCAAGCGCGAACCTCGCCGAGTTCAGCCAGGCGAAGGCGGCCATCGACCACCTCGTCGCCGAAGGAATGACGCCTGACATTCTCGTCAATAGCGCCGGTACGATCCTGCCCGGCGAGTTCGTGAAGATGCCGCTCGACTTCATGACCCGCAACATGGAGAGCGGCTACTTCAGCGTCGTATGGCCATGCCGCGCGACCGCGCCGTATATGATCGAGCGCGGCTTCGGTCACATAGTCAACGTGGCGAGCGTGGCGGGCTTTCTCGGCATATACGGCTACACCGGCTACGCGGGTGCCAAGTACGCGACGATGGGCTTCACCGAGGCTCTGCGCTTCGAGATGAAGCCGCTTGGAGTGCGCGTGTCGGTGGTGTGCCCTCCCGACACCGATACTCCTGCTCTCGACTACGAGAAGACCCTGCGCCCGCCGGAGACCGATGCCGTGGCGGGAAATATCAAGGCCGTCCCACCGGAACAGGTTGCCGAGGCAATCATCCGCGGGATCGAGCGCAACAAGTACTACATCATTCCTGACGGGTTGAGCCGCTTCTACTTCCGACTGAAGGGCCTGCTACCCGAGGTGTTCTTCGCGATTGTGGACGGCGACGTGAGGAAGGCGCGGCGGGGCTAGCGCCGCTCCTTGGGTGGCGGAATCGCCGTATTCTCCGGGCGCCGAAACTCCCGTAGGAGACCTCCCGTCCGGCACTTCGAGTCTCGGCCCGCAAATTGCTCCCGACCGGACCAGGATGGTAGAATCCGCATGTTCAGGCAAAGCGCAGGGGTGCGTGTGTTCGCGTGTGACCCTTCTCGCCCTCGCCGGGCCTGCTTGCCTGAACAACACGCACCGCTCTGGCGAGGGCGTACCTTTTTCGACGACAGGTGAGACGAGACTGAACGGATGCAGCTGACGCTCGTCGGTCTGAGCCACAAGACCGCGCCCGTGGAGATTCGTGAGAAGCTCACCTTCCCGGCCAACCGCCAGGAGGAGGCGCTGTCCTTTCTGACCTCTTCGGCGGACGTGGTCGAGGCTGTCATTCTGTCTACGTGCAACCGGACCGAGATATACGCGGTCACGCGTGCGGACAGCGACGGTCCCGGGTCCATCATCGACTTCCTGTCCGACTATCACGATCTCGACCGCCACGATCTCGTGCGCTACCTCTACATGTCTGAGGGCGAGGCGGTCGTCAAGCATCTGTTCCGCGTCGTCGCGTCGCTCGATTCGATGGTGATCGGCGAGGCCCAGATACTCGGGCAGGTCAAAGAGGCCTACGATCACGGGTTCCAGCACAACGCGACGGGCCGCATCTTCAACAAGCTGTTCCGTCAGAGCTTCGAAGTCGGAAAGCGTGTGCGGACCGAAACGGCGATCGGCGAGTCCGCTGTGTCGATCAGCTACGCTGCAGTCGAACTGGCCAAGAAGGTCTTCGAGTCTCTGCGCGGCCGCACGATCCTCGTGCTCGGTGCCGGCAAGATGAGTGAACTCACCGCGAAGCACCTCCTGTGCAACGGAGTGTCCAGCGTCCTGGTCGCGAACCGCACGTACGATCGCGCCGTGGAGCTTGCGAGCCAGTTCGATGGAGAGGCGATTCGCTACGACGATCTCTTCGTGCGGATGGCGGACGCCGACATCGTCATCTCCTCGACTGCCGCCACGGAGTACGTGGTCACGAAGGCGAAGGTCGAGGAAGCCCTGCGTCACCGGCGCGGCCGTCCGCTGTTCCTTATCGACATCGCGGTGCCTCGCGATATCGAGCCCACCGTCAACCAACTCGATGACGTCTTCCTGTACGACATCGACGACCTCTCAAGCGTCGTCGATGCGAACCTCGAGGATCGGATGCACGAGGCCGAGAGGGCCGACGGCATCATCGCCGAGGAGATGGAGGCGTTCGAAGCGTGGCTCGAGTCGATGGAGGTAGTCCCTACCGTTGCCGCGATCCGCGCGAAGGCCGAGGCTGTGCGCCAGGCGGAACTCGAGAAGGCGATACGCAGGCTCGGGGGTCTGTCGGAGAAGGAACTGCAGACGATCGATGCGCTCACCTGCGCGATCGTGAACAAGATGCTGCACGGACCCACGAATCGCCTGAAGGACGTCGCCGGCGAGCGGTACGGAGTCGCGTACGTCGAGGCGGCGCGTTACCTGTATGGCCTGGACGCTAACCCGGAGGGCAAGGCACCCCACGCAGGGCTGCTACGCTCTCTCCTCGGCAAGGCGAAGGGTGCTGCTGAGAAGGCCTCCGGGCAGCAGGGAGACAGCGCCGCGAATGAGATGGGAGATACGCTTGGCTGCTGAGCGCGCACAGCTGACGATCGGTACCCGGGGCAGCAAGCTCGCCCTGTGGCAGTCTGAATACATCAAGGCGAAGGTCGAGGAGATCACGGGGCTTCCCGTATCCCTCCAGATCATCAAGACAACCGGCGACAAGATCCTCGATGTCCCGCTCGCCAAGGTCGGCGGCAAGGGTCTGTTCACGAAGGAACTCGAAGTCGAGCTCATGGCTGGCACCGTGGACCTGTGCGTGCACTCGATGAAGGATGTCCCCACCGAACTCCCCGACGGACTCTACATCGCGGCGATGCCCGAGAGGGTTGATCCGCGCGACGCGATCGTCAGCGGCGCCGGCTACAGCCTCGGCACGCTTCCTGAGGGCGCGACGCTCGGAACCTCGTCGCTTCGGCGGCGCTCGCAGGTCCTGGCTCTTCGGCCAGACCTCGAGATCGTGGACGTGCGCGGCAATCTCGACACGCGCATGCGCAAGGCAGAGAACGGTGAGCTTGACGCGGTGATCCTTGCCAGCGCGGGCATCACACGCATGGGCTGGGCGGACCGCATCACCCACTACATCGATCCCGAGCACATGGTCTCCGCCGTCGGGCAGGGCGCCATCGGCATCGAGATTCGTGAAGACGATGAGTTCATGCGCCACGTCATGGAGGCCATCGGCCATCCCGAGACCATGGAGTGCGTGACCGCGGAGCGCGTCGTGATGAGTCGTCTCGAGGGCGGCTGCCAGGTGCCGATCGGCGCCTACGCCCGCTACGAGGGCGACAAGCTGGTAATGGACGCGCTCGTCGGTTCGGTCGACGGCGCGACGATTCTCCGCCACCGTCTCGAGGGCTCTCCGGCAGAGCCCATCGCACTTGGTGAGGCGATGGTGGAGGTACTACTCGGCATGGGCGCTGACGCAGTGCTCGCCGAGATCAGGGGAGCGGCGGACGCCGCAGGGGGAAGGGTCGACGGTCTTCTGGAGACCTAGCACGCGGGCTTCAGGCACATCGTCAAAGAAGACAGAACCGACCCCGACTACAGGAGGGTGGATGGGCGCTCCCATCGTCTATCTCATCGGCGCGGGCCCCGGCGATCCGGGTCTCATGACCGTGCGCGGCATGGAGTGTCTGGCCGCGGCCGACGTGGTGGTCTACGACTACCTCGCCAACCCGCGGTTTCTCGCGTCTGCGCGCGATGATGCCGAGTTGATCTACGTCGGCAAGAAGGGCTTTTCGCAACACGTCACGCAAGACGAGATCAACGCAATCATCGTGGCGAAGGCTGCCGAAGACGGCGGCAAGGTCGTCGCGCGTCTCAAGGGCGGCGACCCGTTCATCTTCGGCAGAGGCGGGGAAGAGGCGCTCGCGCTCGTGGATGCGGGGATACCCTTCGAGGTCGTCCCCGGCATCTCGAGCGGGTACGCAGCGCCTGCGTATGCGGGCATCCCTGTGACGCACCGGGGGATGACGACGGACGTGGCGTTCGTCACCGGGCACGAGGACCCGTCGAAGGAGACGAGCGACGTCAAGTGGGACAAGCTCGCCACCGCCGTGGGAACCATCTGCTTCTTCATGGGCATCAAGAACCTGCCCGAGATATCCGCGCGGCTCATCGAATTCGGGCGCTCGCCCGAGACGCCTGTCGCGCTCGTGCGCTGGGGCACGACGCCGCGCCAGGAGACGCTCACTGGCACACTGGCCGACATCGCCG
>JAENZW010000267.1 GCA_016841065.1 Actinomycetota bacterium
AGTCGAGCGCGGCGAAGGACATGCCGCCGCAGCGGCCGCGCGTGATGAGCTGCATGGGACGACCGCCAACGCGCACATCGACCAGACGGTTCTCCCAGGCATTGGCGAAACCGAAGCCGTGCGTGGACGGCCGGAACGGCGTGGCGAGCCGAATCAGCACGTGCCCCCCATGTAGCACGGGACCTCTATCACGATCCTCGTTCCCCGAGCGGGCGCGGACCTGATGTCGATACTGCCGCTCACGTGGAGCAGCCGATCGCTGATGCTGAACAGTCCGAAGGCCCTGTCTTCGGCACCCGCCTCAGTCCACGCTGTGACGTCGAATCCCACTCCGTCGTCCTCGACGGTTAGCCGTATCAGGCCCTCTGCGTAGTCCGCACCCACGTATACGCTGTCGGTCTTCGCGTGCTTGACGACGTTGACGAGCAACTCGCGTGTCGCCCTGAACAGGAAAGCCTTCGTCTCATCGTCGATGTCGGCATCGTACATGTCGGTGTGCAAGACACAGCGCAACCCGTGGACGCGGTCGCACTCGTCGCAGAGCCACTGCAACGCCGCAGGCAGACCGAGTTCGTAGAGGAACGGCGGGAACAGCTCGGTCGTGAGAGCACGCGTCTCGCGAATCGCCTCGTCGAGGAGCATACCGATCGTCTCGAGCTCCTCGGCGTCGCAGGGTCCGCCCTCATCCTGTGTCTGGTGTAGGCGCATGCGGGCAACCGCAAGCGCCTGGCCAACGCGGTCGTGGAGGTCTTCGGCCAGCCTGCGACGCTCTCGATCCTCCGTGGCGGCCAGCTCGGCGGCCATCGCGCTCAGACGCGCGACGTACTGTCGCTCCCTGCGCTCGGCGTCGACGCGTTCGGTGATGTCGCCAAACGCTATCGCGACCTGCCGATTCCCCGTGCTGAACACGGTCATATCGAACACGCCATCCATCTTTTCGTCGCGGTACGCGAACTCCGCAGCATGCCACGTCCCGCCCTCGACAGCGATCCGTCGGAACTCTTCCAGGGCGGGATGACCCTTGAGTCCCGGAAACTCGAACTCCATGCTCATGCCGACACACGAGGCCCCGTCTATTCCGAGCATCTCATCGGCGGTCGGATTCGACCCCGTGAGGGCGAGCTGGCCATCCGGACCGAGCTGGTAGAACAACAGCCCGAAGGGCGCCTCGTGGACAACCTGCCGAAAGCGCAACTCCGACGCGCGCAGTCGCGATTCGACCTGCGTGCGCATCGTGACGTCTCGGACGATGATGATGCGATCGCGCCCGGCTCCACCGAGAGCGCGCACTGAGACTTCGGCGTCGAACGGGCGGCCGTCCTGAGCTCGAAGCGCCATCTGGGTATGGTGAGATTCGCCTCTCAGTGCCATGTCCTGGGTGCCGGAGCTGATGCGTTCGTAGTCGCCGTCGGAGATGTAGAGGTCTCGCGCCTTGAGTCCGACCATCTCGCCGCTCGCATAGCCGAAGAGTCGCTCCGCAGGCTCGTTGACACTGCGAATCGTGTCCGCCCGACCGTTCACGACAATCACGCCGGCATCGAGAAGACCCAGCAGCAGCTCGAGGAACTGCTCCCCCTCAGGGGTGTCGGGCGGTGCCTGCTCCCCTTCGGTCACCTCGCGCATCAGGACGAGCATCGCCGGTTCGTCGCCGATGAGCACGCCGGCTATCGACCGCTCCACGTGGATCGGCAATCCGTCTGCCGGCTGGATGATGCACCGCGACGGCGGCGGCGAGGGCAGCCGATCACCCGGGCGGTATTCGCTCAGTTCATCCATGACACGCTGGACTTCTTCGAGGGCCACGCA
>JAENZW010000268.1 GCA_016841065.1 Actinomycetota bacterium
CTGGGTCGGACTACTGCAGGAGTGCGCCGGTGAGGGTGAGGATCATGATCGCGGCGATGATAGCCGTCCCCAGAGCGAGAACGGCGACGCGCTTGCGGGGGTTCGGAGAAGGAGTGCGGTCGAAGAGCGGCAGAAGCGCAAACAGCGTGATGAGGAGGGGAGGTATAGTGACGGCCACCGGCGTGGAGAAGTAGCGCGAGAGCGTGTACACGGACAGCAGGTACCACGCCGGCTTCACAACGTTCGGCATGACCGATGCATCTGCACGCACATCTAGAGAGGCGGGCACCAGGATCGCCAGCACGACGTACACGGAGAGTAGAAGCACCGCAGTGGTTGTCCAGGACATCAGGAGATCCGGGTAGATGGGTACTTTCGCCTCATGGTCGTCGGTGACATCCGCATCCGACTCGTCCTGCCCGGAGGGGCTGCCGCGCCCGGCCCGCAGGTGGAACACGAGAAGTCCGACGAGCATCGCCGGTAGCAGCATAATGTGCGCCGAGCTGAACCGCGTGAGCGTCGCCGCTCCGATCGAGGTCCCGCCGAGCATCACGCCGGCGACCCATTCCCCGACCAGCGGCACCTGCCTAGTGAGAGAGATTGACTCGCTGGTGCTCCAGTACGCCGCCTGGTCCCAGGGCAAGAGTTGTCCGCTCACGCCGAGGGCGACGCACACAAGGAGAGCGAAGATGCCGAGGAACCACTTGGCTTGGCGGTCTCCGCGGTAGGAGGCCGCCAAGAACACGCTCACGATATGCACGGTGACGAACAGCACGACCAGCACCGCGCCCCAGGCATGGACCGTGCGCACCAGCCATCCGTACGGTATCTCGTTGGCGATGTGATAGGTGCTCGTGTACGCGCTGTCGGGGGTCGCCTGGTACGCGAAGGCCATCAACACCCCGGTCAGAGCCTGCAAGAAGAGACAGATGATCGCCAAGCCTGCGGCATACGGCACGGGGAGAACCCGGCGCCGCAGCATGTTCTTCATCAGCTGCAGTTCCCCGGCCGATCCGGTCACATCGTTGCGACCGTCCATAGGGTCTGCCGTGCCCTCGGCATGATCAACCACCGGCGCCCCTTACGAGTCCGGGTATCCGTAGCGAAACCATCTTCGAGGATAGCGCCGATGTGCCGAGAAGCACAGGGACTCGACCCGCCTTGGCAATGCGCCGATGTTGCCTGAGCGAGCACGCCGCTCTAGTGTGGCCTGGGCTGCGCTCCGGTGCTGCGCGGGATCTTCACGGCGGGCGTGTCCGGTGAGAGCCGCGGTTCTTCGGCAAGGGAAGGGAGCGCTTCGGGGCCCGCAGAGAGTATGAACAGCACGCCCGCGAGCACCATCGGCACGATGAGAACGACTGACATGACGAGCCAGACGCCGATCTCCCAGTTGTAGAGGACTCCCCACGCGGGGACGGCTGCGGCAGCGCCGAAGAGCAACACTGCGGCGAGGCGCTCGTAGGTCCATCCGATGATGAGGATCACGATAGCGGCCAAGAGGGGCCACATGGCCGTCTTCATCGAAGCGGCGAGGCCCGTCTCCTGGTACACATAGGGACCTGCGAATGCGGCGATGCCCCAGAAGAGGCCGCCTGCGATTACGAATCCCCGGGCGAAGTAGCTCTCTACGCGCTGGACGTCCGTCTGATGTTCTGGCGCGTTGTCTCTCATAACTGACCCTCCTGCTTGGGTCGGGGGCTGCGACTAATGGACACGGTGTGCGTGCCTGTCTACGACTCTACCCGCTGGGGATGAGTTTCAGGTTCGCGCCATATTAGGGTTGTGCTAGTTTGCGCGCGGCAGA
>JAENZW010000269.1 GCA_016841065.1 Actinomycetota bacterium
CGGAGTCGCTGGCGGTGCTGTCGGACCTTCCAGTGCCGGTAGTGGTCGTCGGCATCGGCGAGGGCGGGTCGGGCGGTGCGCTGGCGATCGGCTTCGGCGACCGGCTCATCATGCTCGAGAACGCGTACTACTCCGTCATCAGTCCGGAGATGTGCGCGCAGATCCTGTACAAGGACGCGACCAAGGCCGAAGAGATGGCCGGACGCCTGCGAATGACGGCGGCGGATCTCGTCGAGCTGGGAATCGCCGACGAGATAGTCGAGGAGCCCGTGGGTGGCGCACATCGCGATCCGGATCCGGTCATCACTGCGGTTGGGGAGCGCGTGGCCGCGGCGCTGGATGCGATGGCGGGTTTGGGAGCGGGCAAGCTGGTCGAGAGCCGCTACGAGCGGTTACGCGCGATGGGGGTCATCGAAGAGGGCACGGGGTAGGAATCTGAAGACGGGATAGATTGTCCGACGATCAAGGCGGGGGTGTTCGTCAGGTGACGGCGGGAAACGGTATCAAGCGGGTCGGCCTGCTCTTCTCGGGCGGGCCGGCGCCCGCGGCGAACGCGGTCATCTCGGCCGCGGCGCTCGGGTTCTTGAACGCGGGCATCTCAGTTGTCGGCTTCTTCGACGGCTACGAGGACCTCGAGCAGTACTCGCCGGATTCCCCGCTCATAGAGGACGAGCACTACCTCTGCCTGCAGCAGGACGACGTCTCGTGGATTAGGAATCGGAAGGACATCATCCTCCGAACGTCGCGGGCGAATCCCGGCAAGGCCATCGGGAGTCTCGATGACCTTGCGGACCCGGAGAAGAACGCCAAGCTGAGGCGTGTGTTCGATGCCTTCGAGGCGCATGAGATCGACGCGCTCGTTTCGATCGGCGGCGACGACACGCTCAAGACAGCCAACTACATCTATCGCATGCAGGAACTCATGCCCGAGCTCCGCCGCGTTCGCGTCGTCCACCTGCCGAAGACCATCGACAATGACTACTACGGTATCGATTGGACCTTCGGGTTCTTCTCGGCAGCGCACTACGCTGCGGCGGAAATCCGGAACCTGGGGGCGGATGCTCGTTCGACGAAGGTTTGGTACGTGCTCGAGATCATGGGCCGAAAGGCGGGGTGGCTGACGTACGCTTCCGGCATCGCGGGGGAGGCCACACGGATGCTATCCATCGAGGACTTCGACGGGGAGTTCGATCTCGATGAGACGGCGGCGTACCTGGCGAGACTCATGGAAGCGCGTGCCAAGGACGGGCGCGAATATGGTGTCGTATGCGTGGCCGAAGGGCTCGCGGACAAGCTGCCCGACTCGCAGCGGCCGCAGGAGACTGATAAGCACGGCAACATCGTTCTCGGCGCGGCCCAGGTGGGCAAGATGCTTGCCGCAGGCATGGAGAAGCGGTTCGAAGAGCGGACCGGTGCGAAGATGAAGGTCCGCCACAAGCAGGTGGGCTACGAGTCGCGCTGCGCGGAACCGGCAGCGTTTGACGTCTTGCTCGGGACGCAGCTCGGGACCGGCGCGTATCGCGCGCTCGTGGAAGAAGGCCTGTCCGGTCACATGGTGAGCGTGGAGAAGCAGCTCGAGCTGAAGTTCGTGCCGTTCGACGAGCTCATCGACGCCGAGACCCTCAAGACACGCGTGCGCTTCATCGAGAGGGACAGCGATTTCTACCGGCTCGCGCGAGCGCTCGAGTACCAGAAGGTGCACCACCGCGACCTGGAGTGCTAGGCCCACATCCGCTTGAGACCCGAGCGGACATCCGCAGTGGACATCAGTGCCTGCGTGTCTTCGGCAGACTCCGA
>JAENZW010000270.1 GCA_016841065.1 Actinomycetota bacterium
CGAGGGGTAGTACGCGCTGAGCTCGTAGTCTCCGTCGGAAAGCCCGAGCAGCGTACCGCTCCCGCGACTCTGCATCACGCCCAGGGTGCCGCTGACTTTCACCAGACGGTTCGCGAACGCGTCAGGCTGTCCGGCCAGCGCCTCAAGGGTCGTCGTGACAACTCGTTCCTGAGTGCCGGGCTGGGCAGCCACGGCCTCGTCCAACCACGCCGAATCCACCGGGGTGCTCAGGTTGATGATGGACTCCGTTGGTGCGGGTTCCTGCCGAAGCGATTCGGTCCACATCGGCGCGAAGCCGATGGCTGCGGCAACCGCGAGTCCGCCGATGGCTGCGAGTACGAGCTGTGCGACTCGTCGCATGCGTGGCGAGAAGCGCGGAGCCGGGGCCGAGGGTGCTTCCGGAACCGCAGCCGTGGAGGCTGCGGGAGGCGTGGGATCCTGGAGTTGCGGGTCGGGTGATGGCGCGTTGCGCCACTGGCCGCAGGCGGGGCAGTACTCGGTTTGTGGGTCTACTTGGGCACCGCACGCTTTGCAGAACAAGGGCGCTCGCTTTCAGCGGTTGTGGGAACATGATAGCGCATTAACGCCGCAGGTCGAGCATGACGTGGTGACCGTTCGTCTGTTGCCAGGCGGCACTAAAGTGACCCGCCCCAAATGACGATAGACTAGGTGTCAGGAATCCACGAGCCTCCTGACTTTCGGGACCAGCTTCTAACCGTGGCGCCCCTCCACTCACGGAGCTGTTCTCAACCATCGGGCCCCGGCGTGTGAAGATCGCCGGGGCCCGCTGTTGTCTTCTCGAGGAAGGCTCTGAGGCCGTGCTCTAGCCGGTCTGGCCCGTGAACTCGAAGGACCCCAACAGAAGTCCGGGCACGCGGGTCGCGCCGACTTCTCCGCCGACCAGCATGCGCTCCCGGGTCACGCCGCGCACGTCGCCGAGTGCGGCGATCGCGCTCTGTGTGAACCTGAGGTTCTTGAGAGGCCTGGTGAGGCGCCCGTTCTCGATGAGAAAGGTGCCGTCCCTGGTCATCCCGGTCAACGTGACGGGAATCGGGTCCTCGACATTCACGTAGTGAAAGCGCGTGACGTAGACACCCTCGACCACGTCGGCAATAAGTTCATCGATCGTCGCGTTGCCCGCGGCCATCTCGAGGTTCAGCGGCATGGGTCCGTAGGAGTTGGGTGCCGGCAATGCGTGCCCCGTGTTCGGCAGGCCGCTTCGCGCAGCCCAATACGAATCTGTAACCGGTGTGACCGCGATACCCTTCTCGATCAGCGGCACGTAGCGCTTCGGAACGCCCTCGAAGTCGAACGTCAGACCAATCGTCTCCGGCGACAGGGCGTCGTCCACGATCGTGATTGCGTCCGACATGATGCGTTCGCCCAGCCTGCCGCTCATGAACGATCGGTTCTCCTCGAAAGCCTTGGCCGAGAATCCGACGTAGGCGAGGAAGTCCACGATGTCCGATACCGCTTCAGGAGCAAGCACGACCGCATAGGACCCCGGCTCAAGTCCCCCGGGATTCGCGGAGCGCTCCGCCAGCGTCGCAGCCTCGTCGCCGAGTGCCGCCGGCGCGAGTGCGGCCGCATCCTGACTGGAGAACGAGGCCCAGCCGCTCCCGCCATCGGCGCCCATGGAGAGAACCGTCGCCCGGACGATGCCGGTGTCCATCGCCGCGTCGATTCCGTTCGAGTTTGCGACGGCGAAGACCTGTCGCGCGACACTGACCGTGCCGGCGGCAACGAGACCGCGACTCACGGACTGGTCGACGATCGAGCGAACGGCCCGCGCC
>JAENZW010000271.1 GCA_016841065.1 Actinomycetota bacterium
GATTCGCAGCGGAGCGTCCCTGGTCGCGATCGCGCTCATAGCTCTGGGTCTCCTCACCACAGCAGCGCAGGTGACAGCGGTCGGCGCCCGCGTCGACGATCCGCAACTCGCGGCCACGCGAGCTGCACGGGCCGCGTCACTGGCACCATGGGACACCGGAATCCGGGACCTCAGGAACGAGACCATGGTTCAGGCCACGTTTGATCTCGTCTTCAGCGGCGACCCGGGAGCGACCGACGCCGTGGAACATGCGGAGCAGGCATTCGGTGCGGCATCCCGGGCGGAACCCCACGAGTACCTTCACCCGTATCGCGAGGCCTTGCTCCTCATCGGCTCGGGACAGGAACTTGCCGACGAGTACACGCGGAGAGGCATCGCGGCCGGGGTACGGGGGCTCGAGATATACCCGAGCTCCCTGGAACTACGGACGGGGGTGGCGTCCGGCTACATGCAGCTACGCGAGCCGGCGCAGGCTGAACTGCTGCTGCAGGAGCTATGGGAAGCCGATCCCGCGTACTCCGCCTCTGGGATCACATACGCGCAGGCTTTGCTTGTACAGAGCAAGACGGCACAGGCACGCGCTGTCATTGCAGTTCTCCGGCAGCGGTTCCCCGAAGACCCGACCATCGCCGGGCTTGAGCAGCAGTTGCCCGCGAACTAGTGACGACGGAGTATGACGGCATGAGCGGACGTACCGAGACAGACAGGCACCTCGAACACATCGCCTGGATTGCGCTCGTCGTCTGCATCGCCGCCGTTCCGCTCGCGATTGCCAAGCTGCCGACATCCGACCTGCCGATCACCTACACCGTCTTCGCCTTCCTTCAGAGCGTCGTCCTCGCCGCTGGAGTCGCGATCTCGCTCGGCTTCTGGGCTGCCGCGTTGCTGAAGCGCCAGACAACTCTGGTGCTCACGGGACCCCTCATCGCGTTCGGCGGCTTCACGGTGTGGGCCGCGATCGCGACAGCCGCCGGCTACGAGCCACTACGGTCGCTGTTCGGTCGCTCCACGTCGGCGTTGTCGCTGTGGCACATCACCGTGTACGCCGGTCTGATGTTCCTCGTCACCCAGCTCGTCGATTCGCGCGCGCGGATGCACACGCTATCCCGGGTGGTGCTCGGATCCGCGAGTGCCGTGGCTCTCATCGCGCTCGCACAGCAGGTCTTCGGCCTCGACATCTTCGGTCTGCCCGTCGAGAGTTGGATCGTGGACCGCGGCTACTCTACGATCGGCAACTCCGATCACCTCGGAACGTTCCTCGTTCTGCCCGCGATCTTGGGCGCCTTCCTCTCCTTTGCCGAAGACACGGCGAATCGACGCATCGTCGCACTCGGCTGCACCGCTGTGGTGCTCGCGGCCCTGACCGGCACGCTGACCCGCGGCGCGTGGATTGCCACTCTTGTTGGTGGAGTCCTCGCCGCGATCGTCCTGTGGAAGGGCCGACCCGCAACGGCAACGCGCTCGTGGTCGCTCGTCGTGGCGGGCACCTGTCTCGCTGCCGCATCACTCGCACTGATTGCGACGAGCGGGTCGGAACTGGCCTCGCGGTTCACCGCGACACCGAGCCTGGCATCGGAGGCCGACAGCGCGCTGGGCGCCGTGAACGCCGCAACGTCGGATCGCGTGAACCTCTGGCGGGCATCGCTCCGCATCGTCTCAGAGAGACCCTTCACCGGAACGGGGCCTGCCGCCTACGAACTCGGCTGGTATCCGAATGCGATCGACCCGACCTCTGGAGGCGGTGCTGGCTCCCTCGCCGAGGACCCGCACTCCCTCGTCATGTACGTGC
>JAENZW010000272.1 GCA_016841065.1 Actinomycetota bacterium
AGCCGCAGACGAGTACTCGTCGAGCGTGCGCAGCCGAGCGCGCTCGCCCATCGCCTCGGCGGTCTCACGATCGGTGGCAAGATCGGCGATTGCCGCAGCCAGTGCTTTTGGGTCACCCGGCTCCACGAGTCGAATCTCCTCGCCGTCCTCGTACAGCTCCTCGATCCCTTGCACACGGCAAGCTACGATCGGCCTGCCCAGCGCGGCAGCCTCGAGCAGCGACGTTGGAACACCGGGAGCCGTCGAAGGAAACACTGCGACCGACATCTGCTTGAGAACGGCTGGCACGCTGTCGACCCATCCGACGTAGCGCACCCGGGATGATCGCACGTCCTCGCGGATCCGCTTGAGCAGCGGTCCCTCGCCAGCCACCACAACCTCTACCATCACGCCACGGGCGTCGAGAATCGCAGACGCGGCAACGAGCTGCTCGATTCCGCGGCTCTCCTCGATTCGGCCGCCGTACCCCACGAGCGGCCCCATCGGCCGTGCGATCTCAATCCCCGGCTGTGCGGCCTGTTCCAGGACCTCGCCGATGTCAATCGACGGAGGGTCGACCATGAGTCGGTCGCCCACGATCCCGCTGTCGACCAGCGTTCGGGCAAGTGCTCTGCAGTCAAGCACGATCGCGGCTGCAAGTGGCATCGTGTACGAATCGGCCCACCGGCCCAGCGCGCGCGATATCGGGCCGACTCCGCGACGCGGCCAGTCGGTGCAGGGTACCGTGTTGATCACCGCCGAGCGCATGTCACGTCCCGCCCACCGGGCGATGATGTCCGCTTCGACCCCGGTCGAGTGCACGACCACCGGCGAGCACTTCCGCAGGTACTTCTTGACGCGAGACGCGGTCCGCACGTAGTTCAACCTGTCGAGATGATACGGAGCCACTTGAACGCCAAGCGCGCGGGCATCGGCCTCGACCGGGCTCTTTGGCGTACAGATCAGATGCACCGCGGCTCCGCGCTCGCACAGGGCCGCCATCACGCGCACAAGCCGTCGCTCGACTCGGCCCATCGTCGGACCGGTCCTGCTCGACAGGAACACGAACGTCGATTCGGAGAAGTCGAGCACCAGCGCCTACGCCCCGCTCTCGTCTGCAGACAATCCCCGGAGTTCTCGATAAAGCTCCAGGTACGCCCGCCCCATCACGTCAACCGTGAAGTGCTCCTCCACACGTTGTCTACCCGCCTCGGCCATGCGCTCCATCGCCGCGGGGTCTTCGAGTAGCCGAAGAACCGCACCGGCCAGCGCATCCGGGTCGGCCGGCGGCACCAGTACGCCTGTCGTACCGTCGAGCACCGCCTCCGGGATACCACCGGCGTCAGAAGCCACGATCGGCTTGCCGAGCGCCATCGCCTCGAGCGCAACCACCGGAAGGCCTTCCGACAACGACGGTAGCACCACGACGTCGCATGCCGCTAGCACCGGCGCGGAGGGCCTCACCTCGCCGAGAAGGGTGAGTCGATCCTGCATCCCTTCGGCGTACGCGATTTCTCGAAGCTTCGACTCGAGCGAACCGGCTCCCGCGACCACGAAACGAATGTCGTCACGCTGATGGCGCATACGGGCCGCCGCGCGAACGAAGTGCTCGACGCCCTTGACCGGCTCGAGCCGCGCGACAACGCCCACGACCGGATGCTCCTCAGGGAATGCCGCGGGCAAGGGGCCGGCGGCGTCAGAACGCACTGCGGCCGGATCGATCGCCGCGTGGATGACGCGATCTTCTTCGGCAGGTACGCCCCTCGCGACGAGCGCGTCGGCGATGACCTGCGACACGGCT
>JAENZW010000041.1 GCA_016841065.1 Actinomycetota bacterium
GTGGCCGTGACTCCGACAACGAGCAGGTTCGCGAAGTCGAATTCACCTACTTCGCCGAAGAATCGACGGCGACAGTCGGACTTGCGGGCGAGTTTCCCCCGCAGGGCGAGGCGCCGCTGCCCCGACCGCTTGGCATCGACGGAGACGGGACAAACATTTTCGTGGCGCTCGGCGATGGGGGTGTTGTGGGAGTGTTCACGTATCGCGGGGGGGCGCTTGCGACGGTGAACGTCTCTCCTGCCGACGGGGTGCCCGTCTCGTATCCGGTGGACGTGGCCGCGCTCTCTGACGGGCGAATCGCCGTTGTGGACACCGCGTCGAACCGCGTCGTGATCTTGAATCCGGACGATGCCGCGCAGGAAGTCGTCGTCCTTGGTGGCGAAGACGAAGCCCCCGAGCAGCCGACGGCCGTAGCCGCGCTCGATGGCGCGATCTACGTGGCGGATTCCGGCGACAAGAGAATCAAGGAGTACTCCGAAGACGGCACGTTCGTTCGCTCCTTCGGCAAGCGCCTGAGGCCCGAGCTGACCTTCGTTGGCGGGTTGCACGCGCACGACGGCCAGATCTTCGTGTCCGACTCGAACGCGAGTCGCGTGCTCATCATGGACCTCGAGTCGGGGACGCTCACATCCACACTGCAGGAGCGACTCGGGCTCCCCCGAGGTGTGACGATCGATGATTCCGGACGCATCTTCATAGCCGAGGAGTTCGATGCACAGGTCGCCGTGTTCGATCCGACCGATCTCACCATAGTCGAGAAGGTTGGGGACATGCGTACCGAGGGTCTCGAGAACGGCGGGGCGCTTGCCGTCCCCGATGACGTCTACTGGGACTCGGCCGGCCAACATCTCTATGTGACGGATTCTGCCCAGGGGAGTGTCAAGGTGTACAACGTTCGGCAGTTGCAGTGAGGCAGCGTTGGGTCGTCGCGGCGATCGTTGGGACCGTCGCGGTCGGTCTGATCGCGGCCGCGATCGTGCTCCTGCGATCTCCCGGCGAGCCGCTCTCGCCCCCCGCGCAGAGCGTCCAGGACTTGCTCGAGCTGCGGCGCGGTCGGTCCCAGGATGCCTCGGCATACGCGAAGTACCTCGACAACGACAGCCTTGCCACCCAGTTCGCTGACTTGGCCCGCACGGAGTCCGAAATCGCCACGCGGCCGCCCACACCCGCCTGGGAGACACCCTACGTGTCCTCCGAATCGTCCACATCGGCCGAGGTGATCGTCGTGTGGCGGGATTCGGAGGCGTATGCGGACTGGCCGAAGGCAACCGTGTTCACGATGACTAGATCGGAGGGCCTGTGGCGCGTGTCTGATGCCGAGACGATCGAGGGCACGGCTACCGTGCCCTCCAGGCCGTAGGTTGCGGTGATTGTGAGCGGGGCAATCGTTCGACGACGCACGAGCATTACAATCACTGCACGCAACCCCTATAATCTGTCTATCTGAACCGCCATCTTCGCGAGCTCGGACCTACCTACAGACCACCTGGAGGACGCGTGTCCAGCGCCAAGCCGAACATCCCCGAAGCATCCGTGTACCGGCTGTCTCTCTACCACTGCTACCTGGGCGAACTCATCCGCAAAGGCGGATCAGGGCGTGTCACGTCCCGCCAGCTCGCGGAGGAGCTCAGCATCAAGGAGGAGACGGTCAGACGCGACATGTCCTTCATCGGTAGTGTCGGCCGACCCGGGGCAGGCTACGACATCGAAGGGCTCTTCGGTGCTCTCACAGAGTTCCTGGGGTTGTCCGACGAATACCCGATCATGAAGGTCGGAACCGCGCAGATGATATCGGCTCTTCGCGTCGTGTTCCCGCCGCACGCGTACGGCGTGCGGCCGGTCGCCTTCTACTCGGAACTGCCGGAGGACGTTGGCAAGACCGTGGACGACATGCCCATCCGGCACATCACGGACATTCCGGCACTCGATCGGGATCTGGGTATCGACGTTGCGCTCGTTGCCTGTTCTCCCGGATGGGTGCAGGTGACCATCGACCTGTTGGCGCAGGCGGGAATCACCGGGGTGCTCCTGCTGACCCCCGCGATAAAGCTCAACAGACCGGAGGGTATGCAGATCACGGCCGTGCGCATGCCGTGCGACATCAAATC
Organism: Actinomycetota bacterium; assembly: GCA_016841065.1. Lineage (GTDB taxonomy): Bacteria > Actinomycetota > Coriobacteriia > Anaerosomatales > JAENZW01 > JAENZW01. Next base: position 2,109 of record JAENZW010000041.1, read on the forward strand.
GCTGGCGTGCCGCTGCAAGACGCCAGTGCTCTAGCTTCTCGGGGACACCACCAACGGATGGAGACGCGGCCGTACCGACGAGTCCGGTAGCGGCACGCTGACGTGGACGACGGGCGGCGTCGCTGGGGCCCTACGACGCTCCTTCACGGTGTGTCAGGGTGATGGATTCGCGCGTGTGATGCAGGTCGCAGACAACCGGCGTCGAAGACCATAGACTAGCCGGACATCGCGTTGTGGACGGCATGCCGGTGCCGGCCGGACTCACCGCTCTGGTGAAATCGCACAATTGCGTGATTGAAGGGTAGCCTGGGCCTATGTCGAGGGTAGACCTCGTTTTGCTGCATGCACCAAGCGTGTATGACTTCCGTACGAGCTCGATTATGTTCGGCCCCGTCTCCGACATGGTGCCCTCCACGCCCATCTTCGAGATGTATCCACTCGGCTTCACGACAATGGCCGAGTACATGGAACGTCACGGGCTGAGAGTTCGCATCGTCAACCTAGCGGTCCTGATGCTCAACAAGCCGGACTTCGATGTCGAGGCCGCGATCCGCGACATGGATCCCGTAGCCTTCGGCATAGACCTGCACTGGCTGCCGCACGCTCAGGGATCGGTCGAGATCTCGAAGATCTGCAAGAAATATCATCCCGACACGCCGGTTGTCTTCGGCGGATTGTCGGCGTCGTACTTCCACGAGGAGCTGGCGTCATACCCGTCAGTCGACTACGTGCTACGGGGTGACTCCACGGAGGAGCCGATCACCCGGCTGCTGTATGCCATGAAGGGCAAGGGCCGAGTCGACGACATCCCGAACCTCACCTACAAGACCCGAGATGGCTCGGTGGTGGTGAACGCCCTCGACTGGGTGCCAGCCGACATGAACGACATCTCACTCGACTACTCGTTCAACATGAAGGCCGTCATCCGCTATCGCGACATGATGGGGTTCGTTCCGTTCCGCGACTGGCTGCAATATCCCGTGTGCGCCTCGCTGACATGCAGGGGATGCACGCACAACTGCGTCACGTGTGGCGGTTCGGCATACTCGTTCAAGAATCACTTCGGGCGAGACAAGATCGCATTCCGTGACCCGGAGTTGCTCGTGCGCGACATCGAGCATATTCAGAAGTACATCCCCGGTCCGATCTTCGTGCTCAACGACTTCCTGCAAGCAGGGCGCGACTATGTCGCCGCGTTCGTGAAGGGCCTGTCCAAGATCAATTTGCGGAACCCCATCGGCTTCGAATTCTTCAAACCACCTGCCGAGGAGTTCTATGAGTTCTTGAACGCTCACTTGAAGGACTACTCGGTGGAGATCTCGATTGAGAGTCACGACGACGATGTCCGAGCGGCTTTCGGCAAGCAGCACTACACGACGAGTCAGGTCGAGGACTCGATCCAGGCGGCGCTCAAGCACGGGTGCAGCCGCTTCGATCTGTACTTCATGACGGGCATCCCGAAGCAGACCGCGCAGTCGGTTCTCGAGACGCCGCGCTACATCGAATCGCTCTACGAGAAAGTCGGCGGCGACAAGCGGCTTCTGTGCTTCTCGTCTCCCATGGCGCCGTTCCTCGATCCCGGCTCCATGGCATTCGACGATCCGGAGCGCTTCGGCTATCGGAGACTCGCCGACACTCTCGAAGACCATCGCAAGTTGCTCGTCCAGCCGTCGTGGAAGCACATCATGAACTACGAGAGCGACTATCTCTCGAAGGAGGACATGGTCGAGACCACGTACGAGGTCGGCTTGCGCCTCAACCGCATCAAGGCCCGACTCGGCATCGCGGAACCCGCCGTCGCCTCGCTCACCGAGCATCGCATTCTGCAGGCGCGGGAGGCCATGAAACGAATCGACGCGATCATGGCCGGCGATCCGGTGCAGCGTGAGACGAGCCTGGCAGCCCTCAAGACGGACATGGACCGCCTCAACGAGTCCACCGTCTGCGAGAAGACCGAACTGAACTGGCCTGCCTACGTCGGCTTCCATCACGTCTGGCATTGCTTCGTGTTGTGGGTGACGGAGAATCTCGCTAACCTGTTGAACCTGCGGCAACCCGTGCCGCCTACGGCAGGCGAGACCTCGGAGGCTTGATGAGCGACATCCACGGGGAGGACGGCGGTCGGCCGGCTCCCGGTGAGGCCACATCGGAGCGCGTGCGTGGCATCTTCGCCGGCATAGCGGACAGCTACGACGTCTTCAACCGCTTGTCCAGTTTCGGCATTGACCGAAGCTGGCGCCGCGCTACCGTACGCGCCGCGGCCCTCAAGCCTGGGATGCGCGTACTGGACATCTGCGCCGGAACGGGAGACGTGAGTTTCGCTCTGGCACGCGAAGGGGTGGCCGAAGAGGTCGTCGGGACCGATTTCGTTCCCGAAATGCTCGATGTGGCCAAGCGCAAGGCGAAGCGATTCACCAGCGAGACGAAGGTGCGCTTCTCGGTCGCGGATGCGCAGGATCTTCCGTTCGACGACGCGTCCTTCGATGTCGTGACGGTGGCATTCGGCGTCCGTAATCTGCCGGATCGCGCGGCAAACTTCGCGGAGGTTTATCGCGTCCTGAGACCCGGCGGGCGCTACGTGATCCTCGAGTTCTCGAGGCCACCGTTCGCGCCGTATCGAATGGGCTACCACTTCTACCTGCGGCACGTCATCCCTGCCATCGGCGGTCTGCTTACTCACGATCGCCCGTCGTTCGTCTACCTCAACGAATCGATCCTGCGATTCCCGGGTCAGCCGGCGCTTGCCGCCGAGCTCCGTGCAGCCGGCTTCTCTGCCGTGAGTTGGCGAAACCTCACCGGCGGCATCGTCGCGATGCACACGTCCGTCAGAGGGTGACATGCACGGGAGCTAATCCGGCACCTGCTTCGAGCCGGAATCGCTGCTAAGATGGCATCTACTCTTCCCGAAGATTCTAGGGGCGCGCCATGCTGCTCACAGCACGCTATGTCCTTCCCGTGTCCGGTCCGCACATCGAGAATGGGGCGGTGCTCGTTCGCGGCGCCGAGATCGCTGCGGTCGGCGATGCGGATGCTCTCAAGGCCGCTCACCCCGATGAGGAAGTTCGCGACTACGGGCACGCCGCCCTGATGCCGGGCTTCATCGACCTGCACACGCACCTCGAGTTCTCGGCGATGCGGGGACTCGTTGATGACGTGCCGTACTCCCAGTGGAAGATCCAGCTCATGGATCTCGAGTCGCGGTTCGATTCGCAGGATTGGGAAGACGCCTCGCTGCTGGGTGCAATGGAGGCCGTCGAGTCGGGCATCACCACGCTGGCTGACATCACCGAGTCGGGAGCGTCCGCCAGGTCGGCTGCGAAGGCTGGTCTTCGCGGGTTCATATACCGCGAGGTATCGACGATGGACAAGGCGCGCGTGCCCGAAGTGATGGCCGCTGCCGATGAGGACATCGCCGAATGGCGTGAGCTGCGTGGGGATGGGCGACTCGAGATCGGAATCGCACCCCACAGCACCTACACGTGTCACCCAGAGTTGTTCCAGAGCGTCGCCGACTACGCTGTTCGGGGGAACATCCCCGTCTCGATGCACGTCGCCGGCTCGCGCGACGAGTACGACTTCGTGAAGTACGGAAGCTCCCGGCTTGCCGTCGAATTCCGTGACCGCTACGGCACCGGAGACATCGGGTGGCTCCCGACGGGGGTCGGTCCCGTGCGATACATCCTGCAGTGGGGACTCATGGACGTCCCCAACATGTTGGCGGTCCACTGCACGCAGGTCGACGACGCCGACGTAGAGGTTCTTGCGGGCAACGACGTGGCCATCGCGCACTGTCCGAGGTGTAACGCGAAGCTCGGCATGGGCATGGCGCCGCTCGGTCAGTTCCTGCATGCGGGCATCCGCGTCGGCATCGGCACGGACTCACCAGCATCCAACAACACGATGGATATGTTCGATGAGATGCGGATCGGGCTGCTCCTGCAGCGAGCCGTCGCCGGACACGAGCAGTTCTTCATCGCCCGGCAGTTCGTGAAGCTTGCCACGCTCGACGCCGCACGGGCGCTCCGCATCGATGACCGCGTCGGTTCGCTGGAACCCGGAAAGCAGGCCGACATCATCGCGGTCGACATGTCGCACAGCCACCAGATTCCGGCGATGTATCCATACAGCACGCTCGTACACACCGCGAACCAGGAGAACGTGCTGTTCACCATGGTCGCGGGCGAGGTGCTCTACGAGCGCGGCGAGTGGCTGACGCTCGATACCGAGCGTGCGGCCGCCCGGGCCGAAGAGATGCGAGTCAGACTACGGAGCTGAGCTACGTGCGCGAATCCGGCGTGGTCGTCTCGGTGGGTGACGGGACCGTTGATGTGATGATCGAGCCATCCGAGGCGTGCGAGTCCTGCGGCATGTGCGCGAACGGCGGTTCGTTAGGGAAGCTCCTGGAGAACGTCCCGACGGCCGCGAACTTGTCGGAGGGCGATTCCGTCATAGTAGTGATACCGAGGTCCGCGCGAAGGACGGCATTGCTGCTCGTATTCGTGGCTCCGGTCGTGGCAGTTGCGGTTGGGTACTTGGCGGGCTTCTTGCTTGGTTCCACGCTCGGCGTAGAGCAGGATCTCGCAGGTGCTTTGGTCGCGGTTTCGGCTGGCGCTCTGGCAATCGCCGTGCTGCCATCCGCAAGCAAGCGGGTGCGGTCCGGCGGAGAGGTGCATGCTATACTCGCGCGAGGCCAAGGGGCCTATCCGCAAGCACGGAACGGGTCGGGCACGACCCAAAACCGAAACTAGGAGGACACGACTCGTGAGTGACCAGGACTTCTTCTTCGACGAGGATGAGAAGCCGGCCGAGAAGTCGACGAGCAAGTCGACCGACAAGCCTGCATCTCGCAAGAGCGGTTCGTCTTCGGGCAGCACCGCTGCAACTTCAGCATCCATTGGCGAGCAGACGGTCACGATGACCGTTGCCGCTCTGATCGGCGTCGTCACCCTACTCCTCGGCGTAATCATCGGACTGTTCGTGGCACCGGATAGCAGCAAGGTCGCTGCGCCGAGCGTCAGTCCGACGGGGCAGACCGGCACGGCTCCGCAGTTGAGTGACGACCAGATTCAGCAGGGTCTGCCCCCCGGACACGTGCCGATTCCGGACGGCGTAGCTCCCGAGAGCACAACGACTACACCAACCGAGTAGTACCGAGAAGCACACATCGCGGGCCCGGACGGCCGAGCCGATCCGGGCCTGTGACATGACACGACGTCCTTTGGGAGGAATCACTCGTGGCGTTCAACAAGAAGCAAACGTCTCTCATGACGCGCATAGGAATCGTGATCGTCGCGATCATCCTCGTGATCTCGTTCATCCCGGGTCTGTTCGGACTCTTCAGTAGCACCGGGTCGACGCCGCAGACCGACACGGGATTGCTGGAGTCTATCGCCGGGCAGTACGCGCCCAGGATTCAGGCGAACCAACAGATACTGGCGAGCGATCCGACGAGCTACACGGTTCTCGTGGCGCAGGCCGACGACTACTACTACTGGGGCGAGGCGATACAGCAGCAGGAGCAAGCGCGGACAACCGGCGCCGACCTGCCTCTGTGGGTCGCTTCGGCCGCGTTCTACGAGCGGGCCGTAGCTGTGCGCCCGGGTGATCCCGGGGTCACGACGAACTACGCCATCACCGTCTACTACTCCGGAGACGCTCCACGCGCAATCTCGATCATAGAGCCGGTCATGATGGCCAACCCCGATTTCGGACAAGCGTTCTTCAACGCCGGTATCTTCTATCGTGCCGTCGGCCGGAATGCAGACGCGATCACGGTGCTGCAGCGCTCGATCGAGATCGATCCTCAGGCAACGTATGTGGCGAACGCCAACAGTTTCTTGTCGGAACTCCAGGCGGCCGGCGGTGGCGCGACGACGACGCCATCGACCCCGGAGACGAAGACCCCGTAGATCGTCGACGACTCTGAAACGCAATAGCACCCGCTCCTCTCGCGAAGGGCGGGTGCGTTTGTTCGGCAGAAGGGCCCGGCGTCTAGGGGATAGGCTTCTCGCCCAAGACGACGAGCGCCTCATCGAGCGTGGATGCCGTTGAGAAGATGCCGTTCAATCGCGTGAGCGACAAGATGTTGTCCACCGTCTCATTCGTAACGAGTACGAGTCGGCCTCCCTGCGCACCGTACTCCTTCGAGAGACTTAGCAGCAGACCGAGTCCGGAGCTGTCCAGGTAATCGAGGTCTGAAAGGTCCACGATTGTCGAAGGAGGCGAGGACTTGAGGATTCGGTCGATGTTCATCCGAAAGGACGCGCACTCGCCGTAGTCCAGGTCGCCGACGAGTTTGAGAAGCCAGTGCGACTCGCTTTGAGAGAGATCTATGGAGAGAGCCATCAAGGTCCTTTCCTCCGGTGCGTTCGACAGATTAGTACCCCAATCGCGCATGGCGCAGTCGCTGAGACGCGAGGACGCGTGGGTAGTCCATCGTCTGGCCCACAGCTAGGACGCAAGGTACAATGCAGAAACTGCCATGACGGCGGATGAGAGTGAGTGGCCATGGAACTCAATATCAGCTCCGAACGCGAGAACGATGTGTGTATCATGCGCATCGACGGCGAAATCGACGTCTATACAGCGCCGCGCCTGAAAGAGAGCCTTGCGGAGCAGATCGAGACCGGTTGTTTCAATGTTGTCATGGACATGCGGGATGTGGGCTTCATCGACAGTTCCGGACTCGGAGTTCTCGTCGGCGGTCTCAGGCGAGCCAAAGAGCGGTCTGGCTGCATACGACTTGTGTGTACGCGGGATAGCGTGTTGAAGATCTTTCGAATCACGGGCCTCGACAAGGTGTTTCCGATTTTCGGGACGGTCGAGGAGGCCAAAGACTTCTAGGCGTCGAGCGCCGACGGCCAGGCGCGGGCGTCTCACGGGTGTGCCGTGTTCCATTCGGCGACGGTATTAAGAAGCGGGAGCGTGCTCTTCGGTGTTCGGTATCAGTGGCTTCGAACTGTTCTTGATCGCGGCATTCGCGCTCATGGTTTTCGGTCCAGACAAACTGCCCGAGATGGCGCGGACTGTCGGCAAGTTCATGCGCGAGTTCAAGAAGGCCCAGGAGAGCATGGAAGCGATGATGCGTGCCGAGATGTACGCATCGGACAAGAAGCCGGTGTCGGCGCCGGACAAGGTCGCTGCCGCGGCCGTCGCAGAGACCATCGTTCCCGACTTGTCTGACGACGAGGATGAAGAAGAAGAGGAAGAGGAGGAAGAGGAGTAGCCCTCCGGGCTCACTCTTCGGCACGCATGCCCATCGGACCCAGACGGATGCCCTTCCTCGATCACCTCGACGAGTTCCGCCGTCGAATCATGATCGTCGCCGGCGCACTGTTCGCAGCCTCGGCGATTCTGTACGTGTTCGTGAATCCCATGCTCGGCTGGCTACTGGCGCCGCTGCGCCCCGCGTTCGGCGGCGAGGTGCCGGTTCTGAACGTTCTGGGACCCTTCGACGCGTTCACGTTCAGATTCAAGGTCGCCCTGTACGCGGCCATCGTTCTCACGAGCCCGATTTGGCTCTACAACATCCTGGCGTTCCTCCTGCCGGCCCTGAAGCCGAAAGAGCAGCGCTTCTTCCTCCCGACATTCTTCGCGTTCATCGTCCTGTTCCTCATGGGCAACGCGTTCGCGTACTACATAATCCTCGAGCCGGCGTTCGTGTGGATGTTCGCGCAGGGTGGGGACTTCGTCCAAGTGCTGCCTGAAGCCTCGAAGTTCCTATCGGGCATCACGCTGCTTCTGCTCGGCTTCGGCATCGCTTTCGAGGTCCCGATCGTCATCTTCTACTTCGTGGCGTTCGGAATCGTGCCCTACGCCAAGCTGCGGAAGAACTGGCGCATCTCGTATGTGGCGCTCATGATCATCGCGTCGGTCGCGACTCCGGACTGGTCGCCGGTGACGATGGGCTTTCTCTTCGGCGCGCTCGTCGCGCTATACGAGGGCAGTCTGCTTCTCGCACGCATCTTGCTGTCCAAGCGCATCGACGCCCAGAAGGCGGCGGGCAACTGATCTCGAGAACCATCTAAGGAGTCACACCCATGCACGAGATGGGAATCTGCCAGAGCATTCTCGATGCGTCCTTCGAGGCTGCTGAGGCCGAAGGCGCGACACGCATCAAGGAGATCCGCATCAGCGTCGGCGAGCTGACCGAGGTCGTCGACTTCGCGCTCCAGTTCGCATTCGAGTCGCTCTCTCCCGGCACGCTCGCCGAGGGCGGGAAACTCGTGGTCAACCGCATCCCCGCAAAGTCGCGATGCCCGTCGTGTGGCACCGAGTTCGAGCACGATCGGTTCGAGACGACGTGCCCGGAATGCGGGAATCCCTTCAATGAGAACATCGCCGGCAGAGAACTTCTCATCGACAGCGTCGATGTGGAGAAAGACGACTAGGGCCTACCCCGGGGAGAAGCGCATGGAGATCGACCTCTCGAAACCAATACTGGACCGCAACGAGCGCCTTGCCGAAGAGAACAGACGCGTCTTCGACGAGAAGGGCGTCTTCGTTCTCGACCTGATGGCGAGTCCAGGGGCGGGCAAGACGTCGACGATCCTTGCGACGATCGATGCGCTACGCGATCGCTATGGAATCGCGGTCATCGAAGGCGACATCGCGAGCAAGGTGGACGCCGAGAAGATCTCAGCTCACGGCATACCGGCTGTGCAGATCAACACGGGCGGCGCGTGCCATCTCGAATCGGACATGATCCAGCGGGCCATCTCAGCGCTCGACCTGGACGAGATCGACCTGCTCATTATCGAGAACGTGGGCAACCTTGTGTGTCCCACCGAGTTCAACCTGGGTGAGAACGCGAAGGTCATGATTCTGTCGGTCCCCGAGGGGCACGACAAGCCCTACAAGTACCCGAACATCTTCGAGATATCCGAGGCGGTCATCCTGAACAAGTACGACACGGTCTCCGTCTTCGACTTCGACGAGGACGACTTCCGATCGGTCGTCGGCAAGCTCAATCCCCGAGCGCCGATCTTCCCGATCTCTGCCACGAAGGGCGATGGCGTGTCCGCCTGGACCGAGTGGTTGGCCGGGCGCATCGACGCCGCCCGGGCCTCGGCCGAGGAGGTCTAGCGGGACGATGGATCGGTCCGACGCATTCGCTCTCGTACAGGAGAACATCCCGAACCGCAACCTCATCTCGCACTGTGTGGCCGTCGAAGCCATCATGGAGGCGCTCGCCGGACACTTCGATCTTCCGGCCGAGGAACAGGCGCGCTGGGCGCTGGCGGGACTGCTCCACGACCTTGACTACGCCGAGACAGCCGAGGACCCCGCCCGTCACGGTCTCGTGACCGCGGAGATGCTCGAGGGCCGCGTCGACGGGGAGATCGTGCATGCGATCCTCGCACACGCCGACAAGGCTCCGCGCGAATCGCTCATGGATCGCGCCCTCTACGCTGCGGACCCGACGACCGGGTTCATCGTTGCGGCGGCTCTCGTGAGGCCCGAGAAGAAGCTCGATGTGGTGGTCGTCGCCTCCCTGAAGAAGCGCTGGAAAGAGAAGGCGTTCGCTCGGGGCGCCAGCAGGGATCAGATGGCGACGTGCGAGGAGTTCGGATTGGATCGCGACGAGTTCCTTGCCCTCTCACTTTCGGCGATGCAGGCACGCGCCGGGGAGCTCGGTCTGTAAGGTTCCGTTCAGGTCGGGGTTGACCGCGCAGTATATACTCGCAAGGGCGCGGACCGGTTGCGCCTCAGAATCCACGACACCGACAGGGACTGTACATGCGCCTCCTGATTTCCGAGAAGAACATCGCCGCCCGACGTATCGCCGAGATACTCGCTTTGGGCAAGCCCGTGGCCGATGCGGTCTACGGCGTTCCCGTCTACCGCTTTCGCCGCGACGGGGAGGACTGGGTGAGCATCGGTCTGCGCGGGCACATCATGCAAGTCGAGTTCCCCGAGTCCCTCGCGTATCGCGACGGGCGCTGGTATGCGACGTGGCCGGAGTGGGGAGAGACCCCCGCAGAGCTGCCCGATACCCTTGCGGTGCCTCCGTGGCCGAAGCCGGTCAGGAAGCCGTTTTCGGCAGACGGTCTTGAACTGAAACAGTGGAGGCTTACAGCGCTGCCGTATCTCGTCTGGGCGCCGGTCGGAAAGTCAGCATCCGAGCGGGAGATCGTGCGTGCCCTCAAGAATCTCGCCAAGAAGGCGGACTCCGCCATCATCGCGACGGACTTCGACCGCGAGGGCGAGCTTATCGGCTTCGACGCACGCGGGGTTGTGCTCGAGGCGCATACCGGTCTCGACGTGAAGCGGGCGCGCTTCTCGGCAATCACCAAGGACGAGATCGAGCGGGCGTTCAACGAACTCGACGAGGTCTCCGAGGATCTTGCCCAGGCGGGCGGTGCGCGCCAGGACATCGACCTCGTGTGGGGCGCCGTGCTCACCCGCTACCTCACGAAGGTGCGCTTCGCGGGCATTGCGCGCCCTCGCTCGGCGGGTCGCGTGCAGACGCCGACGCTCAAGATCATCGTCGACCGGGAGAAGGAGCGCGACGCGTTCGTCCCCGAGACGTACTGGACGGTCAAGGGTTCGTTTGGCTCTGGTGGCGAGGAGTTCCCCGCCCCGCACAAGACCGATCGCTTCGGCGCTGCAGAAGACGCCGATGCCGTTGTCGCGAAGACCGCCGGATCATCGAAGGGTGTAGTGACCGAAGTCGCCACGCGTCGGCGGACGGTCACACCCCCGGCCCCGTTCAACACGACGAGCCTGCTCGCGGCCGCGGCTGCGGAGGGTCTCTCGCCGGCTCGGACTATGCGGATCGCCGAGTCCCTCTACATCGACGGAATCATCTCCTACCCGCGTGTCGACAACACGGTCTATCCCCCCAGCCTGGATCTGGTAGGAATACTCCGGACGCTCGACGCGGCACCCGCCTACCATGAGCACGCCGCGGCCTTGCTTGCCAAGGGCAATCTGACTCCCACGCGGGGAGCCAAGGAGGCGACCGACCACCCGCCGATCCATCCGACAGCGGTGGCCGATCCCGAGAAGATGAAGCCAGCGGACTTCAAGCTCTACAACATGATCGCCCGACGCTTCATGGCCACGCTGTCTGAACCCGCCATCCTCGAGTCCACAAAGGCGACCATCGAGGTTGCGGGCGAGCCGTTCGTCGCGCACGGCGACGTTGTCGTCAACGCGGGCTTCCGCACCGTCTACCACTACGGCGCGAAGAAGGAGGAACGCCTTCCGGCCCTGGCGCAAGGACAGGAGGTCGACTTCCTCGGCGCGGAACAGGAGGAGAAGGAAACGCAGCCTCCCAAGCGTCACAGTGAAGGCGGGATCCTCCAGCAGATGGAGAAGCTCGGTCTTGGAACCAAGGCGACACGCCACGACATCGTGCAGACGCTCATGGACCGCCGGTACGTATCGCTCGAGGAAGGCAGCCTCGTCCCGACGTGTCTTGGTCGCACTGTGATCGACGCACTCGAGTCGTTCGCAGAACGCATCACGTCGCCGGGCATGACCGCCGAACTCGAGGCGGAGATGGATGAGATCGCGAACGGTCGCGCGAAGCGCCGGGCGGTTGTCGACCACTCACGAACGCTGCTCGCCGAGGTCATGGAACGCCTGTTGCCGAAGGCGCAGGAAGTCGGCGAGCTGCTGAAGGCGGCCGCCACGGAGGACGCGCGCGTCGGCCTGTGCCCGAAGAGCGGCCACGACCTGCTCGTCAAGCCGAGCAAGAACGGTCAGTTCGTCGGCTGCGCCGGATGGCCGGACTGCGACGTGACGTACCCTCTGCCCGACGCCGGCATCGAGCCGCAAGATGAACCGTGCCCCGAGTGCGGCACGCCGCAGGTCAAGATCATTCAGTTCCGGCGCAAGCCCGTCGTGCGTTGTCTCGATCCCGCTTGCCCGAGCAACTACGTGGCACCACTCGATCTCGGTGCGTGCCCAACGTGCGCCGCGGACGGCAGAGAAGGCGGCCGCATCACTCTGCGGGTTTCGCCGAGGACGCTCAAGCGATTCGCGCGGTGCACGAACTACGAGGAGTGCGGGCGCTCGTACCCGCTGCCGCAGAACGGCGAACTCGAGGCGCCTGGGGAGACGTGTGACCCGTGCGGGGCACCGGTCATCGTGGCCCACACGCGTCGCGGGCCGTGGCGTCTGTGCATTGACCCGGAGTGCCCCGCCAAGGCGGACGAGAAGAAGGACGGGGACGCCGCGAAGAAGAAGACCGGGACGCGCAAGTCTTCGGCAAAGGCGAAGCCCCGGACTACGCGCACGCGC
>JAENZW010000273.1 GCA_016841065.1 Actinomycetota bacterium
TCGCTCGATGCTCGGATGAGTGAGACCTTGGGCATAGGGGTCCTCGCTACGACAGGGCTGGTCTCAGCACGTAGAGAATCAGGACTACGTAGCTGATCCACAGTCCGATTGCGATCAGAATCGAACGATCGCCGAGAAGTGCATCGGCAGGCCTCCCGCCGAGCCCGTGCCTGAGCACTAGGTACTGGTATCGCAGGATGCCATAGATCACGAATGGCACGGTCGACATCATGAGGTAGTAGGGCGTCATCGACGAGAAGTACGCATAGAGCGCGTACGAGGAGATGGTCGTCGCGGCGAGCGTCGTCATGATGCTGTCGAGCATCTCGGCCGAGTACTCGGCAAGGACAGGGCGATGATCGATGGATGATTCTTCGAGCAGAATAAGCTCATGACGGCGTTTCGCCGCCGCCATGAAGAGCGCGAGCAGTCCGCTGCAGAGGATGAGCCACGGGGAGGCGAAGACGCCGATAACGGCGGCACCAGCAATGGCCCGCAGAACGAACCCGGCGGCAATTGCGAGGAGATCCACGATAATCACGTGTTTGAGCCGAACGCTGTAGGCGACCTGTACGAACCAGTAGACGAGAACCACGACGAGGAAGTGCCATTCCAGTGCGGCAGCGAGTGCGAGACCGAGAACAACGAGCACACCGGAGACGATGAAGGCGGTACGCCGCGAGACACGACCGGCGGCCACCGGTCTGTCTCGCTTGATCGGGTGTTCGGCGTCGAGCGGCGCGTCGATGGCATCATTTGCAGCGTATACGCCGCTCGATACGAGGCACAACGCAATAAACGCGAGCGAGACGACTAGCAGGTGAGATGGCTCGAACAGATCACCGACGAAGACGACTGCGGCGAACACGAGAAGGTTCTTCGTCCAGTCCTTGGGGCGCATGAGAAGGATGAGATCACGCGAAGACACGGTCGGGCCGACACCTCCAGGTCTCTCTTTGGTGGTAGCGAATCGACTGAAGCCACAGTCACACGAGCAAATTGCGCTCCGGATGGTCACTTCGGGTGTGAGATATTCCGTTGGTATCCTACGATGACGGCCCGGCACCGGCAAACGATTGGATCGCAGTGGCCACGAGTCGCATCGTACGCGGGTTGATAGTCGCGGGACTCGCGAGCGTGTTCGTGTACGCGGTATTGGCGCTGCTCACGGACGTGTCCGCCGTGCGCGAATCGCTGCGGTCCTTCCCGCTCCGAGACCTGCTCGCGATGCTTCTGCTGGCGCTTGCGGGCTTCGGTGTCCGTGCACTGCGTTGGCGGCAGCTTATGCGTATCGCAGGGTGTCGCGTCGGATTGGCTGATGCGATCTATCTGCAGCTTGCCGGCCAGACGATGACCTTGACGCCCGGCAGGCTGGGCGAGGTGTTCAAACCGTGGTTGGCTCGAGACATCGCGGCCTTGCCGATGGCGCCCGGCGTGGCGCTCGTGCTTGCCGAGCGGGTCGCCGACGTTCTGGCGCTGTGCGTTCTCGCCCTCGGGGGACTGTCTCTTCTGGATGCCGGCAGGGCCTGGGTCGTGCCGGCGGTGCTCGTTGTGGGCGTGGTCGGCACCGCAGTCGCGAGTGCAGACTGGTTTCACGACATGGTGCTCCGCGTCGTTGCGCGACAGGAATGGGCGAAGCGTCACCGCTCGTCGCTCGAAGCGGTGTCGGTGACCATGCGCGCGTCGCTCAGTTGGCGGACCGTCCCGTGGTCGGCTGGCCTCTCGGTGCTCGC
>JAENZW010000274.1 GCA_016841065.1 Actinomycetota bacterium
GACCCCCGCATCCTCATCATGGATGATTCCACGTCGTCAGTGGATGCAGAGACCGAAGCAGCGCTTCGTTCGAACCTCGATGCGCTGATGGCAGGACGTACGACATTCGTCATCGCCCAGAGACTCTCGAGCGTGAAGCGAGCCGATCTCATCCTTGTCATCGATGAGGGTCGGGTGGCCGCTTCGGGAACGCACGATGAACTGCTCGAGCACTCGTGCCTGTACGCCGAGATCGCCGCGAGCCAACTCGTCGGAGCCGAAGATATCCCGAAGCCGGACTCGTGCTCCCTGCCCGAGGACGGTGAGGGCTGATGGCACGCGGAGTGTCCCTCAAGTCGCTCGCCAAAGACGATCGGCCTCGTCAGACCTGGAGCGTCGTGAGACGACTTCTGCGCTACCTGCGCCCGCACCGCAAGGCCGTCTACGGGGCGCTGGCCTGGCTCGTCCTAGCTTCCGGCACGCAAGCGCTGACTCCGGCGCTGACGGGACGCATCATCGACGAGGCACTGAGAGCGGCTGAAACCACCCGCGATTCTTCGGTCCTGGTGCTTCCAGTGGTGTTGCTCTTCGTAGCGACGATCGGCGGCTGGTGGGCCCAGCGCTCCCAGATACTCATGCTCGGCGATGCGGGACAACGCGCTCTCTTCACCGTGCGCGAGGAGATCTTCGGCAAGATACAGGAGCTGTCTGTCGGGTTCTTCGAGACGAGCGAGTCCGGCGACATCATGAGCCGCCTCATCAACGACATCGAGCAGGTCAACAGCTTCCTCTCGCAAGGCTTCCGGCGCGTGCTCGGCTCGAGCCTCGGGCTGGCCGCAACGCTCATCGGCATGCTCCTGCTCGAATGGCGACTCGCCCTGGCAACGCTCGCCGTGCTCCCGCTCATGTGGGCAACGACCCGGCTGTTCGCCGCGATCGCGAGGCGCGCGTTCCGACGTCGACAGGAAGCGATCGGCGACGTCTCCGCTACCCTCGCCGAAGAGCTCGCCGGCATCAAGGTGGCCCAGGCGTTCAACCGCACAGAGGTCAACCGCTCGATGTTCGCGAACCGCAACGCCGCGAACCGCGACGCGAACATCTCGGCTTCCGCGGTCTCTTCGGCATTCTCACCGGTGCTGAGCATCATCTCGACCGGTGCGACAGCGCTCGTCGCGGGCTACGGCGGATGGCTCGCGACCCGCAATATCGTCACCATCGGCGTGGTGGTCGCGTTCTTCAGCTACGCGCGGCAGTTCTTCAACGCCGTGAGCCAGCTCTCGAGCCTCTATGCCGAGACGCAAGCGGCCCTCGCCGGCGGAGAACGCGTCTTCGAACTGCTCGACACGCCGGCAGACGTGACCGACGCACCCGACGCTGTGTCCGTTGGACGGCCCGAAGGGCGCATCGAGTACCGGGACGTGGGCTTCTCCTATGCCACCGGACCGAAGGTGCTCGACGGCGTAGATCTCACCGTCGAGGCGGGGACCACGCTCGCGATCGTGGGGCCGACCGGCGCTGGCAAGACGACGCTCGTGAACCTGGTGGCCCGCTTCTACGACCCGACCACCGGCTCCGTGTGCGTTGACGGACACGACCTGCGAGAGGTCACGCTCCAATCACTCCGGTCGAACCTCGGTATCGTGCTCCAGGAGCCCTTCCTGTTCGTGGGGCCGATCGCCGACAACATCCGGTACGGCCGACTGGCCGCCGTCGCCGCGGAACCCCCCCCC
>JAENZW010000275.1 GCA_016841065.1 Actinomycetota bacterium
TGCCTTGCCTTCGGGCTTGAGCACCATGAGTGCCTTCTTGCCGTTTCGCCCCAGCGGTCCGCGGAGAACGTAGTTGCGACCGGAGCGCCTGACCTTCAGGTCCGAGCGGCGCACGTGCACCTCTTCGGCAACGCTGCGACCCGCGAGCGAGGCGGTCGTCCGGTTCAGCACGAAGAGTACTACCGCCACAAACGCAGCACCCCTGAACACTGCCACGTCGCTTTCGTAGTTGAGGTTTGTTGCGCCCCATGACATCAGCGGCAGACCCAGCACCATCACCGCTGCCAGTCCGAAAGCGAAGAATATGAGCGTAGTCAGGTAGAAGGCTTGCGTGCCCTTTCCCGCACGCGGAGCGACGATCGTAACGTCCTCTCCTCTGCGCGTCAGCATGCTGTCACCGCACAACGCGCAGCCCCTGAGCGAGAGATTGTTCTGCGCAGATGCCTTGGCTCGTCCGCTGATCTCCTCGGCGTACTCGCTCACCAGCGAGCCGACGCCCCCCGCGCCTGTCTGCGCGGACTGGTCCGGGTCCATGGCTCCCCCTCCGTAGATCAAACCCCGCACGACTTGATCCGTCGCAACCGCTGCTACAGATTGTCCCACCAAACGAGCTCAATGGAGTCGATTGGATGGCACAATTGCCCCCCTCCCGAGCGTGACCGGGCAGTCCTCGAAGCCCGCCGCCGACCTTCGCAACGGGACGGCGACGTTCTCGGGAAGAATCACCTTGTGTCGTGCACAATGCAGCCCCGGGATCCTTCGACGGTCCGCACAGCCGACTCCGACGCTCCAGAGGTGTACCTTCGGCATGCTTGATTCCCTCGTCACAACAGCCTCCATGGTAGCCAGCGCGACCGTGGCCGCGACGCCTCAAGTCGGGCCGACCGGGCTTGCGAGCCTGATCGAGACGGGAATACCCAACGCGATCGCGAACGCCCTGCCCTCGGTACTCACGACTACCGCACCCGTGACGGGCATGATTGTCAGAGTGCCAGCGGCGTACGAGCTGACAGCGGCCTTCTTCGGCGGGCTCTCCGGTGCCGTCCATGCCGACGAGCGTCGCATGGACATCACCGGCATCATCATCCTCGCGATCGCCAACGCCCTCGGCGGCGGTATGCTGCGCGACGTCTTGCTGCAAGACCACGGTATCGCGGCGTTCCTGAACCCCCGCCTTCTGGGCGTGGCGCTCCTCGCCGCCGGATTCGGCTTCTTCTTCGCGTCGGCCTACCGACGCCTGCACCGCCCGTTCCTTTACCTGGATGCCGTGTCGCTCGGCCTCTTCGCCGTCGTAGGTGCCGACAAAGCCCTCGGTGCGGGACTCACCGTGATTCCCGCGGTGCTCCTGGGAGTGATCACGAGCGTCGGCGGCGGCATGATCCGCGACATACTCTGCAACGAGACACCACAGGTCATGAGGCCGGGAACCCTCTCGGCCACCGCGGCGATCATGGGCTCCTCGCTCTACGTGATGCTCGTGTCGTGGCTCAACATCGTCAAACCCGTCGCTCTCATCGTGACGGTGCTGGTGACGGTCACGATCCGAATCCTCGCGATCAAGCGCGGGTGGCAGGCTCCCATGGCCGTGCACCTGGAGCCGACGCCGGGTCGCCCGTGGCGTCTCAAGCGAAAGGCAGAGCCATCTGCCGAAGAGACGCGATGAACGCCACAATACCGTCCGGATCAGCCGTCTTCGTCC
>JAENZW010000276.1 GCA_016841065.1 Actinomycetota bacterium
GGACGAGGGGGAGGGCACGCCGCAGGGGGTGGGCCCGGTCGGTTAGTGCGTTTTCGGCCACCGCTCCGCCGACTCCGCGCGGATGGAACCGCAGGGGCACCACGGGCGGGTACTCCTACTTGCGGATGATGGCTTTCGCGTGCCAAACACTCGCGGTTCGGGCCTGTGGCCGATTGTCGCGCGCGCGTCCCAGGCGGATGCTGAAGACGCAGACAAACAGAGAGGCTCGTGTGTCTTCCACTCCGAACACCCACGGTTCCGGCGCCGTGGCCACACCGACCAGAGTCAAGGGGATTGCCGAAACGGTCGTTGTGTTGCCCAGGCGCATCGTGTGCGCCGATGAGGCGGCGGCGTCCCTGCCGTCCTATGTGCCCGGCGTCATCCCGCCATGGGCCGAGGAGACCGTCGCTCCGAAATGTCTGTCACACACGGCGTCAGCGCTTGTTCGCGCCCTGGATATCGTGTTCGCTCTCGTTCTTCTGGTGCTCCTCACCCCTCTCACGCTGCTCTTCGCCTTGTTCGCGCGCATCGAGTCCCCGGAGCCGGTGTTTTTCGGCAGCATGAGGCTCGGCAAGGATCTGCGGCCATTTCGGCTCCACTCGATGCGGACACCCCGGTTCGGGTCGCGCCTCGTGGCCCGCCTCGGTCTTGAGCGCGTTCCGAGCCTGATCAACGTGCTTTCCGGCGAGATGAGTCTGGTCGGGCCGACAGCGGAGCCGCCGGAGTCCTTTGGCACCCACGAGCTCTGGCAGTGCGTGAAGTGGCACGCCAAACCGGGCGTGACCGGCTACGCGCAGGCGCGTCGCGCGGAGGGTATGGCTCTTGAAGAGACAGTCTACTGGGACGTGCGCTACGTGTTCGAGCGCTCGCTGAGACTCTACATCCGCATCCTGGCGCAGGACCTGGAGTCCGCGCTCACGTCACGTGTGAGTCGCTGAGACGCTGCTCGCGTTTGCCCTCGCTCGCATGCCGAAGAGGAATCGCAGCACGCCCACCCGGCGCACGACCTCGTAGAGCGCGAACGTGACCGTCACCGATACCACGAACAGCGCGAGCCACTGGACTGCACCCCCGCCGCCCATGCGCACGACGTAGTATGCCGCGACCACGATCACGGTCTGGTGGAGGATGTAGACGGGGTAGGAGGACTCGGCATGGTACGCCAGCGCGGCTGACGGCTTGTCGAGATACTTGCGGCCCATGCCGATCAGCCCGAGGATGACCATCCAGGCGCCGAGCATGCCGACGATGTTCACGCCCGCGAGAGGCCACGACGGGTCCGGCAACGTGCCTCGCCACTGCCACGCCGCTGTGTAGCCCGCGCAAATAGCGACGCCGATCACGAGCGTGACCCAGCGCCGGTCTTCGGCAAGGCGGGCGAAGGATTCGTCGTGCATGATCACGTAGCCGAAGAGGAACCACGCGAGGAAGTAGAGCGGTGGTCCGCCGGGTATCTCGAGCCCCTCGGTGAGCCACAGGATGACCGCCGGCAGCAGCCACCACGCGGGATTCGCGAGCCGACGCGCCCAGCGCTCGCAAGACGCGCGGCCGCGATCGGTTCGCCGCGACAGCAGAAGCGGTAGCGCGACGAGCGACAGCACGAACAGGAACATGATGAACCACAGGTGGCCGATGCCGAACCCGCCGAAGTAGTCCCCGCCGGCCGGGATGTTCCAGCGCATGAACTAGCCGGTGG
>JAENZW010000277.1 GCA_016841065.1 Actinomycetota bacterium
GACCACGACCGTGGGGAGGTCCAGGCGCGCGGCCGCCATAAGCATGCCGGGGATGATCTTGTCGCAGTTCGGGATCATCACCATCGCGTCGAACGCGTGCGCCTGGACGGCGAGCTCGACGCTGTCTGCGATGACCTCGCGAGATGCGAGCGAGTAGCGCATCCCCTCGTGGTTCATCGCAATGCCGTCGCACACGCCGATGGTGGCGAACTCGAGCGGGGTGCCGCCGGCCATGTAGACGCCGGCTTTGACCGCGTCAGCGATCTTGTCGAGCATCAGGTGCCCGGGAATGATGTCGTTGACGGAGTTGACGATTGCGACGATCGGCCGCGAGATCTCCTCGTCGGTGAGACCGTCAGCCTTGAGCAGGCTGCGGTGCGGCGCCTTGGCGGCCCCGCCTTTCATCGCAGTGCTACGCAGGTCCATCGTCCGTCCTCCCTCGTTCGGGCGGTGGACCTCCGTTCGTGCCGCACGTCCGGTGTGAACTCACACCTCGAGATGGCCCCGAAAACAACAAAGCCGCGGACGCATGCTCACGCCCACGCCGGGACGAGAGCGAAAACTCCCGCGGTACCACCCCGCTTGGCGCCTCCGTCTTCGGCATATGGTGTCCCTGGCCGAAGAGAGACGCGCCCACTCGTGCGGCAGATAACGGATGCCACCGACCCGATCTACTTGACCTGCCGCCTCGCGGAGATCGTCCGCTCGTGCAGGCGACACGCCGTTCTTCCGGGTGGCTCGGGGGACAGTTTCAAGACGTCTCGGGTCGGGCTTCCAGCTTGCTCCCCGACTCTCTGTGGCCGAGATTGGCCTCTACTTCTCCCCGTCAGCGCCGAATGCAATATCGAGTTATGGCGTCGGAGTATACCTCTAGCTGGGGGAATGGACAAGATGGCAGATGTATTGTGCTAGCGGAACGCCTACAAACCCACGCCCTTCGCGATCTCGCGTCGCCCCGTGCCGTCCGCGTTCGCCCGCATGAGAGCCGTCGGCTCGCCTTGCCACTCGTTGCCCTCGATGAACAGCACTCCACTACTGTCGGCCAGCCAGCGTACGAAGTACGTGTCTCGGCGCACCCACAGCGGCTTCATGCCCTTGCCGTCGGGCTGCACCGTGTAGGCGCGTGAGTAGCCGTCGTTGAATAGCTCACTGAACGCGAGCCGCGTGCCGTCCGGCGACACCGTCAGTCCCTCCCAGGCGCTGTCCAGACCGCTCGCGGGAGCGCCGACGATCTGCCGTCGCTCCGTCCCGTCGAGGCGCATGCTCTCGATTCGGGCCGAGCCGAGATAGGAAACGTAGAGCCGGTCGTAGCCGACGGCCACCGCGCTCACGTCCGCAAGCGGCAACGCCCTCGTCGAAGCGTCCGGATAGCGCAGCGTCAGCGTGGACGCGTCCGGGCCGACGTACGCAAGGACCGCTCCGTTGGGCGACGTGCCGAAGACGGTGCGCTCACCCGCGACGGGAATCAGCTCTTCGGCATCGCCTGTGATAGGAACGCGGAGGAGATTCATGTCGTCCTTGACACACACCACGGCCGAGTCGCCGGCGAGCCACGCAATCGGAGTGGTCGGGAAGTCGGTGACGGTCGCTGACTTCGTGACCACGCCGGTGTCGACATCCGCAAACGCCACGACGGCCTTCTTGCCGGACGTGTCGATGAACGCGAGCGTGCGTCCGTCGACAGACAGCGAGTAG
>JAENZW010000278.1 GCA_016841065.1 Actinomycetota bacterium
GAGGTTGTGCGGCACGCGCGCGCGCAGGTGCTCGATGCCCAGAGCAGCAAGCGCCGATGACACCCGGCGCCCGACTTCGTCTTCGGCAAGTTCGTACTGGTTCGGCGAGAAGCCGACGTCGTCGGCCACGGTCGGCGCCAGGATCTGCTCCTCGACGTTCTGCAGCACGACGCCGACTCTTTGACGGATGCGCTCCCAGTTCTTGCCGGGGTCCTCGCCGAAGACGCGCACCACGCCCTCCTGACTCCGAAGGAGCCCGAGAATGTGGTACATCAGCGTCGTCTTGCCGGAGCCGTTCGGGCCCAGCACGGCCACTCGCTGGCCACGACCGGCGACGAAGTCGAGGCCGCACAGATGCACGCTCGTGCCGTCCTCGTAGGAGTGTCTAACGCAGCTCACGTGCACGATCTCGTCTGCGGCCGAAGCGGCGTGCGCGTGGGCCGGGTCGTGCACCCGCGGGCGGGTGCCGGAGTGGGTGTCGGCGCTCATGTCGTCCTCCATCGAGAGACGGTTGCGATTGACAGTAAGGTCAGCGAGACCAGCGGCGGAAGCCAGCTGTACGGGTTGAGCGTCGTAGCAGACACGCGCCACAGTGCGCTCATGCCGAGGAGTAGCGTGGCTGCGCCGATCATCGCAGTGTCACGCGACAGCGACGTGCTTCTCGGCACAGTGACGTGAAGGCGACCGGAGTATCCACGCAGGCGCATCACGTCGTAGTCGCGCCGGGCGAGGTCGAACGAGTACAGCAGCAGGGCGCCGAGAGACATCGTCGTCGCCTTGGCCGAGCGTATCGGGTGACCCGCTCGAAGTCCGGAACGAAGGCGAACTGCGCGCAGCAGGTTCGACAGCTTCTCCAGCAGCAGGAACATCGAGCGGTACGTCATCAGCAGGGCGTCGCCGACGATCCCCGGCAGCACTCGCTGAAGCGGTGCGAACACGTAGGGGTACGGCGTGCTGAGTACGATGATGACTGCAGCGAGCGCGGCGCTCACGGCCTTGAGTACGATCACGCTTCCCATCAGTACGTTCGGTGCCGAAGACACCGCGAAGACCAGCGCAAACACCGATGGGTACGCGGCCAGACCGTACGCCAGCCGGGGCCTGAGACCTGCCGAAGCGACGACTGCCATCAACGCGAGCAACAGCGAGGCGACGACGAGCACGTTCCATGTGACCACGATCGCACCGAGCACGAGCACGAATGCGACGAGCTTCGCCTTCGGCGAGGCGCGGTGGAGCCACGAACCGCCCAAGGTCGCCGACTGATCTATCGCGCCTATGCGCATCACATGCCTCCGGAGTGGTCTCCGGGGATGGTGTGTGTCGTGTCGGCAAGCCCGCCCTCGAAGATGAGGGCCGGTCGCATTCTGACGACATACTTGACGATTGCGGCGGTCACGAGCGCCTCGATGAGCCATCCGATCGGCCCGAGCGTGTACACGACTGCAGCGAAGCGGCCGATCGACAGCGACAGGCCGTCCTCGGCAGAAGCAGGCGCGTCCGGCGCCGGGGACGCGTCGCCACCCGCGCGCCCGCCGCCAGAGAACAGCCCCACCGAAAAGACGCCGCCGGCGAACGGATTCTCGAACTTCAGGCTGGACGGGTCCAGCGCTCCCGTCCCGCGCGCGGTGGCGTTCGAGGTCCCGGCGGTCCACACGCCAAGCCCCAGCAGAGATGCCCGCCTGGCG
>JAENZW010000279.1 GCA_016841065.1 Actinomycetota bacterium
GCCGACGCGGTCTCGCTGCCCATCATCGCCTCGGGCGGCGCGGGCACCCTGGAGCACTTCTACGAGGGCGTCACCGAAGGCCATGCCGACGCCGTGCTGGCCGCGTCGGTCTTCCACTTCCGCACCTTCACGGTGCGCGAGGTCAAGGAGTATCTGCGCGACCGCGGCATCGCAGTGACCTTGCAGTGAGGAGGAGGTCGCCCGCCCACTCGAGCGTCTCCACAGGATTGCCGCAGCTTCGCGAATCGCGCCGCCGATGCCCAGGAGCAGAGGCCATCGCGAATCTCGCCCAACCGTTCTGCGCATGAGCAGACGCTCATGCGTGCTTCAGGTCATTCTAGCTCTTGGCGTTCGGCTCGATGCGCTTGTTCGGCGCCCCGTCGGTCCACCGGTGGTGTCTCTTCGGATTCCAGAACGCGCTTGAGCGTCCCGACGTCCGTGCGGTTCCAGCGGCGGACCATCCAGCCGAATACGGGACCGAGGAACCTCATCGCACCCAACGGCTCAACGTCGGCGACAAGGGTGAATCGCGTACCCGTCGCTACCGGTTCCAGCCTGTAGCCGCCCCTGCCCTTCAGTGGACCCTCGATGAACTCCCAGTCGACACTACGTGTTGGCTCCAGCCCGGTCACTCGCCACACTGTCTCGAAGTTCCTGCCCCCGTCATATCCGATCGAGCCCACGCCCGCAGGCCCGTCCGAGCGCATTCCGGAATCGGTGATTCCAGTACGCCAGTTCACGTCCCGAGTCGGGTCCTTGACGTAGTCGTAGACGTCTTCGGGTGACCTCGCGATGGTAGTGGTCGCGCTCATGTCCATCGGAACACCCCCCGGGATGGTGCGCCGAACTGTGTTGCGCGCAACCAGCAGCGCGGTCACACGCTCTTCCTTGCCGAGAATACCTCACACGCCGCGCTGTCTGTGTTGACGCGCGGGTTATGCCGCCCGTGCGATGACCTGGCCGACCTGCTTGCGAGAAGCACCGAGTGTCAGCAGCGACTTCACGAGCAGATCGACCGACACCGACGCGTCTGCCGCCTCCATCTTGGCAACCCGGGACTGGCTGGAGCCAAGAGCGCGCGCCACGTATGTCTGTGTCCAGCCGTGCTGGACGCGGATGTCGCGCAGGTAGTCTGCGAGCGCGATCTTCAGTTCAACGAACGCGGCCTCTTCAGCGGTCAGCTCGAGAAAATCAGAGGCGTCGCCGACGCGCCACCCGGCGGCCTCGAGTCGAGTCCTCTTCGTCTTGTCCACGTCGCTCACTCCTTCCCGCCAATGATGGCGTCGAACTCCTTGAACCTGCGCGTGCAGGCGTCGATGACCGACTTCGGGGTCGCCTGCGTCTTCTTGCTGAACACCTCACCGATGACGATGGCATCGGTGCCGATGCGGTAGACGATCCGCCACGTCGCGTTCTCGTCAACGATGCGCAGCTCGTGACATCGGGAACCGATCACCGGCATGGGTCGCGAGTGCGGCAGGCCGAACGAGTCGCCTCGCTGCAACCGACGAAGCAAGACACCCGCTTCAAGCCGCGCGGTGGCAGAAAGCGGTGGCGTCTTGATTTCGCCGTGGAGCCAGACCAGGGACTTGTTCACGCGCGTGCTCATCGACCCGAGGATATGTCAGATACGACATACGCGTCAAGGGGATCACGGCCACCGTGGACGGCAAAACGTGTTTCGGC
>JAENZW010000280.1 GCA_016841065.1 Actinomycetota bacterium
GGTTGACGAGCGCCAGGGAAAGCGACACGACCGGAACAAGCGCGGTCACGAGTGAAACATAGCCCGTCACCTGGCGGAGCGGGCGGCCCTGCGTGCCCGTGACGAGCGAGAGAATCGACGTCAGCCCGCCGCCGACCGCACGGGGAATGACCGCCGCCAGCGCTCCGGTGCCGCCCGTGATCACAGCGACCGCGACGTCGAGCACAGTGGTGGCCGCCATCGAGAGCCCGGTCTTGCGCAGCGAGGCCTGCACCGCTCCGCGGAGGGTGGGCGTTGCGGCCATGGCGAGCATTGCCCTCAGGTCAGGGGTCTGTCCGGCGATGATCGTCTGCCAGGGCACCGCAGCGAACGCGGTCGCTGCACCGGCGGCCTGGGCGACCGTGCCGAACGCCGCCGACGCCTGGAACGAAGTCGCTTGCGAAGGTGCCGACGGGGTGGTGCCGGCTGGCGAGGGCTGTCTACGCGGGGTCCCGCACTTCGTACAGAAGCTGTTGTCGCCGATGAACGGTGTTCCGCAGCGCGTGCAGAAGTCCCCCCGGCCCTGTGTCACGGCATCTCCTTCGTGTGTTCACGAGCTTGTTTCGGCCGCCGGGCCGTCGCCAAGAACCCCGCCAGCGACATGCGTATTCGGCTGGTGAAAGTGTATCGCAGACCGACCGCTTTCGCGCCGTCTCGGACCGCCGTATGCCCGGGGCCGAGTTGCTGGCACCTTCGACTTGGGTATCTATACCAAGCTCCCGGTCGTTGGCCGACTTCTGACCCACATACTCTGCGTTGCCCCCACGGATCGCGCCGAGTTGGTCAACGGAAAGGCGGTCTCATGAAGCTGCATGCGCTCTTCCTGAACTGCACGCTCAAGAGCTCGTCGGAGGTCTCGAACACCCAGGCACTCATCGACAAGGTCGCCGCACTCCTCGCCGAGCTGGACGTCGAGAGCGAGACGATCCGGGTGACCGACCACAAGGTGGCCTTCGGCGTCTCATCTGATGAGGGCGAGGGCGACGAGTGGCCGACGATCCTTGAGCGCGTCAACGCCTGCGACATCCTCGTCATCGCAATGCCGATCTGGTTCGGCGTCCGCTCTTCGGTCGCGCAGTTGGTGATGGAGCGCCTCGACGGCACCTATGCCGAAGGAGACGAGGTCACGGGGCAGTATCCGCTCTACGGCAAGGTCGGAGGCGTGATCGTCACCGGCAACGAGGACGGGGCGCACGACTGCTGCGCCACCACGCTGTTCAACCTCACGCATCTCGGATGCATGGTGCCGCCCAACGTCGACTGCTACTGGGTCGGAGACGCGGGACCGGGTCCGAGCTACATCGAAGCCGGTGGCGACAAGCATCTCTACACCAACAGGACCGCCCGCTACATGGCGAACAACCTCGTGTGGGGTGCCATGGCTCTGAGAGCCAACCCCATCGGCACCAACCTGAAGGTCCTGGACGCCGAGGCGCGAGCGGTCAGCCGGTAGGGCCGAAGGAGGCTTCGCGCGAATGAAGGAGCTCATGCGACAGGTGTCGACCCTCTTCGAGATCGCGGGCGCCTCCGTCATCGTCGCCGGGTTCATCGTAGCGCTTGCACGCGCGGCATTGCGGCTCCGAGACCAGGGAGGCGCATACCGCGAGCTGCGCGCGACATTCGGACACAGCATCCTGCTGGGGCTC
>JAENZW010000042.1 GCA_016841065.1 Actinomycetota bacterium
AACCGCCCGAGGGCGGCTCGCGGCGCTTCGAAATCACCCACGCTGATCACGGTGACCGCATCGCCGTCTCTCTCGCCGAGGGCAAGCGCGCACGAATCTGTGGCCGTGTCGAGAGCGAGCACCAAAGGGCTCATGGCCCGGTCACGCCTTCGACCGCAACGCCGTGCACGCCCTGGCACGACGCGATCCACCCGCGCGCAAGCTCCGCCGAACGTGAACCCCGCGGAGTCATTCGCAGTCGCCGGGAGTCGTCATCCGCGATCGCGATGGCGACGGTAAGACAGTCTTCGGGGATGGCCTCAGGGAAGCGGTCGCCCCACTCGACGATCGACACTCCGTCCGCCTCCAGCGTCCCCCAGTAGTCGATGTCCTCGAGTTGTGACGCGCTTTCGAGTCGGTAGAGGTCGAAGTGGTGCAGAGGTATCCTGCCGCGATGCACAATGAGGATATTGAATGTCGGGCTGGTAACGGCATGGACGACACCCAGTCCCTCCGCGATACCGCGCGTCATACACGTCTTGCCGGCGCCCAGATCGCCGCTCAGGAGCAGCACGTCTCCGCGTCGGAGCAGAGGTGCCAGAGCGCGCCCGGCGGCGACTGTGGCATTCTCGGAGTCTGTCGTGAGCGTCTGATCTACCATCCGGCTCATTCCTGGAACAGCGTGCCTTGAACGGGCGCGTCACGCCCACCGGAGTCGACTTCGCTGGTCTCGGCCGAATCGGGCGCAACCGGGGCGATGAGCTCCTTGAGTCTACGAAAGTCCTCAAAGAGGACATCTCGCTTCGTGTTGTCGTACAGAGCGGCCGCCGGGTGAAAGATCGGCAGCACGGTGTACTTCCCTGCCTGTTGTACGGTGCCACGAACCCGCGTGATGGGACTTGTGGTCTTCAGTATGAACTTGGTCGCGAAGTTGCCGAGTGTCACGATCACCCTGGGGTCGATGAGGCGCACCTGCTCTCTGAGAAACGGGGTGCACGTATCGATCTCATGTTGCTGGGGATCCCGGTTGCCAGGCGGACGACACTTCAGAATGTTCGCGATGTAGACCAGGGAGCGATCGAGTTCTGCGGACTCCAACAGCTCGTCCAGCAGCTTCCCCGCCGCGCCCACGAACGGTTCGCCTTTGAGATCCTCGTTCTTGCCCGGCGCTTCGCCTACGAACATCACAGTGGCGCGCTGATTGCCCACGCCGAAGACAAGCGTGGTGCGAGTACTCCACAGCGAGCAGCGGCGACAATCGCCGATGTCTTCCTGGAGTTCTTCGAGACTCAGATGGTCTGCGCTCACCCGGATTCCACACCCACTCCTACAGCCATGTCGTGAGTTCGTCAATCGGACGCCGCGCCGGCTTGCCGGAAGACTCGGCGGAGTAGCCGATCGGCAAGATAGCCACCGGAGTGACCGGCTGTTGAATCGACAGTGCTTCCCTGACGGCCTTCTCGTCGAACGCTCCGATCCAGCAAGACGCCAGACCACGGTCGACGGCTGCGAGCAGGATGTTTTCGACCGCAGCCGCAGTATCCTGAATCGCGTATAGCCGTTCGCCACGCTCCCCGTAGCGGGCCGCACAGGGTCGTGGGTCCACGGAGACGACGATCGAGACAGGGGCGGCGGTCGCCCACTTCTGATGCAGCGCCTCGGCCAGTCGCTCGCGTGCCTCGATGCCACGAACGACCGTGAAACGCCACGGCTGAATGTTTCCGGCACTCGGAGCCGTGATCCCCGCAAGCAGAAGCGCCCGGATGTCGGAGTCACTTACCGCGCTTCGATTGCTGTAGTGCCGCACGCTGCGACGCTGAGAGAGTACTTCGTTGAACTCCATTGACACCCTTCCCGAGGAGGCTAGCCTACCTGCTGCAACCATTCTAAAACAAGGAAAGCCGAGGTCGGCGACGAAAGAAAATGGCGAGAGGAGTGAGGGCACCCATGAACAACCGACCTGACGTGACCGACGAAGATATCGGGATGCGAGCCTTCCAGCTGAAGAAGGGCAAGGCCGTCGAGCGATCCGTCCAGCGTATGCGCCAGGGGCTCAAGGATCAGTGGGCCTCCCTGACCAACCACGAGGTGGAAGAGCTCGAGTGGGTTCTTGGCGAGCTATGGGCCTATGTCGCCCGCGCCGAGTGGGACGATCTCCATTTCGGCAAGCTCTCGCTCCATGACCTGCGCGTCATCCTCCAGCACGGCCGCGACTTGCGCAAGCACAGTCGAAACGCGGTGGACGTGCTCAACGACGTCAAAGCAATCGTCGTGGCAAAGGGCTGAACCGGGCCTCGGGGGACCCGGTTGCTGGAACACCGCCTTCAACGAGGCGGTGTTCTCTTCTCCGCATAAAATCGGCAGTCCGCGCGAAATGCACTTGCACCTCCGCGGGACCCGGTGCAGGATGTGTGGGACGGTATCGGACACCCCCCGGTAGGCGACACCGCCCCACGACCTGTTTCAAGCGCGGCACTACAACAGCTAGGAGCCTCCGCCCTGAGCCGCGGCCTTCTTGCGCTCGATCTTCTTCTTGACCTTCTTCAGCCTGAAGAGGTCCTCGCGCGCACGCTCGTCGAGCGTCTGGCGGATGTAGCTCACCTGTTCCTTGAGCTGGGGCACGGTCACCTGCTCTAGCGCGTTGACGCGCCGGTTGGTCTTCTGGATCTCCTCGCCAAGTCGCTTCAGCCGGGTCTCGATGTCCGCGTACTCGATGATGACATCCAGAATCTGCTCGAACTTGTCGGCCGTCTCGTCAACGCGTGAGGAAATGCCCGTAACCGCATAGCCTCGGGTGAATGAGGTTCGAATGGGGCTCTCGCCCTTCGTGACGACAGGGACAGAAACGCCCATGATCTTCGTACCAGTCATGTCCACGACTACCTCGCCCTTCGTGGCCATACCTGCCGAACGGAGCGCAACCGTCCCATCGACCGCCTTGGCGACGGCGAGGGAGTACTGCGCTTCAGAGACGTTCTTCTGCAGCGATTCGGAAAGGCGCAGCGTCTCATCCATTACGCCCATAAACTCAATAAGCAGCGCGTCTCGCTTCTGCTTCAACAGGTCCATTCCCTGCTGGGCAAGCTGAATCTGGGACCGCCGTTCGAGTAGCTCAGCCCGTGTTGGCCGGACTTCCTCCATGCTTCATCTCCTAGACGTCGCCTGCGACATCGGCGGCATTCGGATGGTACTTGCTGATGAAGTCGCGTACGCGCTTGAGTTCTCCTAGCGGCAGACCCGCCATGAGCTCCCACCCGATGGTCAGCGTCTCCTCGATACTGCGACCTTCGTCACCCTGACCGACGATGCGATGCTCGAAGTCATCCGCGAAGCGCAAGTAGCGACGATCAGTATCGGAGAGCGCCTCCTCGCCGACGATCGCCACAAGCTTCCGCAGGTCACGACCCTGCGCATAGGCCGCGTACATCTGGTTCGCGACAGCACGGTGGTCTTCGCGGGTCTTGCCCTCACCGATGCCCAGGTTCATCAGACGCGACAAGCATGGGAGAGTGTCGATGGGTGGGAAGACGCCCCGGCGGTGGAGGTGCCTGGAAAGAACGATCTGGCCCTCGGTGATGTAGCCCGTGAGGTCCGGGATCGGGTGAGTGATGTCGTCATCGGGCATAGACAGGATCGGCAGCTGCGTGACCGATCCGGGACGGCCCTTGATGCGGCCGGCACGCTCGTAGATGGTCGAAAGGTCCGTGTACATGTAGCCGGGGTAGCCGCGGCGTCCCGGAACCTCTTCACGTGCGGTCGAGACCTCGCGAAGCGCCTCACAGTAGTTCGTCATGTCCGACAGGACGACGAGTACCTGCATGTCCTTCTCAAACGCGAGGTACTCGGCCACCGTCAGCGCACAGCGCGGCGTCAGGAGACGCTCGACCGTCGGGTCGTCGGCGAGATTCAAGAAGAAGACGACTCGCTCGAGCGCGCCGGTCGATTCGAACTGCGACATGAAGTAGCTCGCCTCGCGGTGCGTGATACCCATCGCACCGAACACGATCGCGAACTCTTCGCCGGAGACAACACGCGCCTGGCGGATGATCTGCGCCGCCAGTTCGTTCGCGGGAAGACCCGATCCCGAGAAGATCGGGAGCTTCTGTCCTCGAACCAGCGTGTTCAGTCCGTCGATTGCGGAAATGCCGGTCTCGATGAAGTCCGCCGGCTTCTCCCGCGAGTAGGGGTTGATGGGAGCGCCCGTGATGTCGAGCCGGTCCTCGGGAACGATTGGTGCGCCCCCGTCGATAGGCTTGCCGACGCCGTTGAGCACGCGACCCAGCAGCTCTGGAGAGACGGCTATCTTCGCCACGTCCTCGAGGAAGCGGATCTCGGTCTGATCGACGTCGATGCCCCGCGTTCCCTCGAATACCTGGATGACGGCCACGTCACCTGAGATCTCGAGGACCTGGCCGGACCGGTGAGTGCCGTCCGGCATGCGAATAGCGACCATCTCGTTGTAGGCAACCGAATGGACGTTGTCGACGAAGACCAGCGGGCCCGTGACGTACTTGATCGTCCGATAGTCGGTCGAGACGAGCGGCGTCTTCGCCGTCTCGGCTGGCTTCTGTATGGTGTCCTGGGCCATCTAGTACACCTCGATCTCTGCGATGTCCTCGGTCAACTTCAGATTGAACGCGGGAAGCTTCTCCAGCGCCTCATCGTGGGGCGTCGTCTTCATCACCGCGATCTCGTCCTTGATAGTAAGTTCGAGAATCTGCCGAAGGGATACGCCCCTGTTCAGTGCCGAAGTCGCCGCGTCGTAGAACGTCAGAACGGTCTTCAGCATCCAATACTGCTTCTTCGGCGGACAGTATGCATCGATATCGTCGAACGCGAACTGCTGCAGGAAGTCCTCGCGCAACATACGCGCGACTTCGAGGATTATCTTCTCAGACTCAGGCAGGGCATCGGGTCCGACGAGCTGCACGATCTCCTGGAGTTCCGTCTCCTTCTGGAGAATGAACATCGCTCGATCGCGCAACTCGTTCCAGTCATCGGCGACATTCTCGGCGTACCATTGGCCAACCTGACCCAGATAGAGGGTGTACGACTTCGTCCACGAGATCGCGGGGAAGTGGCGGCGATGCGCAAGTGACGTGTCGAGCGCCCAGAAGGCTCCGCTCACGCGCAGGGAGTTCTGCGTCATCGGCTCGGACATGTCACCGCCGGCCGGGGATACCGCGCCGACCATCGTGACCGACCCGACGCGCTCTGCATCCGAGCCTAGGGGCTGCACGCGACCGGAGCGCTCATAGAATGACGCCAAGCGCGTGGCAAGGTAAGCTGGATAGCCCTCTTCACCGGGCATCTCCTCAAGGCGACCTGAGATTTCGCGAAGCGCCTCTCCCCAGCGGGACGTGGAATCGGACATCATTGCGACGCTGTAGCCCATGTCCCGATAGTACTCGGCGAGCGTTGCGCCGACGTAGATGGACGCCTCTCGTGCCGCCACGGGCATGTTGGAGGTGTTCGCCACGAGCACCGTTCTATCCATGAGCGGGGCGTTCGTACGCGGGTCCTCGAGTTCGGGGAACTCCGTGAGGACTTCGGTCATCTCATTGCCACGCTCACCGCAACCGACATAGACGATGATGTCGACGTCTGCCCACTTCGCGAGGGACTGCTGCGTCACCGTCTTGCCCGTGCCGAAACCGCCCGGGATGATGGCGTTTCCGCCGAGCGCGATCGGGAAGAACGTGTCAAGAATGCGCATGCCCGTCGTGAACGGGTGCGTGGGGTCGAGCTTTCGGACGTATGGACGTCCCTGGCGGACCGCCCACTCCTGGACCATCGTGAGTTCTGTGCCGTCCTCCATCTTGGCGACGACCTCGTCCACCGTGTACTCTCCGGCGGGAGCAACCCACG
Source organism: Actinomycetota bacterium (assembly GCA_016841065.1). Taxonomy (GTDB): domain Bacteria; phylum Actinomycetota; class Coriobacteriia; order Anaerosomatales; family JAENZW01; genus JAENZW01. The sequence continues at coordinate 5,848 of JAENZW010000042.1, forward strand.
AGACGGTGCCCTTCGTCTTCGGTGGCACCATGATCTTGTGGAGAATCGTCTGGCCCTCTGGAGTCGTGCCGATCACGTCGCCTCCGGCGACCTGCTGGCCCACTTCGGCGACGGGTTCGAATGCCCATTTCCGCTCGCGATCAAGTGCATCCGCGACCGTTCCTCGCTCGATGAAGTCGCCGTGCTGCTCGGCAATCACCGGGAGGGGCCGTTGAACGCCGTCGTAGATTGACGACAGCAGGCCCGGGCCGAGCTGAACCATCAGGGGACCCTCGGTCGATTTGACGACGTCACCGATGGTGAGCCCGGAGGTGTCCTCGTAGACCTGGATCGTCGCGAGGTCCCCCTCTAGGCGAATAACCTCACCCATGAGGCCTTCTTGGCCAACACGGACAACGTCATACATCCTGGCACCGAGCATGCTCTGCGCCACGACGACTGGGCCCGTAATCTTCGAAATCTTTCCGGTTATCATCAGCCTCGCCTCAGTGTGATGTCGAATCCTATTGCTCTTCTGATCAAGCGGGATAGATACGCCCGATGATCCTCACCCATGGTGAGCTGTTCCTTTATCGGCAGCGAGATGACGATTGGTCGGTAGATGGAATCGATCTTCCTCTGCGTCCGCTCGTCAATCGCGCCCATCATGCGCTCGTTCACGGCGATAATGCCGCTCGACTCGTCGTCGACAAGTCCGTTGAGCTCCTTGCGCGCCGCCTCCTGTGAATCCGCGACGATGACATCGACACCGGCAAGACGAAAGCCATCCGCGGTGTCGGAGTCCGTGAGGACGACAAGTTTATACAAGGATCAGCTCTCCCCTCACGCGATCGATGGGCATCCCAACCGACTTGCCTTTGACGATGATACGCAGGTTCGTGATCTCGTTCTGCTTCGCCCACAGATAGGCGATCGAGACACCGATCCCGAGTGGATCCCCTCGTCCAACCGCAAGCGCCTTGCGCATGTGGTAGTCCTCCAGCGCACGCTCGAAGACGGAGATGGTGTTTTCCTCCAGGTACTTTAAGACCGCCTGGTCGAGAGTAAGCCCATACGGCGTTCCCTTCAGACGATCGAGCACCTCATCGACGTCTGACATGTGCGCCAACTCGCGATACAGATCCGAGCTGATCGACCTGCCTCCGTCGAGATAGAACTCATCGACCTTGATGCTCTCGACATCCGCCTTCTGGAGTCGGAACACCATCACGAGATTCATCGTGTCGATCTGCATCCCGAGGATGTCCCGAGCGATTCGGACGTTGGCACTTCGACCAGTCAGTGCCGCGAAGGCCGTCTGAGCGTAGTATCGGTCCAGCGCCAACTCCAGATCGGCCAGTTCCCCGCTCTGCATATATGCGACGTACCCCCCGCGCATGGCAGGTGCGTACGCCAGACCCCAGGTCGCCGCGGTGTCCACAACGGCCTTGACGTCAGGAAGCATCGTTAGCGCGTCAAGATCAACGCGCGACAACGCCCCTGCTGGGAGAAGTCCCTCCGCTATCTCCTCCGCGAGGAGATGCATGTGCTTGCCGCGAAGCACCGTTTTGATGTTGAAGATGTCCCAGCGGCCAAGCAGCATGGAGACTATGTATCCCGCTTCGTCGTTCAAGAAGCCCTGGACCTTGCGGTACGTGCGCACGAGGTTGTTCTTCAGGGCCTCGTCAATCGACGCGGCTGTCCTGCCGTGAATCAGCGCCTCATCGAGATCAGGACCGTACTCGGTATCGGCTAGATTCTGGATGAGAGAGTTCATGTCCGGGGCCGCGATCAGTCCCTCCATGAACGCCTCGTCGAGAAGACGCGACTTCATGCCACGGATGCGGGCGTTGCCGTATCCGTAGTCCTTGCCGCCAGTGGCCTTGTTGCGAGTCGTTGCGGGACCGGTCATTGGAACAGAATCTCCGCGACGTCAGCCTGGATAAGGCCATCGGCCTTGTCCAGACGGTCCTCGAACGTGTTGCGACGCATGATACGACCACCGCCTGTACGGACAATCAACCCGCCCGACGTGCTTATCTCGGGCTTGATGGTGACATCGAGACCGAGATCCGCGGCGGTCCGCTCGGCGAGGGCGGCATCAGCTGAGTCGACCAGAACCTCAAGGTTGCCAGCAAGGCCGCCTGTGGCCTCGGCAGCGAGAGCCCCGAACACGTTCGCGTAGTCAGATTGCGACCGGGCGGTGGCGAGCTTGTCCGCGGCGGCCTGGAACACCTGCCGGATGGACTCCTCTTTTACCGCCGCGAGGCGTCTCTTCGATTCGAGGCGTGCCGCATTGACAGACCTAGAGGCGCGCTCCCGCGTCGCCTTCTCAGTCGCGTCGGCGACCCGTTGCTGAATCGCAGCCGCCTGATCCTCCGCTTCCGCGGCGATCGCGGCGGCCTGATCCTGTGCGTCGCTCAGCAGCTGTTCGATCTCTTTGTCTGCCTGCTCATCGAGTGCGTTGAAGATGTCGTCAAGGGCCATAGACCGGGCTCCTTCCGCGGTTCTAGCGAGTAGGGTCTATGAACCCTAGCTGCCGTTGATCATGATCGCGGACACGAAACCCAGCAGAACGATGATCTCCGGAAGCGCCTGGAGCGTGATGATCCAGATGGAGACCTCAGGACGCTCAGCGAGCGTTCCGGCACCGGCCGAACCGATCTTCGCCTGGGCATAGCCGGCACCAAGAGCCGACAAACCCATGGCCATACCGGCGGCCCCTGCCTTGGCGGCAGACGTCTGCCAATCCGCTGATACCTCGGCCGCGCCACTCTCCTGTGCGAACGCGATCGCCGGCACCAGCCAGGCAGCAACAACCGTGCTGCCAAACACCCACTTTGCGAGCCGATTCTTGATCATGCGCTCTTTTCACCTCCGGTTTTCGTGAACGGTTTGTACTCCTGATTGCCCGTCTCGTAAAACTTCCCGAAGAACTCCAGGAAGTTAAGACGCAAAGCGTGGATCGCCGGGCTGAACGCCGCGATGATGAAGTTCAACCCGTGGAGCAGAATGCCGATTACCGCACCGGCCACGACGTTCGACGTCGAGGCGACAATCTGGTTGACAGCATCGGCGAAGATGGCGCCGGCCAGGCCGACCGCCATGATTCGGATGTAGCTAGCCATGTGTGCGACTGACTCGACGGTCTCCACAACGCCCATGACCCCGCCGCCGCGAACCGCGAACACGAACCCGCCCAGGGCAACGACCGCAAACACGATCTGTCCTGCGGTGGTCAGAGTGTCCGACCTGCTCACGAAGCCCACACCGACCGCAATCATCACACCAAGGAGGAAGGTGAGAATGCCCGCCTTCTCGTATAGATGCTTGCGGTGCTTGGTGCGAATGGCATTCCACACGCCCATGGCCAAACCAAACAGGACATGCACGACCCCGACGATGATTGCCAGCAGCATGAACTCCTGAACAAGTGCGACGCGATGGAATGTCGGAATCACGCCGAACCACTTGCCTGGATCGTGACCTGTGACCAAGCCTGCCGTCAGGGGGACGTTGCCGAAGGCCTCACCGTAAACGACGCCAAATGCGATCACCATGGTCGCAGCCGGCCCGAGAATCGAGGTCGCGAGCTGTATGCCCGAATTCGCCTTGAACTTCATCCTCAGCCACAGCACGATCCCGAGCATGATCAGGCCGTAGCCTACATCGCCGACGATCATGCCGAAGAACAGCGGATAGAAGATGAAGAGCAGCCATGTCGGATCTACCGTGCCATATCGAGGCATGCCATAGACCCCAAGAAGCGTCTGGAACGGCGCAACCGACTTCGGATTGGAGAGTGCCACGGGCGTGTCGGCGAACTCCTCTTCCTTGATCTCCGTCTGCTCGATGATGATGTCTTCGCCCCACTTCGACGAAACCATCTTGCGGAAGGAGGAGACATCACGAACCGGCATCCAGCCGGTGATAACGAACGCATACTCCGTGCGACCGAACTTGGGAATGGCGTTGATCTCTTCGCTCTTGTCGATCAACACGTCCCGTACCGCCGTCAAACGCATCTGCCACTGCTGTGACATCTCTCGCAGCTCACCGGTCACCTTCTCGAGATCGCCGGGAAGTGAGTGGCGGCGCTGCTTGAGCTGTTCGTAGGCGATGTCGAAGGGCATGCCTTCGAAGTCGCTGGGAAGTCGAATCTGATTGACGTTCTCCATGGCCAGGAACTTGTGCACTGGCTCCGAGTACTTCCGCGCGAAGACCACGATCGCTGCGGTCGTATCCTCGTCCACGTCCGTCGACACGATCTCGCACTGCTTGTGCGTGAGCTTGTCGAGTTCCTCCTTGAGCGCCTCCAGGGCTCCCTTGTAGCGACGCTCGACAAGCAGGGCGACGGAGTCGTACGCGCCCGTCGTGACGATCTGCTTCGCCAGGGGCTGAATCTTGTGGAGAATCGGCTCGTAGCGGGCCAGGAGCGAGAGTTCCGATTCGATGGAGGTGTGGCTCGATGCGAGTGAGGACGTGCGGTCCTCGACTTCCTCGATGACCTCATGGACTTCACCCGCAAGTTGCTCGCTGTCCATGTCGTAGAGCTTGTGATACTCGGCCTTGAGCTTGTCCTGATCGATCGGAGTGTCTTCGCGGTGCAGCGCTTTGAGAATCGCGCGCACACGGATGAGCATGTCATCCATCTGAGTCTGATCCTCAGCCTGCTTCTCGTAGATCTCCATCCGATCCAATGGCAGCTCGCCAGAGGCTATCTTCCGCGATAGGTCCTCGATATGGAGTCGCCCCTGTTCATGAAGCACGCTCACGACGTCGAAGAACAGGTTCTTCGGGCCGATGATCTCGAGCTTCGCCATCGGAACTAGCAATCAAGACACCCCCTTGGCCGCCCGGCAGCAGCCCTCAGCAATGAATCAGACCTCGGTGACGGTCTTGACGACAAAGTCGACAGCCGAGGCCTGGCGGTCTGCGACTGTCGACCGAAGTCCATCTATCTCGGCGCCAGCATCGATCTTGATCTGCGCCGTTTCCTTCTCCAGCTCCTCGAGCACTCGCTTCTCCTGCTCGTGCGCCAGGGTCTTGCTGGCTTCCTCAGCCTTGGCGAGTGTGGTCGTAGCCTTCTTGCGCGCCTCAGCGACGATGTCTTCTGCCTGCTTCTTCGCGGAAAGCACCCGACCGGAGATCTCCATCTCTTTCTCGCGAATCAGGTGAAGCGGAGAGTTGGCGTCGCGCGACAGCGTCTCCTGATGGAACTGGATCTCCTCGAGAACCTTCTCGTCCACTTGGCGTCCCTCCTGTCGTAAGTCCTCGGGAAACCGAGCACACCTCAATCGAGCAGCGGAATACTGCTCACCGTTACGTTTCGACAACTCGAAGTGTGCTCCTGCTATCTATTGGCAATTCTTCACTAGCAGAAAGGCCAGGTGCCGACGGTGATTCTCCGAATCGCGAATCGCCGGCGCTACCTGCGATAGCGCACTACGTGAAAGTCCTATCGAGTCGCATGCCGAACGCACATGCAAGCTCGTAGTTGATCGTGCCAGCCGCTTCAGCCAACTCATCCATCGAAATGCGCTCGCCACCTTGTGCCCCCACTAGAACTGCCTCATCTCCGACGGCCACCGACATCCCCCTCGGAACCTCGACCATAATCTGATCCATGGTGACGCGTCCGACTTGCTGACAACGCTGTCCCCCCAGCAGAACGCTCATCTTGTTCGACAGCGCACGGTGCACTCCATCCGCGTAGCCAAGCGGTAGAGTCGCGATTTCAGTTGGCGCCGCAGCGCGCCATGTAAGCCCGTATGAGACTCCGTCGCCCATCTGCACGCGCTTCGCGAAGCTGACCTGGGCCTTCACCGACATGGCTGGCCGAAGATCGGCCTTCTCGTATGTAGCACGCCCGGGGTGCAATCCATAGACCGCTATGCCACAGCGGACCATGTCGTAGTGTGCCTCGGGATGCAGGATCGTGGCCGCGCTGTTTGCCGCATGCACAATCCCCGGCGAGACACCCTCGGTCTTCATAGCCGCCAGTGCCACCTCGAAACGCTCGACCTGTCGTTCGAAGTCCCAGTCCCCCGGCTGCTCGGCAGTTGCGAAGTGCGTGCACGTGCCTTCGTGTTCGAGACCAGGTAGGTCGCGAAGGCGCGAAGCGAAATCAGCTGCATCTTCGGCACGCACGCCGATCCGGTTCATCCCGGTATCGATCTTCAGGTGGAAGCGAGCACTCACCCCCACTTCAACGGCGACCCTGCTCAGCAGCACGCCGAACTCACGCGAAACGACCATCGGGATGATGTCGTGCTCGACAACGAATCGTGCCGAAGTCGGCGGGGGTTCCTGTAGCAGATGCAGCGGAGCGGTGACGCCGGCTTCCCGTAGCTCGAGCGCTTCAGCAAGCGTCGCGACGGCTAGCCTGTCGGCTCCGGCCTCGAGTGCCGCCTTCGCAACCTGAACGGCACCATGACCGTAGCCGTCCGCCTTCACAACGGCGACGAAGAGGGTCCCCTGCTTGGTGAGCGCCTTCAGAAGCCGGACGTTGTGCGCAATGGCGCCCAGGTCTATCTCTACTCGCGCGAAGCGCGGCGGCATGCGGCTACTCCCCTACGAGTAGCGAACGCACGATGTCGGACTTGCTGACGATGCCGACGAGTCGATCGCCGTCCATTACCGGCAACCGGCTCACGTCGCGATCGACAAGCAGGGTCGCCGCGTCGCCCACCGGAGCATCGGCCTGCACCGTGATCGGATCGGCCGTCATGACCGCTCTAACATCGGCCGCCACTGCCTTCTTCAGCTCGCTCTCGAAACGCTGCGTTGACGGCGGATACATGATGAAGCCGTCGAGAAGGTGGATGTACGTCGGAAACTCGAGCTTGACGTCGCGCATGATGAGATCGCCCTCGGTCACCAGCCCGACCAGCGTGTCGCCCTCAAGCACAGGCAGAGCCCCTATCTTGCGATCGACCATGAGCCGCGCCGCGTCCGTCACCGACAACTCGGGTCCAACGACGACCGGATCAGTCGACATGATGTCCCGCACCTTCAGTTCGGCCATCGCAAATCCTCCGTATCAGTCAGCTTCTACAGTTCGCCGAGGAGCTCGCGCAACGCGGCGGGTACGTAAGCAGGTATATCTTCGGCTATCACACTCGTGTCTGTCAGTGCTCCGGATGCATGATCGCCGGCACGTCCATGAATGTAGGCCGCCAACGCACCCGCCTCAAGGGGTTCGAGACCTCGGGCAAGCAGCGCGCCGGTCATACCCGCCAGGACGTCGCCGGTGCCCGCAGTGGCCAATGCCGGGCCTCCCGAGAGCGTGATCACCTGTCGACCACGACCGCTCACCACCGTGCGCGCCCCTTTCAGCACGCACGCAAGCCGCGGCCCGCTGAGCTTCGCCCCGAAACCCAACCTGTCCGATTGAATCTCGGCGGGCGTGGTGTCCAGCAGCCGGGCCAGTTCACCAGGATGGGGCGTGATGACAGTCGGCGCCGCACGATCGGTGAGCACGTTCGCAGTATCTACCATTGCATTCAGCCCGTCGGCGTCCACGACGAGAGGCGCCTCCAGAGCGCTCACGAGATTACGCGCGACTAGGACAGCTCC
>JAENZW010000043.1 GCA_016841065.1 Actinomycetota bacterium
CCGATTCGGTCGCCAACACCGAAGCGCTGCTGCGCGTGATCGAGAATCCGCTGGTGGACATGCTCACCCACCCCGGCAACGGTGAGTTCCCGCTGGATGCCCAGCGCATCGTCGAGGCCGCCGTGCGTCACCGCGTCATCCTTGAGATCAACGCGCATTCCTTCGACCCGATGAGCAGCCGCGCCGAGTTCGCCGCTGCCGAGCGGGAGTTCGCCGGACTCGCACGCGAAGCGGGCGCGACCGTGGCCATCGGCTCCGACGCGCACTACCATCTCCATGTGGGACGCTTCGATGGCGCGATCGACTTCGCCGAGCAACTCGGATATGCCGAAGACGACGTTCTGAATCGAAGCGCGGAGGCGGTGCTCCGGTTCCTCGAGGCGAAACGGCCGCGTACGCGGATCGACTTCGGCGGCGAGTGGACTGGCGGCAGACGGAGCATGGGGGGTGGCGCGGAATGATGGCGAAGCTTGCACGCTTGAGGCCCGGCGCGGTGCTCCGCAACCGGCCGGTGCGCGACTACACGCTGATGGTCGTCGGTGTGCTGGTGACCGGCTTCGGTCTCGACGCGTTCCTCATCCCGAACAAGATCGCCGCAGGCGGCGTCTCTGGTTTGGCGACGATCTTCTACCACCTGGCTCGCGACAATGGGACGAGTCTTCCGGTGGGCATCCAGATGCTCGTGATGAACGTCGCGCTGCTGCTTGTGGCGTTGCGTCTGCGCGGCTGGCGCTTCGCGGCGAAGACCATCTTCGGCATCGTCGGATTGTCGCTTTCTGTCGACCTGCTCTCGCCATTCGTGCCACACCTGGCCACAGACGACTTCCTGCTCGCCGCGCTCTACGGCGGGGCGGTGAGCGGTCTCGGCCTCGGGATGGTGTTCAAGGCGGGAGGCAACACGGGCGGGAGCGACCTGATCGCGCAGCTCATCGCCCCCAAGGTCGCGCTGGGTCTTGGCCAGCTCACGCTTGCCGTGGACGCGCTGGTGACGTTGGTCGCGGCACTCGTTTTCGGCCCGGAACTGGCGCTGTACGGCGCGGTTGCGATCTTCGTGTCCGGCGGCGTCATCGACCTCGTGCTCGAGGGTCTGCCGGTCAACAAGGCGGCGTTCATCATCTCGGACCACTCGGACAAGATTGCTCATCACATCCTGCACGATCTTGGTCGCGGGGCCACGGCGATCCAGGCGCGCGGTCTGTACTCGGATACGCCGCGCGAAATGATCTTCTGCGTGGTCTACCGCAACGAGATCGACCGGCTCAAGGAGGTCGTGTACGCGGTCGACCCGAAAGCCCTGCTCATCATCTCGGACGTCCACGAGGCCATCGGCGAGGGTTTCCGCGAGCTGTCGGTCTAGTTACCGCGAGCCCCACGGCGAGTCTCCCACCGTCGCCGTGACGTATGCTAGAGTGCGGCCAGCGTTCCGATTCGTCGCAGCCGACAACACACCTCGTCCGGGCGCACCCGTTCATTCGTGCGCATCGAGGAGAGATCGGACAAGATGGCTGCATTCGACCTGAAACTCGTGCAGGCAAAGGCAGCCCGCATGCGTCGCGACATCGTCGAGATGATTGCGAGCGCGGGATCCGGGCACCCCGGCGGTTCGCTGTCAGCCGCCGACATCGTGGCGACACTCTACTTCGGTGGCGCGCTCACTCACGACCCCGCACGACCCGACTGGTCCGAGCGAGACCGCTTCGTGCTGTCGAAAGGCCACGCGGCTCCGGTTCTATATGCGGCTCTCGCGGAGGCCGGCTACTTCAGCAGGGACCACCTGAAGACGCTGCGGAAGCTCGGTTCGATCCTGCAAGGCCATCCCGACTGCAAGAAGACGCCGGGCGTGGAGGTCTCCACCGGTTCGCTCGGACAGGGACTCTCGATTGCCAACGGAATCGCGCTTGGCCTTCGACTGGACCACAGCCCTGCACGCGTCTACTGTCTCCTCGGTGACGGTGAGCTGCAGGAGGGCCAGGTGTGGGAAGCGGCCATGTTCGCCGCGCACAACAACCTCTCGAATGTGACCGCCATCGTCGATCACAACGGGCTCCAGATTGACGGCGCCTGCGATGATGTGCTTTCCGTCGGCGATATCGACAGGAAGTTCTCGGCCTTCGGGTGGCAGGTGTTCGAAGCCGACGGGCATGACCCTTCGGCCATCATCGACCGTCTGGACGAGGCCGCGAGCATCAAGGGGGCGCCGTCTGTCGTCGTGTGCCGCACTGTGAAGGGCAAGGGAGTCTCCTTCATGGAGGGACTGTGCGATTGGCATGGCAAGGCCCCGAGTGCCGAACAGACTGTGCAGGCTTGCGATGAGATCGCGACCCTGATCGATGAGAGCGAGGTCGCGCTGTGAGCGGACGAGCCACCCGTGAGGCGTTCGGCGAGACGCTTGTCGAGCTTGCTGTCGAGGGGATCGACGTCGTCGCCGTCGATGCCGACCTCTCAAAGTCGACAACCACAGCGAAGTTCGCTTCGGCGTACCCCGACCGCTTCTTCAACGTCGGTATCGCCGAGCAGAACATGATCGGCACCGCGGCGGGTCTTGCCGTGGCCGGGAAGGTGGCGTTCACGGGCTCGTTCGCCGTGTTCGCAACCGGTCGCGCGTACGATCAGATTCGCAACACCGTGTGCTACTCGGAACTCGATGTGAAGCTCGCACCCACCCATTCCGGCGTCACGGTCGGTCCGGATGGCGGTTCCCACCAGATGCTCGAGGACATCGCTCTCATGCGCGTGCTCCCGGGTATGCGTGTGCTGGTTCCGGCGGACTACAACGCGGCGAAGGCGGCCATACGTGTGGCCGCGAAGACGCCCGGGCCGTTCTACATTCGGCTGGGACGCGCCGGGGTCCCGCAGGTGTACGAAGACGGCTTCGAGTTCGAGATCGGACGTGCGAACGTACTGCGCGACGGGTGGGACGTGACGCTTGTCGCATGCGGGCTCATGGTGTCCCAGGCGCTCGCGGCAGCCGAGATCCTCACCGAGGCCGGTATCTCTGCCGAAGTCATCGACGCGGCTAGCATCAAGCCGCTCGACGTAGAGACGATCGCCGCGTCCGCCGCGAAGACGGGGGCGGTCGTCGCCTGCGAGGAGCATTCCATCATCGGAGGGCTCGGCTCGGCCGTTGCGGAGGCGCTGGGAGAGAATCAGCCGGTGCCTTTCAGGCGGGTTGGCGTGCGCGACGTCTTCGGCACTTCGGGTGACGGAGACGAACTCCTCGAGCACTTCGGTCTTGCCGCCGGACATGTGGCCGAGGCCGCACGCGGAGCGATTGGCGCTAAGGTCCGCTAACCGCAGTTCGTCCGAGGTGGTCAGCCGTTGGTCCTCGCGGTGTGCCGCGCCCCACGCGCGTTCGCCCACGCGTCAGCTATCGTTGCAGCTAGAGGATGTCGGCGTGGCGACATGGCTGCCGGGGCTGAAGCTGGCAATATTGGGACACATCAAACCGAAGCGCGGCTCGTGGCGTCGTCCGACTGGCGGCGCCATATTCGTGTTTGCGCTTCTGAGCTGCCTTTTTGCCGCCGCGATCCCCGCGTTCGCCCAGACCGCGGCTCCCGGTTTTGTAGCGGCTGAGGCCATACGGGGTCACATCGTCGTCATCAACTGGGAGCCGACGACCACGAGCGGGACTATCGACTACTACATCTATCGGGGAGCCGGTGCCACGATGCCGTCGTGGCCGGCCGGCTTCACGCGGATCGCCACCGTTTCCGGCCAGCAAACCCAGTCGTATGCAGACGAGCAGGCGAAGGCGACGTCCACGCGGTACTGGTATGTGGTAACCGCGAAGTCCTCGGTCGATACCGAGAGCAATGCGAGTCCGATCAACAACGGGCTCGCTGCCCGCTACCAACCGGTTGCCACCGCCACCTCGTATCAGTGGTACATCGCTCCGACGACGATGCCGCCGCTCGAGCCAACCGGGGTCACCCTGTCTGGCGCCGACAAGTCGATCACCATCTCGTGGAACGCCGTGCTGTCCACGAACGTCGCGAGATATCGCATCTATCGGGCCGAAGAGAGCGGCGTTGACGGGACGCAGATCGCGGTCGTCAACGCTCCCCTAACCACGTACACCGACAACACCGCGGAGAAGTACAGGCACTACTGGTATCGAGTGGCGGCGGAGGACACGCTCTCGGCAGTCGGCTACAAATCCGTGGAGAAGCACTACCGCACGGTCTCTTCGGCAGCCATCGACGCGCCTCACGGGGGCGGGACGCCCTCACCGGGTTCGGACACGTGTCGTCTGTGCCATCGCCCCCACGTTGCCGATGCGCCTAAACTCCTGTGCTACTCGGAGGGTGGCGATGAGGTCGATCTGTGCCTGTCCTGTCACGACGGCACCGGGTCGCGCTACGACGTACGGCGCGAGTTCACCGATCCGACTCACTCCAGTCATGAGGTCACCATCACCGCGGGCGATGGCTCGGTGCTCGTCGCCGGGACGTTCGGGTGCACGGACTGCCACACGCCGCACGGAGATCCGGAGGCGGTCGGTTCGGCCAAGCTCCTTTGGGTGGATGGCGTCAAGGAAGGCAACGCGGTCTGCTACGGGACCGGCTGCCACGGCTCGAGCAGTCCCGAACATTGGGCGGGGGATATCAGCGGTTTCGAGACGTCCGATCACAACAGCAAGATCCCGGACCCGCCGTCGGGCACGAAGGTGAAGTGTTCGACGTGTCACATGCCCCATGCATCGCCGAATGAAGCCTTGTGGGTGAGTTCGTCGTATAGGGCGTGTCTCGTGTGTCACTCGTCCGAGAACGTGAGCCTCACCAGTCCGGACATCTTCACGCGGATGACCATGCGGGAGGATCACCAGAGCCACCACGACGTGCTCAAACGCGATCAGGACGCGAACGGGACGTTCATCGCGTGTCAGAACTGCCACAACACGCATCTGCTCACACAGGCGTATCCCCTGGTCAATCCGGAGAACCCTTCGATGTCGGGGCGCTGGATGGAACTCAGGACCACATCGCTCGCGATAAGCGGGGGCGCGGCAACCGCACCGAAGTACAACGGCTTCTGCCTCGTCTGCCATGACTCGTCGCTTCCGACCGCCGCGCAGACCGGCAACTGGGTGCTCCCGCCGGACGACAACGGGCTGCTGGTCGAGAACATCCTCGACCGGTGGACCAACAACAACTGTCATGGCGCGCTGGCGGCGGGCGGCACGCCGATCCTGAACCCCGCGAGCGGCTACGCGTACAACGACACGCTGTCGTGCCTCACCTGCCACGAAGCCCATGGCACGATCAACACGTCGAACCTGCGCGGAGACGTGCTCGCCAAGAACGGAACCGCGCTCGCTACGTCACGCCTGCTTGTCGAGCGCCGCGACTCTTCCGGCAACAAGATGGGCGTCTACGACACCAGGTTCTTCTGCATGAGTTGTCACCAGCGGCAGGCCAACAACCCTCCGAATCACTCATCGACCCAGCAGAATCAACCGAAGACGTTCTACTACTTCCCGACGTCCTGCACCGACAAAGCGTGCCACACGCACGGCAGCACCTCCGCGCGCAGATTCTAGAGCCGGGTTATCGGAGCCGAGTTTTCCCTGTTCAGGGCGTTGTGCGGTCAACCGTCGCTGTCGTGTTTCTGTGAAGACGGCACCCAAAGCCCCTATCGAGCGCTCGTTTTGCTAACATTGTCCCTCGGGATTCGCCTTCGCGGCGGCCCACGCCAGTCCGCACACAGGAAGTGATGCCCTACATGATCAGTATGCGCGGCGTGGACAAGTTCTACGCGGGCGAGAAGCCAGCCCTTGTCGATGTGAATGTAGAGATCGAGCAGGGCGAATTCGTATTCCTCGTCGGCCACTCCGGTTCCGGGAAGTCGACCTTCATCAAGCTACTTCTCCGAGAGATCCTCCCTACGCGCGGCACGATCGTGGTGGCCGGGCAAGATCTGATGCGTTTGAAGAGCTGGAAGGTGCCGTATCTGCGCCGCAACATCGGGTGCGTCTTCCAGGACTTCAAGCTTCTGCCGAACAAGACGTCCTACGAGAACGTCGCGTTTGCGCTCGAGGTCATTGGCCGAAGCCGGCACGTCATACGGACACAGGTACCGGAGGTTCTTCGGCTGGTCGGTCTCGAAGACAAGATGGACAGCTACCCCGATGAGCTTTCCGGCGGTGAGCAACAGCGCGTGTCCATTGCGCGGGCGTTCGTGAACCGTCCACCGCTGCTCCTCGCCGACGAGCCAACGGGCAACCTCGACCCGCAGACCTCGCTCGGCATCATGAGCCTGCTGTCCCGCATCAACAAGACCGGTACGACCGTGCTCGTCGCGACGCACGACCGCGAGATGGTCGACTCGATGCGCAGACGCGTCATCGCGCTCGAGAACGGCAAGGTCATCCGCGACCAGGACCGAGGAGTGTACGGTTATGACGATTAGCCTCGGGTACTTCCTGCGAGAGTCAGCGATCAACTTCCGTCGCAACTGGGTCATGACGCTCGGCGCCGTCATCACGATCTTCCTGTCGCTACTGCTTGTCGGCGTGTCCGTCGCGACCGGCTACGTAGTCACCGAGATCGTCAAAGACGTCGAGCGCAAGGTAGAGGTGCAGATCTTCCTCAAAGACGGGTTTGCCGAAGAGGACATGATCGAACTGCAGCAGTTCCTGTCATCAGATCCCCTCGTCGCAAGTGTCGACTACACCTCGAAAGAGGAGGCGCTGGCGAAGTTCAAGGAGCAGATGAAGGAGAGTCCCGAGATCATCGAGCAGATGGAGGGTAATCCGCTGCCCGCATCTCTGGATGTGAAGCTGGTGGACGCGCGGCAAGTCGAGGTAGTGGTCGCGAAGATCAAGTCCAATCCGACATTCCCCAGGGTCGCCGACAAACCGGACAACCCCGAAGAGTCGCTCAAGTACGCGAAGCAGATCGTCAACCGTCTGTTTGCCTTGACGCGGGTGGTGCGCATCGTCGAGATCGTATTCATCGCTATGCTCGCCATCGTCAGCTTGATCTTCATCAACAACACTATTCGCCTGGCAATCTATGCGCGGCGCAAGGAGATCGGCATCATGCGTCTTGTAGGGGCCTCCAACTGGTTCATCAGGACGCCGTTCCTCCTTGAGGGCGTGTTCCAGGCGTTGATCGGTGCGACGCTCGCGATCCTGACGATCGTGGGTCTCGAACGCGCGATCATGCCGAAGCTGCGCGAAGTGCTCTCCTTCCTCGACTTGAGTCTGGGCGGGACCGTCATGGTACAGATCTCGCTGATCCTCATCGGGTCGGGCATCCTCATTGGCCTCATGGGCTCGGGATTCGCACTCAGACGCTACCTCAAGGTCTAGGCCCGGCCTCCCGGCCGCAGACTACCGAGAGACTCACATGAATCGCGCATACCGCATCGCACTCCTGCTCGTCGGCGCACTGCTTATCGCAGCGACATCGTTTGCCGCTGGCGCCGTTGTCCAGCGCATCAACCCGTGGTGGTCAACGCCGATAGGTATCGATCCGCCCACGGCCGTCGGAATCGGCAATCGCGTCGAAGAAGTCGAAGCGATCATCCAGCAGAAGGCGTTGACGCCCTCATCGGTGGAGTCGGCGACCGCCGGCGCGGTGAGCGGGCTGCTGCGCTCGCTCGACGACACCTACGCCGCATATTTCGACTCGGAACACTGGAAGTACTTCCAGGAGCAGAATCAGGGTGAATTCTACGGAATCGGCGTGACCATATCGCAGCGTGAACAGAGCGTATACGTGGTCTCCGTCATCGAGGGAACTCCCGCACAAGAAGCCGGACTCGAGGTCGACGACGTGATCGTGAGTATCGACGGCGACAAGAAGGATGCGTGGGATCTCGATGAGGTCGTGCGAAGAATCCGCGGCCCGGAAGGCACGTTCGTCGACGTCGGCGTTCGTCGTCCCGCCACCGACAGCGAGTTCACGTATCACATTGAGCGCGCGCGCATCGACATCCCCAACGTGATGTCACGCATGGAGGGTCAGATCGGCTACATTCGCTTGATGAGTTTCAACGAGAAGTCGGCTGGGGAGCTGCGCAGCGCGATCGAGAAGCTCGACGACGACGGAGCGAAGGCATTCGTACTCGACGTCAGGGACAATCCCGGCGGGCTGTTGCAGTCAGCCGTCGACGTGGCATCACTGTTCGTCGGTGACGGAGTCATCGTCCGGGTCGAGCACGGCGACGGCTCCTTGGAGGAGTACCGTGCCAGCGGCAACACAGTCACAGACAAGCCGCTCGTTATGCTCATGAACGACAACTCGGCGTCGGCAAGCGAGGTGCTCGGCGGCGCTCTGCAGGACTACGGACGCGCGACGCTCGTCGGCGTGCGAAGTTTCGGCAAGGCGTCCGTACAGACCGTCGAACCGCTGACGTTTGGTGGAGGCATCAAGTTCACCATCGCGCACTACCTCACGCCGAAGAACCGGGCCATCGACGGAGTCGGCCTGGATCCGGACGTGAAGGTCGAGATGGAGCCGAAGCTGCAACAGGATCCTGAGACCGACACCCAGCTCAAGCGCGCGCTAGAGATCGCACTCGAGAAGTCGTAGGGGTGCGGGGAGCGACGTCGTTACCGGAAGCGCCCTAGTCCTCCTCGTCGTCTTCCATGACGTAGGTCTCAAGGTCGAACGCGGTCTCCTCGAGCAGGCGCAGCTGCCCCTTGGGCAGCACCGCATCCTCCGGTTCGCCTTCGAGGGTGAGGACCGTTCCATCGCCGAAGAGCCGAACCACGCAGGTGTCGTCGTCCTCGGTAGCGAAGTCCAGATAGCGGAAGCTCGCGACGTTCAGAAACAGACAGCCGTTGACGGCCATCGTCGCGGACTCGCTGTCAGCCATGAGCTTGACGAGCGTTGCTTTGCCTTCGGCAACGATCGCGCCGTCGATCTCGTATGTGTAGTCGAGAGACTCCAGCGTTTCAAGGGCGCGAATCATGTCGCGCGGGTGTGTGAGCGTTCCGCTCCCGACGAGGCAAGGGGCAAGCGGGCGAATCGGATCCATATGTGAAGCGTCTCCAGACGTGTTGACAGTGCAGACTTGTGGCTTACTTCGATTCTAGCACCCTACAGGTATGCACGCGTGCTGCCAAGATGCGCTAGTGTTCGAGACGCACCGACCTGGAAGAAGGGGGCAGCCGTGGCCCGGCGCGACAAGCGCGTTCGCAAGGCGACCGAGAGCGGTCTGATAGTCGGGCGCATCGTGATGAACCGCAAGGGGTACGGGTTCGTCGAGTCGCCGGAAGGCGACATCTACGTCCCGGCGAAGCACACCTACGGCGCGATGAACGGCGACACGGTCGGAGTCCGCGCGCACGCGAACCGCGGGCGGCCGGGGCGCGCCGGCGTGGTAGCGAAGGTTCTCGAGCGGGCCAACGAGACGCTCGTCGGACGTTTCGAGCGGCACGGACGCGTAGGGGTGGTCGTTCCCAGCGATGCGCGCATCCGCAACGACGTGTTCGTCGATGCCGCGCACACGGCTGACGCCAACAACGGAGACATCGTCGTCGTGCGCATGACCGCCTATCCCACCCGTCACACGGCGGCGCAAGGCGTGATAGAGGAGGTCCTCGGACCTGAGGACACGCCGGGGATCGGGATCGAGATCATCATCCGCGAACACGGCCTGCGCACCGGGTTCCCCGAGGACGCGCAGAGCGAGGCCGAGGGTATCGCGCTCGACATCAAGTCCGCGCTCGCAGAGCCTGGCCGCGAGGACATCCGCGACTGGTTCACCGTCACGATCGACCCCGTCGACGCGAGGGACTTCGACGACGCGATCAGCATCGAGCGGGTGGACGGACGCGTGCGCCTCGGCGTTCACATCGCCGACGTCTCGCACTACGTGCCCTGGGACTCGGCGATCGACTCCGAAGCGCGTCGCCGGGCGACGAGCGTCTACCTGGTCGACCGCGTCCTGCCAATGCTTCCCGAGGAGCTCTCGAACGGCATCTGCTCGCTCAACCCTGCCGAAGACAGGCTGTCCTTCTCGGCAGTCATGGATCTCTCCAACGACGCCGACATCGAGTCCTACCGTCTCTTCCCGAGCGTCATGCGCTCGGACCGGCGCTTCGACTACGGCCAGGTCCAGCGGATGCTCGATGGCGAGGAGCCGTTCCCGGACGCCGAAAGCGAGCGGCTGTTGCGCGAATTCGCGCGCGTCGCGGAGGCCATCGGGAAGCGTCGGGTGGCGCGGGGCGGTCTGGACTTCGAGACGGTGGAGGCCAAGGTGCGCCTCGACGAGGATGGCAAGCCGCTCGAGGTCGTCATCCGCGAACGCACTCAGGCCACGAACATGATCGAGGAGGCGATGATCCTCGCCAACGAGGTGGTCGCCGGTCATATGACCCGCGCCAAGGCGCCCATGGTCTATCGCATCCACGAGGACCCCGACCCGGAGGCCCTCGCGCAGATCGCGCTCGTCTTGAAGGAGTTCGACTACCCGATCAAGGATGTGCACGGGGCATCCCCGCAGACCTTTCAGCGCATCATCAAGTTCGCGCACACTCGCCCGGAGAAGCGACTCATCAACTCGCTGCTCCTGCGCGCTATGGAACGCGCGCGCTACACGAACTACCTGGCCCCGCACTTCGGCCTGGCCAGCGACGCGTACTGCCACTTCACCTCGCCGATCCGCCGCTACCCCGACCTGCTCGTGCACCGGCTGCTGCGCGCGCAGCTCTTCGGCAAGCTCAAGGAGGAGCAGATCGCGTCGATGGCCGAAGAGCTCGAGTGGCTCGCCGAGCACAGCAGCGACATGGAGCGGGAGGCCGAAGCTGCCGAGAACGAGTCCGTGCGCATGAAGCTCTGCGAGCTGATGGCCGAGCACATCGGCGAGGAGTTCGAGGGGCTCATCACCGGCGTGCACTCGTTTGGGCTGTTCGTTCAGTTGGAGAACACGGCCGAAGGACTCATCCACGTCGAATCAATGGCCGATGATTATTACCGGCTGGATGCTGAGCGTTTCATGCTGTTTGGGGAGGAGCACGGCAAGATCTACCGTCTGGGCGAGTCGGTCAAGGTGCGGATCCTCGACGTCAGTGTGGGGGAGGGACGCATCGAATTCGAACTGGCGTGAGGGGAGCGCGTGATGAGAATGTCGATGAGGCAGATTCTGAGCCCCGTTGCGACGAGTGGTATCCTCGTAGAGCGCAGGTCGTGACGACTGGCGCGCGCATGCGGTCGTCTTCGGGGAATCGGACAGTTGGAACAGCCCACAGGGTCACCACTAGCCGAATACATGGCACAGACGCGGCGCGGTTCCGAGGAATTCTGGGGCCGCGTTAAGCGTTGGTTCCTCGTTGCCGCTGGCGTCGGGCTGATGGTCGGACTGGCCGTCACCGCGCTCGAGCGCGTCGTGGTCTGGATATGGTCCGCGATCGAGCCCGGATTGGGACCCGTGACCACCGTTCTCTACCCGACCATCGGTCTTGCTCTCTCCGGCCTCTGCCTTCAGTTCCTGACCGTGAACCCCGAGGTCCACGGGACCGAAGAGGTCATCGAGGCGTTCCACGAGCGCAAGGGAGTCTTCCGGTTCCGCTCGTTCCCCGGCAAGATGCTCGCCGCGATCGCCACCCTTGGCTTCGGCGGCAGCGCCGGTCTCGAAGGACCGAGCATCTACGCCGGTGGCGCGCTCGGCAGCTTCGCGCTGCGAAAGCTGCGCAGACGCCTCTCCTTCGACGACGATGACGTCCGCATACTCATGGTTGCGGGGGCCGCGGCCGGAGTGGCGGCGGTCTTCAAGGCACCGCTCACCGGTATCATCTTCGCCCTCGAAGTCCCGTATCGCGACGACCTGACCCGCGAGGCGCTCATCCCATCGCTCGTCGCGTCTGTGGTGTCGTATCTCGTGCTGGTGCAGTTCCTCGGAGTGGCGCCGCTGTTCAGGGTGAGCGAGCGCTTTTCACCGACGACCACCGATCTCTTCTACGCGATCCTACTGGGCGTGGTGGTCGGACTGCTCGCCAAGCTGTTCGTCGCCTCGTTCCACTTCTACAGCCGCCTGGCTCGGCGGACCGGCTTTCCGCTGTGGGTACGGACGACGCTTGGCGGTCTGCTGACGGGGCTCTTCGGTCTGGCGAGCCTCTACATCTTCGACAAGCCACTCGCGCTCGGTGTTGGCTACGAGACAGTCAACGAGCTGATCGTCGGTACGTACACCCCGGGTCAGGCGGGCATGATCCTCGTGCTCAAGGCAGGCGCGGTTCTCGCCACGCTCGCGTGCGGCGCTGCGGGCGGCATCTTCGTCCCCATGATCGTTCTGGGGGCGGACACCGGAGCGATCCTCAAGGGCATCTTGCCCGGGACCGTGGGACCGATGTTCCCGATCGTCGGTATGGCCGCCTTCCTCGCCGCTGGTTACAACACCCCCATCGCGGCGACCGTGTTCATCGCCGAGACGACCGGCGGCGCGGGCTATCTCATCCCGGGTCTGATCGCGGCTGCTGTTGCGTTCACTGTGGCGGGCCGAACATCCGTCTCTCACATGCAAAGGTGGCGTCGCGAAACGCGGTTTGACCGGATGCTGAGGCTGCGCGTGGCGGACATCATGATTCACCACGTCGATGCGTTGCACGATGACTGCACCGTCGAGAAGTTCGTGACCGATCACATGGTGCACATGCGGCACAAGAGCATGCCGGTGATAGACGCCAATGACGAGCTCGTTGGCATGGTCGCTCTGTCGGACGTCGGTCGCATCCCGCGTGAAGAGTGGGAGGGTCTGAAGCTGGCTGACGTCATGGTCGCGGATGTCTTCACGGCACAGCCACAGGAGATCGTCGGAGACATCGTCGCGCTCATGGCCGAAAAGGACGTCGATCGCGTTCCGGTCGTCGAGCCGCACCACACGCAGCATCTCGTCGGCATCATATCGTCTACCGACGTGCTCGCGCTGAGCGAGGCGTCCGCCGAGTGGCGCCGCCGCCGCCGCGAGCGTTACCGGAGCCGCTAGCGCATAGTCGTGCCGCCGCCGCTACATTGCTTCCTTTGCGGTCTCCTCGATTGCGGCGTCGATCTGTCGCCGAAGAGGGCCGGGAAGACCCGGGATGTCGATGTTGACGAACCCGCGTGTGATCATCGAGATCGCCTCGTCCTTCGGCAGACCGCGCGACATGAGGTAGTAGATCTCCTCCGCCGCGATGGGGGAGATGGCAGCCTCGTGCGAGAGCTCCGCGCCCGGCGCACCTTCGCTGGCAAGGTCGGGAATCGCCCACTGAGTTGACTCCGCCGACTGCACGATACCCCGGCAGTCGAGATGCGCTTTGCAGTCGTTCGTCTTGCCGATGAGTCG
>JAENZW010000044.1 GCA_016841065.1 Actinomycetota bacterium
GCGGGCCGTCGCCGATTCGGGGCTGGTATTCGTCGGCCCATCGCCGGACGCCATCGATCGGATGGGGGACAAGGCCGTAGCGCGTCAGACGATGCTTGCGGCGGGGGTCCCTTGCGTGCCCGGCAGCGACGGCCCGGTCGAGACCGCTGAGGAGGCGGCGAAGTTCGCCGAAACGGTAGGCTATCCGGTCGTCATCAAGGCTTCGGCAGGCGGCGGGGGCAAGGGTATGCGCGTTGCGCAGGATCGCTCTGAGCTAGACCGCAACTTCACGGCCGCGAAGACAGAGGCTGCCGCGGCCTTCGGAAACGACACTGTATACATCGAGAAGTACCTCTTGCGTCCACGCCACGTGGAGATGCAGGTTCTGGCGGACACGCACGGGAGCGCAGTGCACCTCTATGAACGCGATTGCTCGGTCCAGAGGCGCCACCAGAAGCTCATCGAGGAGGCACCGTCACCGGCCGTCACCCCGGAGATTCGCCAGGCTATGGGGGACGCCGCCCTCAAGGCAGTGAGGGCTGTCGACTACGTCAATGCTGGCACCGTCGAGTTCCTCCTCGACCTGGACGGCAGTTTCTACTTCATGGAGATGAACACGCGAGTCCAGGTCGAGCATCCGGTGACGGAGCAGATCACAGGTGTGGACATCATCAAGGAACAGATCCGAATCGCTGCCAGCGAACCGATGAAGCACTCAGACCAGTCTTCAATCATCATGCGCGGGCATGCCATTGAGTTTCGCATCAATGCCGAAGACCCCGAACACAACTTCAGACCGCATCCGGGCGAAGTCCGCCTGTTCAGCGCTCCCGGTGGGTTCGGCGTTCGCGTGGATAGTCACGTCTATTCCGGCTATCACGTTCCGCCGCACTACGACTCCCTCATCGCGAAGCTCATTGTGTGGGGGGAGACCCGGAGCGAGGCTATCGCCCGGGCAAGGCGCGCCCTGGATGAGTTCATCATCGTCGGGATTCCCACGACGATCCCGTTTCATCAGGCGGCCATCGAGATCCCCGCGTTCCAGTCCGGGGAAGTCTATACTGACTTTGTTGAACGATACATGTCGTGATGCGATAGCGCACGCGTCGCGAGAGGTGGTCTAGTATGTCCGAAGAACTCAAGGTCGACGGCGTGAGCATCGCTCCCGGCGTGCTCGAGACGATAGTCACGCTGGCCGCGCGGGACGTCGAGGGAGTGGCGGCTGTGTGTGGCGCACAAGGTCTCGCGCAGCTAGCGCACAAGGCAGTGAACAAGCAGAGCATGCGATGTGTCAACGTGAAGACCGACGGTGAGAGTGTGTCGGTGTCACTGCATGTCGATATCGCGTACGGGATGCATCTTCGCGAAGTAGGCGAGGCGATTCAAGCAGCCGTAGTTGATGCCATCAAGAGCCAGTTGGGTGTTGGCGTTGCGAAAGTCGATGTCTTCATCGACGGTATCGTGTTCGAGTCCTAGAGCGAAGGGACGCGCACAGCCCGCCATGCTGGAACGTACGCGAGCGCGCCGTCAGGCGCTGCAGATGCTCTACCAACGGGAGATCACCGGCGAAAGCATGCCGAGGATCATCGAATCCGCGTCGTACAACCGCGAGGACGGAGATCCTGGGGAGTTCTGTCTGGTGCTTGTGGAGGGCGTCGAGGAGCACGAGGGCGACATAGACCTCAAGCTCCAGGACATCTCCGAACACTGGGCTGTTTCACGCATGCCGCTCGTCGACCGCAGCATTCTGCGGATGGCGGCGTATGAGATACTCTACGTGGACGACATTCCCCACTCGGTGACGATCAACGAGGCTGTCGAGTTGGCGAAGGTGTTCGGCGGTGAGGATTCGTCGAAGTTCGTGAACGGGGTTCTCGGCAGGCTCGCCGAAGACCTCTGCGACGAGGCCGAGGGCGAGGTGGATCACGAGAGTGGCTGACGAGACGCACACGTTCACACAGGCGCGAACGCGCCTGGAAGAAATCGTGACCCAGGTGCGCAAGAAGGACGTCTCGCTGGAGAAGAGCCTCGACCTTCTCGAGGAGGGTGTGCGTCTGGCGAACATCTGCACCGAGCTCTCCGACCATACCGAATGGCGTTCGGTCGTGTCTGACGAGGCCGAATCCGCCGAAGACGCCGTCCACGAGGAACTCGCAGATGACGGAGAGACAGTAGAGTCGCACGAGTCCGGGCAGTCTCGCGAGTCGATGGCCGAATCTGAGCAGGGCACTGAGACCGCCGAGGAGGATTCTCCGTCGTCGGAGTCGAACGTGGCGACTGAGACCCCCGACACGGCGTAACGTTCCGGATACGCACCGGGACGGGGCGTTGTCGCTCCCCGTGGTCCAGCCTATGCTGGTCTACGAGCCACGGAGGGACCCGCGACCGACGGAGATGAACCGTACTTGAGCAGCGAGCGGATTCTTGACCACATATCCTCGCCTGCCGACCTTCGTGAACTCGACGATCGCCAGCTTGCCGAACTCTCGTCCGAGATACGGGATCTTCTCGTCAACACCGTCTCCAAGACGGGCGGACATCTCGCGCCGAACCTGGGCGTCGTGGAGCTCACGCTCGGCTTGCACCGGGCGCTCGACTGCCCGACGGACAAGATCATCTGGGATGTGGGCCATCAGTCATACGTCCACAAACTCATCACAGGCCGCCAGGATGGGTTCGACACACTCCGGCAGTATGGTGGGGTGTGCGGTTTTCCCAAACGGTCGGAGAGCCCGTACGACACCTTCGACACCGGACACGCATCGAACTCGTTGTCTGTGGCGCTTGGTCTAGCCGAAGCCAGAGAGGCTCGCGGTGGACATGAGAACATCGTCGCCGTCATAGGCGACGGGTCCATGACCGGAGGCATGGCTTTCGAGGCTCTCAACCACATCGGACACCAGGGGACGCCTCTCGTCATCATCCTCAACGACAACGAGATGTCGATTGCCCAGAACGTCGGCGCCCTGGCGAGCTACCTGGCCAGAGTCCGTCTCGACCCGCGCTACAATCGCTTGCGCGATGACGTCGAGACCGCCCTTGGAAAGACGAAGCTCGGCGCCGCGATGGTCGCTGCGGGGGAGGCAGCGAAGGAGTCGGTCAAGCAGCTGCTGGTCCCTGGCATGCTCTTCGAGGAGCTCGGACTCAAGTACGTCGGCCCCATCGATGGACACGACGTGCGGGCCGTGCAATCCGCAGTCGCTCGCGCAATCAAGATCGATGGCCCTGTGATAGTCCATGCGGTCACCCGCAAGGGCGCCGGCTACAGCCACGCCGAGGAGAATCCGGATGCATTCCACGGCGTGAGTCCATTCTCGGTGGACACCGGGAAGACGAACAGCAGCAGTGGCCCGATGTCATACACCGAAGCATTCAGCACCTCGCTCATCGCCGAGGCGGAGCGCGACGAGCGCATTGTCGCTATCACGGCAGCCATGCCGTCGGGTACGGGACTGGATCGGTTCGCCGAGCGGTTTCCGAAACGGTTCTTCGACGTTGGAATCGCTGAGCAGCACGCTGTCGGCTTCGCTGCCGGGCTGGCGCTTGGCGGGCGCGTGCCGGTGGTCGCCATCTACTCCACGTTCATGCAGCGGGCATACGATCAGCTGATCATGGATGTTGCTTTGCAGAACTTGCACGTCGTCTTCTGTCTCGATCGCGCTGGTTTGGTCGGCGAGGATGGGCCGACGCACCATGGGGTCTTCGATCTCACCTACTTGCGCTCCATCCCGAATCTGATGGTCATGGCGCCGGCCGACGAGGCCGAACTCGCCAACATGCTTCACACGGCGCTTGCCGCGGACGGGCCGGTCGCGATTCGCTATCCGCGGGGACGCGGCGTAGGCGTCGAGCTTCCCGAGGAGCCGATCGTACTCGAGGCGGGGCACGCCGAAATCAGACGCAGGGGCTCCGACGTCGTCTTCCTCGCGGTCGGCCGAATGGTGGGTGTCGCAGAAGGCGCCGCTGACCTCCTGGCCGACGAGGACGTCGCTGCGAGCGTTGTCAACATGCGCTGGGTCAAGCCGATCGATCTGGAGACTGTCTCCTGGGCGGCGTCGAACCATCGACTTCTGGTGACGATCGAGGAGAACACGGGCCTGGGTGGCATGGGGTCCGGCGTTCTCGAGGGACTCGCGGATCTCGACGCTACGATTCCCGTGCTGCGCCTTGCGGTACCCGACTGCTTCGTCACCCACGGCGCGATGAGCAGGCTTCTCTCGGACGTGGGGCTTGACGCTGCGACGGCAAAAGGAGCTGTTCTCGGCAGACTGCTGGGCTTGGAGAAGTCGGATTCCCCTCAGACAATCGAGGAGCCATCGCATGGAGCGACGCCGGGCCGACGTCATCCTCGCTGAGCGCGGGCTCTTTCCCTCACGCGAACAGGCGCGGGCGGCGATACTCGCTGGCGACGTACGCGTGGAGGGGGAGCTTCTCCTCAAGGCGGGGACCCAGATCAATCCCGCAGCTGCCATAGAAGTCCGAGTGGCACCTCGCTTCGTATCGCGAGGGGGCGTGAAGCTAGCGCACGCGCTCGATGTCTTCGGCATGGATGTCACGGGTGCGCGCGCTGTGGATGTCGGCGCCTCCACAGGCGGCTTCACCGACTGCCTTCTTCAGCGCGGCGCCGCGAGCGTGGCCGCTCTCGACGTCGGATACGGCCAGCTTGCGTGGAGCCTGCGCAGCGACGATCGCGTGGATGTGTTCGAGAGGACGAATATTCGCTCCGCCGACCCTGAGTCGATTGGCGCGCCGTTCGACATTGCGACGGTCGACGTCTCGTTCATCGGGCTGGCTACGGTCCTGCCGCACGTGCTCGCCCTGCTCGCCGAAGACGGGGACCTGGTCGCGCTGGTTAAGCCACAGTTCGAGGCCGGTAAGGGCCGTGTGGGAAAGAAGGGTGTTGTCAAGGATCGGTCGGTGCATCGCGAAGTGCTCGAATCTATCGTTCGCGGTGTGCACGAGCGAGGGCTTCGTGTGAGGGCGCTCGCGTGGTCGCCCATCAAGGGGCCGGAAGGTAACATTGAGTTCTGGATGTGGGCCAGTCGAGGTGGAGCCGAGACCGTTCTCACGCCGGAGGAAGTCGTAGAGGCCGCTCATCAGGAACTAGGGGAGTGACGTGCGCGTACTGCTAGTACCGAATCTGTTCAATCGCCGTGCGGTTGCGGCGACGTGCGAGATAGCGACGTGGCTCGTTGCCCAGGGCTTCGATGCGGTGCTTGCCGACGAGGATGCGGCGGGCTGCGAGAACCCAGACATCGGAGTGCCGGCGTCGGAGATAGGCGAGCCTGGTCTGGTGGTGTCCGTTGGCGGCGACGGCACGATTCTGAAGGCCGTCCACCTCCTCGGGGACACTGTCGCTCCCATTCTCGGGCTGAACTACGGGCGTCGGGGCTTCATGACCGGTGCTTCACCGGACTCGGTCTACGACTCCGTCACAGCAGCTCTTGCAGGGGAGGGAAGGATCGAGCGTCGGGCGACGCTCGAGGCAGCCGTCGTGATGCAGGGCAGAGAGGTCGGCCGGTACCGCGCCCTCAACGAGGTATACGTCGCACGAGGCGGATCCGGGCGCGTGATAGATATCTCTCTCGCGGTCAACGGCATTGAGCTTCTGAGCAGCGCCTGCGACGGAGTGATCGTCGCCACGGCCACGGGTTCGACGGCGTATGCGCTGTCAGCCGGTGGTCCCGTGGTGTCACCGGACGTCAACTGTGCGGTTGTCGTTCCGGTGGCCCCTCACACGCTGAACTCCCGTCCCATCGTCGTCGGGGCCCGCGACGAAGTTGTCGTGTCGCTTCCCAACCCCTCACGTGCCGACGCGTGCGTATCGGTCGACGGACATCTGACTCCGTGCCGCCGCAGTGTCGAGTCCATCACGGTTCGTCATTCGGACACGGATGTCCTGCTTGTGAAGCTTGACGGACGCGACTTCTACGAAGTGGTCCGCGACGAGTTCTTCGGAGGCTGACAACTTGCTCGAAGAGCTCCACGTGCGCGATCTCGCGCTCATCGAGGAGGTCTGGCTGGAATTCGGGCCGGGCATGACTGTGCTCACTGGTGAGACAGGCGCCGGGAAGACCGCGTTGGTCGGTGCCCTGAAGCTGCTCATCGGAGAACGAGCCGATTCCACCCTCGTGCGAGCCGGTGCCGAAGAGACCCTTGTCGAGGGGCGCATCAGGGTTGGAGCTAGCGAGTTCGTCGCCAAACGGCGCGTCTCGGCGGATGGGCGTTCCAGGTGTCACCTCGACGGTGAGATGGCGACCGTTGGCCAGCTCTCGGAGACTCTGGGACCCCTCTTCGATCTTCACGGACAGCACGAGCATCAAGCGCTCCTCTCTCCGTCCAATCACTGCGGATACCTCGATCGGTACATCGGAGAACCAGCTGCGACGGCACTCGCTGCATACCGCGAGGCGTTGCACGGATTCCGCCAAGCGCGTGACTCATTGCGAGAGGCTGAGACACGGCGACTAGAAGCTGAATCGCGGGTGGACTACCTGAGATTCGTGGCGAATGAGATCGCTTCGGCCGCGCCGACTGATGGTGAAGACGCGGAACTGGACCGAAGAATGCCCGCGTTGCGACATTCCGAGAAGCTTTCCGAAGCCGCGTCGGAGGCTTTCGCGGTCACGCGAGGTGATTCGGGTGCATCGGATGCCCTCGCGCTGGCACTCAGCGCTCTGGAGAGAGTCAAGGGACTGGACCCCGCACTGGACGAACTCGTCGCCCGGCTATCGGATGCTGCGGCCCAGATTGACGAAGTGGGGCTGGAGCTGCGGCAGTACGGAGAGGGGATCGAGCACGATCCCCGGGCCCTCGACGCTGCGGAGGCACGGCTCTCGACCCTCGCAGGCCTCAAGAAGAAGTACGGCCCGCAGTTGTCCGACGTGATCAGGACGCGGGAAGAGGCGGAGAACACACTGAGTTCACTCGAGGACAGCGAAGGGGGACTGTCGGGCTTCCGCGCGCGACTCGAGGAGGCGCAATCCGATCTCCAGGCCAAGGCCGCCCGTCTGTCCACCTTGCGTCACGAGGCCGTGTGCCTGTTCGTGCATGAGCTCGAAGGCGCTGTGGCCGAGCTCGCGATGCCGGGCGCCCGTTTCGACGTGTCGCTCGAGGAGCTCGATTTCGAGGGATGGACGCAGGACGGCCCCCACCGGCTGGAGTTCCTCTTCGCCCCGGCTGAAGACCAACCGTTCCGCCCGCTGGCGAAGATTGCCTCCGGCGGCGAGGTCTCGAGAGTGATGCTCGCGATGAAGGGAGTGTTGGGCGAGGCCGATCAGGTGCCCGTGCTCGTTTTCGATGAAGTGGACGCTGGAATCGGTGGCGCAACGGCAACGGCCGTCGGCCGACGGCTTGCCGAGCTGGCGCGTTCGCATCAGGTACTGGTCGTCACACATCTCGCCCAGGTGGCCGCACTGGCCGATAGCCATCTCGTCGTGGAGAAGCTCGTATGCGACGGTTCGACGAGCACCCTCGTCCGCGTGGTCGAAGGCGACGATCGGGTTGCCGAGATTGCGAGAATGTTGTCCGGCGGTGAATCGGCGACCAGCCTTGCGCACGCGGAGGAGCTGCTCGCGACCGCCGAAGCATCGAGTTGAGCGCGACTTGTGGAAGACCCTAGCGACCCCTGAGGCGGGCCGGCATGGTGCGCAGCGCGCGGTAGCCCTCGGCTACCTCGTGAACGCCGAGAGCGGCGGCAACCCCGTACGTGACGACGAGGCCGAGGATTCCGCAGATCGCCAACTGCGCCAGGAATCCTGCCGGGAGCTCACGCAGTGGACCGGTCGCGACGCGTAGACCGTACGCCACGCCCCCACCGACCAGCGCGGCGGCAATCACTCGGAGCAACGAAGCCAGGATCTCGCGCCCCCCGATTTGTCCGACTCTTCGGCGAAGGATCATGAGGAGAGCTGCGAGTATCAGCGCGTAGAACACGATGTCGGTGATCGGTATGCCTATGAGGCCCAGTCCTGTCCAGCCAGCCGCGCCGACCGTGAGGCTTGCGTAGAGAGCCACCTGTATCACGGTCAGGAAGGCGTTCACGATCATCGGTGTTCGCGTGTCCTTGAGGGAGTAGAAGGTCTTCAGGACGAACATGGACGCCGCGTAGAAGAAGAGCGCGACACCCCACCATCGGAGAATCGCCACTACGGCGGGGACGTCTTCGGCAGTGAATTGTCCTGCCTGGTAGAGGTTGGTCAGGGGTTCGGCGAGAGCTACGAGCATTGCGGCCATCGGAATGATCAGAAGGCCGGTGGCCCGGAACCCGCGCAGGAACGTCGTCTTGAACGCGGACCAGTCCTCCTTTCCGGCCTGGTCTGATAGCTCGGTGAAGACCGCGGTTGCGAGCGCCACGCCGAGGACTCCGTAGGGCAGCTGGTAGAACATCCACGCATACATCAGGGTGGCGGGTCCTTCGAGCGACACCTGCAGTGCGTACGCGTTGCGGAAGGACACCGCGACCAGGTTGGTGATCACGTACAACACGGTGGGGACGGCCATCCTGCCCATCACGCGTAGGGCCGGGTGACGGAGGTTGATGCGGAACGAGTACTGCGGCTTCATGCGAAGGAGAGCGGGTAGGGGGATTATCACCATCGCGAGGACGCCCAGCGACGTTCCTATGGCGAGCCCTGCCTTCGCGACCTCGGGGGCCGAATCGCGGAACGGCACGTAGAAGCCGAGTAGCGTGACGATGACGACGAGGTTGTTGAAGACGGGGGCGACCGCCGGCCAGAAATAGCGGCGCTGGGAGTTGAGCAGCGCATTGATGACGGCGCCGGCTCCGTAGAACACGACTTGAACGGCGAAGAAGCGGAAGAAGTAGGTCGCCAGCGAGGCCTCTTCGGCACTTATGCGGAATGTCTGGGTCCTGACAAAGGGTTCTGCCCAGATGGTGCCGACGATCGCAACGACGCTGAGCGCGAGTGTGACGAGGTTGAAGATGGTGCTCGCGAACTCCCAGGCGTCCTCGCGTGAATCTCGTTCCCACCGTTCGAGGAATATCGGGATGAACAGTGACGACACGATGCCGCCGGCGACGAGTTCGAAGATCATGTTGGGGATGTTGTTGGCGACGGCGTACGAGGACGCGATGAGCGTTCGGCCGAGTGCGAATGCGATGGCCCAGGTGCGCACGAAACCGGTCACGCGCGACAGGGCTGTCGACGCGGACATCACTGCGGTGGAGCGGGCGATGGTCGGACGCGCTACGGCGGGCCTCCCTGTCTGTGTCCCTGCCAGCGATGACATGCACTTCTGCCGTCCCGCGCTATTGTAGCCGAGCAGGTGTTGCCACGCGTCCTGGACGGCGAACGTCGCGCGCTCGAGACCTCCTCGTCACTGTCGTGTCATCGGCGGCGTTTGGATGGCCCGGTCCATCCGCTATAATTGCGGCTGGGCGCATCACGCCCAGCCGGCGAAATCGTCCCGGCAAGTCCCCCTCGAGTGCGCAGGCGCCGGTGTCGGCGTTTGTCGGCATGCGGTGAGGTTGTGTTACTGCGATGCAGAATGCGGATGCGTCGCGGGTATGATGGACAACAAGTGGATCGCGACAGGAGGCTCAAGGGGACACATGGCAAAACATATCTTCGTGACCGGAGGCGTCGTCAGCTCGCTGGGCAAGGGAATCACGGCCGCGTCGCTGGGTCGCCTGCTCAAGGCCCGAGGGTTGAAGGTGCGGATCCAGAAGCTCGATCCCTACCTGAACGTCGATCCCGGCACGATGAGTCCCTTCCAGCATGGGGAGGTTTTCGTCACTGACGACGGCGCCGAAACCGACCTGGACCTCGGCCACTACGAACGCTTCATCGACGAATCGCTCACACGGGACTGCAACGTGACCGCTGGCAAGATCTACTCGGCGATCATCTCCCGCGAGCGCCATGGCGACTTTCTCGGTGGTACCGTGCAGGTCATCCCGCACGTCACGAACGAGATCAAGGATCGAATCAGGCGCATTGCCGAAGACGGGACTCCCGATGTCGTCATCACCGAGGTCGGCGGTACGGTCGGCGACATCGAGTCGCTGCCCTTCCTCGAATCGATCCGGCAGCTTCGCAAGGATCTCGGTCGGGAGAACGTGTGCTACATCCACGTGACGCTCGTGCCGTTCATTGCAGCGTCCCAGGAGTTGAAGACGAAGCCGACGCAGCACTCGGTACAGGAGCTGCGCAGCATCGGTATCCTTCCCGACTTCATCGTCTGCAGGGCCGATCGTCCAATCGACGAGTCGATTCGACGCAAGATCGGGCTATTCTGCGACGTAGAGCCGCACGCCGTCGTCGAGGCCGTAGACGCACGTTCCATCTACGAGGTACCTCTTCGGCTGAGCGAGCAACATCTGGATGAGATGGTCATCGAGCGGATGTCGCTCGAGTGCGGCGAGCCGGACATGACTGACTGGGAAGCGTTCGTCACGCACAGCGCGTCGCTTTCCGACACGGTCGAGATCGCGCTCGTCGGCAAGTACGTGCAGTTGCCCGACGCCTACCTGTCCGTGAACGAGTCCCTCAGCCACGCAGGCATCTTCCACGACCACAACGTGAACGTGCAGTGGGTAGACGCCGAATCGCTCACGCCAGAGGAAGTCGACGAGATCCTGTCCGAGATGGACGGCATCCTGGTGCCGGGGGGCTTCGGGATTCGTGGTATCGAGGGCAAGATACGGGCAGCTCGCTACGCAAGAGAGAACAAGGTGCCGTACTTCGGCATCTGCCTGGGCATGCAGGTGGCGGTCGCCGAGTTCGCACGCAACGTGGCGGGTCTCGCCGGAGCCAACTCCTCCGAGTTCGACCCGGTTACCGAGCACCCCGTCATCGATCTGATGCCCGACCAGCACGACGTGTCGGACATGGGCGGCACCATGCGACTCGGGACATACCCGTGTAAGGTCAAGCCCGGCACGAAGGGCTTCGCTGCGTACGGTGAGGAGCTCATCTACGAGCGACATCGTCATCGTTACGAAGTCAACAACGCGTACAGGGAGGCGCTCGAGAAGGTCGGACTCGTGATTTCGGGTCTGTCTCCTGACGGGCGGCTTGTCGAGATGGTCGAGCTGCCGGACCATCCATGGTTCGTCGGCAATCAGGGCCACCCCGAGTTCAAGAGCCGGCCAACCCGTCCCGCGCCACTCTTCCGGGACTTCATCGGTGCAGCTGTGGCCAACAAGCGCAGCCGTGTGGGATAGCACACGATGACGGACCGGCTGACAGACACCTTCCTTGCACTGGCGAGGATCGATAGCCCGTCCGGTTCTGAGGCGCGCGTCGCAGCCTATCTGACGGGGATTCTCGAAGATGCAGGCTTCGCGGTCAGATTCGACGATTCCCGTGCCCTGACGGGCGCGGATACGGGGAACCTGATCGCCGTGATCGAAGGGGACGGTTCTTCGGCGACGCTCGTGCTTTCGGCCCACATGGACTGCGTGCAGCCGTGTGAGGGCGTCGAACCTGTCGTGAAGGAGGGTGTCGTGACGTCGGCGGGGGAGACCGTTCTGGGCGCAGATGACAAGGCGGGGATAGCGGCGATCGTTGAGGCGAGCCGAAGACTGATCGAGAGCGGCGTGGCGCGTCCGGCCATTCGTCTGGTAATCACGGTGAGCGAGGAGATCGGCCTCAAGGGAGCGAAGGCGCTTGACGCTCATGACGTTCACGGCGACCTGTGCCTGGTCCTTGACGCCGATGGTGATCCGGGGGGCATCGTCGTTGCGGCCCCCACTCACTACACGTTTGCAGCAACATTCCTGGGGACTGCAGCGCATGCCGGTGTGTACCCGGAGTTGGGACACTCGGCGATTGAAATGGCTGCAAACGCTATTGCCCGGATGGAGCTCGGCCGCCTTGATCCGGAAAGCACGGCGAATATCGGCAGTATCGGCGGCGGCGGCGCGACCAACGTCGTGCCGGCGAACGTGGAGCTGACAGGGGAGTGCCGCTCGCTGGATCTCGCGAGGGTCGAAGAGATCCGCGGACGGATGGATGCGGCCATGCGGACTGCGGCCATCGAGGGCGGCGGAGCCGTGCAAATCGCCTGGACCAAGGAGTACGACGGGTACCGCTTCGCCGAAGACGATGCGATCTTGAGCCTCGTCACGCTGGCATGTCGCGACGCAGGACTCGAGCCCAAGACGTTCGAGACCGGCGGCGGCAGCGATGCGAACATCATCTCTGCGCTCGGCGTGCCAACGCTGGCGCTCTCGTCCGGGATGCGCGACGTTCACAGCACGTCTGAATCGATTCGGCTCGATGACATGGAGGCGCTCACTCGGCTGGTGATGGCGGCCGCAGTGCGACTCGTGGAGGAATAGCGTGCGCCTGGTCTGGGGCATCGTCACGTCGATTGAGCATGCCTCGGGCGACATACAGCTGCTCGAGGTTGCTCTCGACGACCGCAGTGTCGGTCCGGCGATAGCCCTCCCGGGTCTGTGTGGTGCGTGTGGTGTCGCCGACCGCGTCCTGGTGAACGCGACTGGATCGAGCCTTGAGGCGGGATCGGGCGTCCAGGCGATCGTTGTGGCGAGGGCGGGATTGGGCGAGGGGGTTGCGTTCGACAGCCACGGGGGCGGCCGCACTCTCAAACTCCGCCACACACCGATGCAGGTTGACGTGGCGTGCGTCGAGGAGCGCGACGGTCCGTACGGCACAGTCATGCGTGACTCCGCGAATCTTGCCGGGATGCCTGTCGCTTGCTGCGGGCTACCCGGTCAGGTCTTCTCAGTCGCCGTGGCCGCCAAAGCCTTCGCCGGCAACCTGCGAGTCGCGTTCGTGATGAGCGACGAGGGTGCCCTCAACCTCGCGGTCTCGGATGCGGTGCGTGCCGCTCGCGCCGCCGGCGTGATCGACGCCACGGTGACATGCGGTCAGGCGGTCGGGGGAGAGTTCGAGGCGTTGAACCTGTACTCGGGGCTGCTGGCCGCCCGTCATGTGGCGGGAGCCGACGTGGCGATAGTCGCTCCCGGCCCGGGCATTCCCGGCACGACCACCCCGTTCGGGCATGCGGGAGTGCCGCAGGGGACGGCGATCAATGCCGTCGCTGCTCTGGGCGGCGTACCGGTAGCCGTGCTTCGATTGTTCTCCGGTGAGCGCGGGGGTGAGCCGGGCGGCGTGCATCCGCAGACGCTCGTGGCTCTCACAAGGGTCGCGCTAGCGTCGGCTGTCGTTGCCCTTCCTCCGCTACCGAGAGACATCGCTGAAGAGGTGGAGGGCGCGCTCGATGATGCTGGTGTT
>JAENZW010000281.1 GCA_016841065.1 Actinomycetota bacterium
CGGCCGCCACGATCCGGGGGCGCGGCGTCGTATCGACGCTCTGTTCGCGCTCGGCCCCCAGCCGCGCCTCCCACTCGACGCCGCCAGCCGACAGGCGGACAAGCACGTCCCACAGCCCCGTCGGCAGCGGCGCGCCGTCGGCGAGCGTGGACACGTCGAGGCGTGCCGAGAAACCCGCGTCGCCGTGATCGACGGAGCGGGTCGTGGCAGCCACGTACTCGGTCTCGGTGCCGCGGAGCCGCACGACGACGCTCGTGTCCACGCCTGCGCCGTCGATGCGCTCGAGCGACGCGTGGCCGGCAAGGGAGAGCACATCGCCGGCCCAAGACACCGCCGACAGGTGGCGGCGCACCTTCACGCGGTCGGTCACGTCGTAGCAGTAGTCGGGGAGGGCCTTTTCGGCATCCCGGAAGAACGGCCACAACTCGAAAACGCGTCCGTCGTCGACGACCAACGGGGGCGCATCCCCGGAGGCGTCGGCCGCGAGCACCTCGGCCAGCGCAGCGAGATCGCCCTCGAGCATCAACGCCACGCATACCCGATTCAGGGGCGGCAGCAGTGAGGCGATCGCCTGGTTGTAGTGTGGGCGACACAGTTCGGCGGTGGCTGCGATCAGCGCGTCGTTTTCGGCGCTGATTGATTCGGCCCACACTCGAAGAGTGGTCATCAGGTCGACGTTGAACTGGCGTCTGAGCAGGAAGTCTCGCTCCGCACCGGGCGGAAGCCGATCCGTGATCAGGTCGAACATGATCGTGAGTGCCGCGAGGCGCCTCTCGACCGTAGCCATGGTGACCGTGTTCGTTCCGTCCTGGCGCAGGGTGACGTACAGGTAGTCGTAGTCGGCCGCCACCGAGATACCCGAGGCGGCGAGGTACGCCTCGGTCACGAAAGGCTGGTCCGACGCGAACTTCATGTTCTCGGGGAATCGCAGATGGTGCCTGTCGATCAACTCCTTGCGGTACAGCTTCTGGGGACCCAACGTCCAGTTCACCCGCGAGTTGAAGAGATCGGTCCGCCGCTGCGTGTGCGAGAACATCGACTGCGGGAGTCCCCTGCCGCCGACGCCCACCATCTTCGGCAGGACGATGTCTGTGTGGTTCTCGTCGGCCATCGCCACGAGGCGTTCGAGAGCCTCGGGCGCGAGGTAGTCGTCGGAGTCCAGGAAGAAGAGGTAGCGGCCGGATGCGATGTCGAGCGCGCGGTTCCGGGGAGCACCGCCCGAACCCGAGTTCTCCGGAAGCACCAGCACGCGCATCCCCGGCCACGTCGCGGCGAGCCGCAGCGCTTCATCTGCGGTCCCGTCGCTGGACGCGTCATCGACGACGATGAGCTCCATGCGGTCGAGCCCGATGGTCTGCCCGAGCACCGACTCTATGCACCGCGTCACGTGCTCGCGCGTGTTGTAGGTCGGGATGATAACGCAGACGTCGACTGTCATCGCTTCGGCGATCCGCTCGAGGGCAGCAGCCCCAGGCGCCGTCTCGCCGCGCGGACCAGGTCCACCGGCACGACGTATAGCCGAAGAGTCTTGCCCGGCTTGCGCACGGACCTCGCGTGCATCGGACGGAGCCCGCGCCACCAGCGGACGGTGGCCAGCCCGTCGCCCTCGGGGATGGGCGCTGCAAGCGCGATGTC
>JAENZW010000282.1 GCA_016841065.1 Actinomycetota bacterium
ATCACCTACGACGCGGGCACGATCGGTCCGCAGATCGCCAGGCCACACGCGGTCGACAACGTGTCGCCGATCGAGGAGGTCGAGGGCACGCCGATCGCCGAAGGGGTTCTCGGGACCTGCACCAACGGTCGCCTCGAGGACTTCGCGATCGCAGCGGGCATCCTCGCCGGCCGAAAGGTCCATCCTGACGTGCGCTTCATCGTCGCACCCGCGTCGCGGCAGATCCTGCTCGACGCGATCGAGGCCGGCTACATCCAGACGCTCGTGGAAGCCGGTGCGGCGCTCGTGACCCCGGGTTGTGGTCCCTGTGTGGGCACCCACAACGGCGTGCCCTCCGATGGCGAGAACGTCATCTCCACGGCCAACCGCAACTTCAAGGGCCGCATGGGCAACAGCAACGCGTTCATCTACCTCGGCAGTCCGGCCACGGTGGCCGCGTCGGTGATAGAAGGCAAGATCACCGACCCGCGGAAGTACTTCGGCTAGGCCGAGAAGGGCAGGAAGCGAGCATGGAACTTAGGGCGAAGGCCTTCAAGTACGGTGACGACATCAACACCGACTACATCATCAGCGGCAAGTACAAGTTCAAGTCCGCCGACATGGAAGCCATGGCGGTACACGCCATGGAGGAACTGGACCCCAACTACTACGACAAGGTGAAGCCCGACGGCGGCTTCCTGGTCGCGGGGAAGAACTTCGGCATGGGTTCGAGCCGGGAGCAGGCACCCTTGGTGCTCATCCACTCCAACACCAAAGCCGTTCTCGCGAAGGGCTTCGCGCGCATCTTCTACCGCAACGCGATCAACACCGGCCTGCCGGTCGTCGAGTGCGACACTGACCTCATCGACGATGGCGACGAGCTGATCGTTGACCTCGAGAGTGGCGTCGTACGCAACGTGACGAAGGGAACCGAGATCCCGTTCCCGCCGCTGCCGCCGGTCATGGCGCAGCTACTTGCCGACGGCGGGCTCGTGGAGCACTTCAAGAAGCACGGCGGTTTCGCGCTGTAGGTTCTGTCGGCGCCGTCGTTATACGAAGGGGGAGCCATGAAAGCCGTCGTCGTCTACGAGTCCCTGTGGGGCAACACCGCAGCTATCGCCCGCGCCATCGCCGAAGGCATCGGCGAGGGCACACCGGCGCTATCGACCGCCGAAGCGACTCCGGATGCGCTTGAGGGCGTGGACCTGATCGTCGCCGGAGCTCCCGTCCTCGGCTTCAGCCTTCCCACCGACACCATCCGCAGCAGCATCGAGAAGGGCGAGCCGAAGGCGCCTGCGAGGCCCGACATGTCGCACCCGTCCATGCGCTCCTGGCTCGATTCCCTGCCGAAAGGAACCGGCCGCAGCGCATCGTTCGAGACGCGTATCTGGTGGTCGCCCGGCGGCTGCACCAAGGGCATCAACAAGCGGGCGGGCCACGCGGGATACGAGCCGATCGGCAAAGGCGAGCGCTTTATCGTCACCGATCGGTATGGCCCGCTGCGCGATGGTGAGATCGAGCGCGCGAGGGCTTGGGGGATGGAACTCGCGAAGACGGCGGGGTAGCCCAACGTGAGCCGCCGGACTCTGCTCGCGGTTACTGCCATCACCGAGGGCGCACTTGCCGGCCTGGCGGTGCTGGCGATGTGGTTGTCG
>JAENZW010000045.1 GCA_016841065.1 Actinomycetota bacterium
GGGCAGAGCCGTGCTCCTGTTCCCGAACGCGAGGCGCGCCGAGCAGCCGGACAAGCTGCGCAACAACGATCTGCCCGTGATCGCCGCCGTGGTCGACGCGCTCGCCGCCTCCGAAGCTGATGACGTGCGTGCGGTGCGAGGGGACATGAACGCCGCGCGCATACGCGGGGTGGTACGCGGGTGCTCGTGTGTGGCGGTGTCGCGCTTCCACGCGATGGTCGGTGCCCTTGCCGAAGGAGTGCCGGTCGCGGTACTCGGCTGGAGTCACAAGTACCTCGAGGTCATGAGGCAGTTCGGACTCGAGGACTACGTCTTCGACTATGCGGACCACGACGCAGAGGCGTTCCTCGGCGTAATCGAGCGGATGCTCGAAGACCGGGGCACCCACCGGAGCGCGATCGCGGACGGTCTACCCGAAGTTCAGGCGGCCTCGAGACGGCAGTTCGAGGAGTTGTTCGCTCGATTGTAGAAGTCTCGCCCGCGTCGGTCACGCGGCTCGCGGCGG
The DNA here is from genome assembly GCA_016841065.1 of Actinomycetota bacterium. GTDB lineage: Bacteria > Actinomycetota > Coriobacteriia > Anaerosomatales > JAENZW01 > JAENZW01. The sequence continues at coordinate 506 of JAENZW010000045.1, forward strand.
TCCGTCATCGGGAACCCTCGATTCGCAACTTTCGTGACCCCCGGGCAGGGAAATGGGAGGCCGGAGTGGAATAATATGGTGCTGGGGTGCGATGGGTGGATCGCACGACAGTCCCGTTGTGGAGGAGCGACAACACCGATGAGTTCCGTCGTCTTCATCGTTTCCGGCGACGCGTCGGATGCGGAGCGACTGGCGCGTCCGCTGCGAGATCGCGGGTGGCTGGTCGAAACCGAGACGCGCGACCCCGCCGCTGCTTGCTCGCGCGTCGGCGAGTGCAACCCGCGCGCCGTCGTCATCTCCCTCTCATTCGATCCGGATGCCGGATGCGACCTGGCGTGCGCGCTTTCGGTCGCGTCGGTCACCAGCAACGTGCCGGTGCTCTTCGTTGGCGGCACGCCCGCGGACATCGACGCCGCGAGAGCCGTTCGCCCAGATGGCGAATTCCTGTCGCCGGAGCAGATGCCCTGGGCAATCAAGCGTTTCGACGGCTGACGGTCGGGCAACAGCCCTGCGGCTCCCTCCCTGTGTCCGCGTGCCTCGTGGCATAATGCTACGAGTCGTGACACCCCGATCCAGGGAGCCTTTCACCATGGAACACACCTCTTCTTCGGCAGCCTTCGTAGGCGCGTGTCGGCTGATTCCCGGTGGCGTGAACTCGCCGGTGCGTGCGTTCAAGAGCGTCGGCTGCGACCCGGTCTTCTACGACCGCGCGAAGGGCAGCCACGTTTGGGATGTGGATGGGAACGAGTACGTTGACTTCGTAGCGTCCTGGGGCCCGATGATTCTCGGGCATGCCCCGGAGGGCGTGCTCGACAGAGTACGCGAGCAGCTCGACCGCGGTACGTCGTACGGCGCGCCGACGCTCATCGAGGCCGAGATGGCGCAAGCGGTCATCGACGCCGTGCCCAGTGTGGAGATGGTGCGGTTCGTCTCCAGTGGCACCGAGGCCACCATGAGCGCCATCCGCCTCGCCCGCGGCTACACGGGTCGCGACAAGTTCATCAAGTTCGACGGCAACTACCACGGCCATAGCGACGCGCTGCTGGTTGCGGCTGGCAGCGGGCTGCTAACGCTCGGTATCCCATCGACGCCAGGCGTCACCAAGGGCGCTGCGGCGGACACGATCGTGTTGCCGTACAACGACCTCGACGCCGTACGCGAGGCGCTCGAGGCGAATGCGGACCAGGTTGCAGCCATCATTCTCGAACCGATCGCCGGCAACATGGGCGTCGTACTCCCGCGCGAAGGCTTCCTCGCCGGCTTGCGCGCGCTGTGCGACGAACACGGCGTTGTGCTCATCTTCGACGAGGTCATCAGCGGCTTCCGGGTGGCGCTCGGTGGCGCGCAGGAGCTCTACGGTGTGACTCCGGATCTGACCACGATGGGCAAGATCATCGGTGGCGGGTTCCCGGTGGGCGCCTTCGGCGGGAAGCGCGAGATCATGGAGCATCTGGCGCCAATCGGCCCCGTGTATCAGGCCGGCACACTCTCGGGCAATCCGGTTGCGATGGTGGCCGGACTGGCGACACTGGAGGCGCTCAAGCAGCCCGGCGTCTATGCGGAGCTCGACCGCAAAGGCGCTCGCCTCGCGGATGGCCTGAAGGCCGCTGCCGCGGGTGCCGGCATTCCCGCGTTCTTCACGCGCGTCGGCTCGATCGCCTGCATGTTCTTCACGGATGCGCCCGAGGTCTACGACTGGCCGACGGCCGCCACGAGCGACACCGACCGATACGGTCGCTACTTCCGCAGCGTGCTGGAGGCGGGTTTCACGATCGCCCCCTCTCAGTTCGAGGCGACGTTCGTCTCTCTCGCGCATACGGATGCCGATATCGACACGTACATCGCAGCCGCAGCGGCCGCGATGACAACCCTGTAGGGAGTTCGCATGCGACTGATCGTCATCGTCGGGGCGCGCCCGAACTTCATCAAGGTCGGCCCGCTCGTTCCCGCCCTGCGCGAAGCCGGGCACGATGCGCATCTCGCGCACACCGGACAACACTACGACGCGCTCATGAGCGACGTCTTCTTCTCGGATCTCAAGATTCCGGAGCCTACGTGGTTCCTCAACGTCGGGTCGGGCACTCACGCGGTTCAGACCGGCAAGGCCATGATGGCGCTCGAGGAGCTGTTCGTTGCCGAGAAGCCCGACGCGGTCATCGTCGTCGGCGACGTGAACTCGACGCTCGCCGGCGCCCTCGCCGCCTCCAAGCTCCACATCCCGGTCGTGCACCTGGAAGCGGGGCTTCGCAGCTTCGACATGTCGATGCCCGAAGAGGTCAACCGCCTCGTTGCGGACCAGCTCTCGGCGATGCACCTCACTCCCACGCTGGAGGCCGGCGACAACCTGCTTGCCGAGAATGTCGCCGGAGAGCGCATCCATTTCGTCGGCAACATCATGGCCGAATCCGTGTTGCGCCACGCGCAGGAGGCGGCGAAGCGCGATGCATGCGGCGGCTTCGGCATGGTCCAGGGCGAATACATCCTCGCCACGATCCACCGGCCGGAGAACACCGACCATCCGGAGCGTCTCGCGCACATAGCTTCCGCGTTCGCGGAGGCACCGCTGCCGGTGCTCCTGCCGGTGCACCCGAGGACGCGTCCGCTACTCGCCGCGCATGGCGTGGGTGATTCAACTCCCAACATCCACGTGGTCGACCCTGTCGGCTACCTGGACATGCTGGCGCTCCAGGGCGACGCTGCCGCGATCGTCACGGACTCCGGCGGTATCCAGGAGGAGTCCTGCATGCTCGGGACGCCGTGCGTGACCGTGCGCCGAAACACCGAGCGGGGAATCACCCTCGAGGTCGGCGCGAACCGGCTCGTGCAGGCGGTTCGCAGCGACATCCTCCGGGGTCTGGCGCACGCGCTGTCATCGACGCGTGACTGGGAGCGCCCCGAGTACTGGGACCTCGAGGCTTCCGAGCGCGTCGTCCAGGCGCTGGCCGGCGGTATCACGCCGCCGATCGGGCTGGGGTAGCTCCCCAAGACAGGCGCCTCAAGCCCTGCTCCGATGGTTCAAGGTTTGCGCGTCAACCCGCCCGGGGTATCGGCTTAGTCTCCTGAAGGTGCGTCGCGGTGGCGCGCTGCCGGGGGACATCGCGCCATCGCCTGAGTGGAGGGGGTTCTCCATGTCATTCGTATCGCGCACTCGCAAGGGCGCTCTCTCTCGCGCGCTTTCGCTGATGACCCTGCTGGTCCTGACGGTCGCCATGACGCCCATGGCGGCGCCGTCGGCAACCGCTGTCATCCTCACGTACTGGGTAGACGACGACGGTAGCGACGCCAATCCCGGAACGGAGGCGCTGCCGTTCAAGACGATCACACACGCATTCGATGTTGCCGGCTTCTCGGACACCATCATGGTGAAGCCTGGAATCTACGACACAGCGAACGGCGAGACGTTCCCGCTTGCGGGTGGCGGTGAGACCCTCAAGAGCACTGGTGGGGCAGAAGTGACGACGATCCAGGGCGATGGGGTCAACCGTCTGCTCGGCTCGCAGAACTTCACGGAAGGCGACGTCATTTCGGGCTTCACGTTCGCCGGTGGGATGGGCAGCGGAGCAGCTATTACGATCTACCTCAACTGGGCCACGGGTCCTGATTCTCCGGCGATCGAGGACAACGTGTTCGTCGGCAACGACTCGGTCAGTTTCGACGGCGGGGCACTCACCCTGTTCACGTCGGGCCCGGGTGACTTCCGGCCGCTCGTGCGCGGAAATGAGTTCCGCGGTAACAACGCCGGGAATGCCGGTGGGGCGATTCGAATGAACGGATACATCGCTGCCACCGTCACCGACAATCTGTTTGCGGAGAACACAGCCCGCATGGCGGGCGCACTCACGATCACCAGCCAGGATTCCACGGTAACGATCACCGACAACGTGTTCCGGAGCAACGAGGCGACCTCCGGCAAAGCCGGGGCTGTGTATCTCGGGTGTTCCGGCGATCAAGCCCACACGATCGCCCGCAACACATTCGAAGGCAACTCAGCCGCAAGCGAAGGTGGTGCGCTGTGGCTCTTCGGGGCGACTATCGACCTGTACGACAATGAAGCCTATGGCAACGACGCAACCGGATTCGGCGGTTTCGCAAGGTCTCAAGATTGCACCATCAACGCTTCGAACAACGTGCTCGTGGGAAACACGGGCGGTTCTGTGGCGGCGTGGGATGTGTCCGATGGCGCTCTCTTCATGAACAACGACACATTGAGGAACAACACCGGTTCCACGACAGCTGTGTATGCATCCGGGGCGGCGGTACTGGAGATTGAGAACTCGATTCTCTGGAATCCGCTGTGCCCGGTCGACGTGATGGCCGCGGACGCACTGTCCTACTCCTGCGTCTACGATCCCGCTGCCACAGGAACGGGAGTGATGCACGACGACCCCGAGTTTGCGAACCCGCTGGCCGTCGACGGGCGCCTTGGCGCAGGTTCACCCTGCATCGACTCTGCCAATGCGGCTACTGCGGAGACCAGCGACTTCTTCGGCACGGCAAGGCCGGTGGACGGTGATGGCACCGGCGGAGCCGCCCCCGACATGGGCTTCCACGAGTTCGTGCCTCCCTCGCCCGACCGACTTTCCGATCGCACGCGGTATTCGACTGCGGTGGCCATAGCCGAAGAATCCTTCCCTGCGTGGACAGACGTGACGAACGTCATCATCGCGTGCGGGGACGATCGCGCGGCCGCCGATCCGCTTGCGGCTTCGGGACTGTGCTGGGCATACGATGCGCCGATGCTGCTCGTGGGCTCGAAGAGCACGCCTTCCGAGGTCAAGGTCGCCGTCAAGCAGATTGTTGACGCAAACGGCCCCGTCACGCTGCGAGTCGTGGGCGGGCCGGTTTCCGTTCCGGATGCTCGCATCAACGAGATCAAGGCGTATGCGGGTGCGGCAAGTGTCACCAGCGACAGGCTGTTGGCAACGGGCGGGCGCTACGATCTAGCGCGCGCAATCGCGAATCGCATGAAGATCGTGGCGGCGACCGATCCGGACAAGACGCTTCCCGACATCGTTCTGTTTGCCAACGGAGCTGACCAGTCGAAGTTCTTCGACGCGCTGGCGCTGTCACCGATCGCTGCCGCTCAAGGCGCGCCCATCCTGCTGGTGAAGGCCGACAGCGTTCCTCCCGCGACTACGGTTGCAATCGCGGATCTTGGCAACCCGCCCACGCGGATCGTCGGCGGTGGCAAGAACACGGTGTCGGAGTCGGTACGCATCGCCCTGGGAGCCACCCGCTGGTCGGGGCGGTCGAGATACGACACGGCGATCGCCATCGCGAACGGCGCGGTGAGCGTGGGCTGGCTGAACCGCCAGACCGTCGGAGTCGCCGCCAAGTTGCCGGACGCTCTCACGGGCGGGTCGTTCGTCGGACGCAAGGGTGGGGTACTGCTCCTCACGGATGGCGGCACACTCACGGCGGCTACCAACGCCTGGCTGCTCAAGTACAAGGCGCAGGTACTGGGGTGCTACGTCTTCGGCGGGGAACTGAGCGTGAAGCCGTCCGTGGTGACGGCGATAGGAAACGCGCTGGACTAGGCGCGAGACGCCATCCGGCACGCTGTTGAACTTGGGGTACGGCTGAGGTCAGCGGACTTCAGCTCGAACGGAGGGGGTCTTCGATGTCTGCTGGCACGCGCACTCGCAAGGGGGCGCTCTCTCGCGCTCTGTCGCTGATGACTCTGCTGGTCCTGACGGTCGCCATGACGCCCATGGCGGCGCCGTCGGCCGTTGCAGCGACTGGTCCGTACACCTACTGGGTGGACGACGACGGCAGCGACGGCAACCCCGGCACGGAGGCGCTACCGTTCAAGACGATCAAGCACGCGTTCGATGTTGCCGGCGATCCAGACACCGTGATGGTCAAGCCCGGGACCTACGACACGACGAACGGCGAGACATTCCCGCTCATGGCCTACGGCACGGAGCTGATCAGCACCGGCGGTGCGGCCGTGACGATCATCCAGGGCGACGGGGTCAACGGCATCATGGAGTGTTCCTGGAATCTGGACGGCGATCGCATAGCCGGATTCACATTCACGGGAGGTAGCAGGGCCATCCCCGGTGGCGCGATCCGCATCATTCACAACGCCAAAGCGGTCGGTGACCCGGATACGCCGCTCGTCGAGGACAACGTATTCGTCGGCAACCATGCTTCCGACGGGGGCGCGCTACTGTTCGCGCCTGCCCCGGGTGGCACTGGCTTCCCGCTGATTCGCAACAACGAGTTCCGGGGCAACACCGCTGACAGCGATGGCGGCGCGATACTCGTCGACAGTCGCATGCGTGCCACGATCGAGGACAACCTGTTTGCGGACAACGAGGCGGACTACGGGGGCGCGCTCTACCTCACGAGCATCGACAACACCCAGACCGTCATGGGCAACACGTTCTCCGGGAATGCAGCGCTCGCCGGCTACGGTGGCGCGATCTACATGAGTCCCACCGGCGGTCAATTCCACAAGATCGTCGGCAACGTGTTCTCAGAGAACGAAGCAGCCACCGACGGCGGCGCTCTCTGTCTCTGGGGTGGCAACTACGAGGTCTTCGACAACGACGCGAGTGACAATGAGGCCGGAGACTACGGTGGCTTCGGCTACGCGAATCACTCAATCGTCGAGTCCGAGAACAACGTGATAAGGGGTCACACGTCGGGGAACGCGGGAGCCGCGTGGTACGTCGAGACGGCCGGTCTGTACCTGCGCAACGAGACGATCTTCAACAATACGGGTCTCGTCGCGGCCGTCGACGCACTTGTGACGGACACGCTCAACGTCGACAACTCCATCCTGTGGAATCCGGGCTCTCCGGCGGATGTCGTCAACGCGGACAGGCTTGAATACAGCTGTGTCTTCGATGACAGCCTGAGCGGAACGGGGGTGATTCACGATGACCCCAAGTTCGTGAACCCCGCTGCTCACGATGCTCGTCTCGCGGGCGACTCCCCGTGCATCGACACGGGCGACGGCACGCACTCGGCCCCGGTCGACTTCTTCGGCACGGCACGTCCTGTGGACGGCGACGGTGTGGGCGGAGCGGGCTACGACATGGGCTACTTCGAGTACGTCCCGCCGAGCACCCAGCGACTCTCTGACCGCACGCGCTACTCGACTGCGGTGGAGATTGCCGAGCAAGGCTTCCCCGGCTGGGCAGGGGTCACTGACGTGATCATCGCATCTGGCGAGGACCGCGCTGCTGCGGATCCGCTTGCGGCGTCGGGTCTTTGTTGGCTCTACGACGCTCCCCTGCTGCTCACGAACTCGAAGGCCACACCGAACGAGGTCAAGGTGGCCGTACGGGATATCGTTGGCGCGAACGGACCCGTCGTGCTCCGCGTGGTGGGCGGGCTGGTGTCCGTCCCGGAGGCTCGGCTCACCGAGATCAAGACGTATGTCGAGGGCTACTACCACGCATCCGACCTCGTAACGTGGACGAGAGTGGCCGCAACCGGCGGCCGCTACTACCTGGCACGCAAGATCGCCGATGAGATGCGCACGAAGGCGCCGTCCATGGGCAAGACGGTGCACGAGCACGCGCTCGTAGCCAACGGGGCCGACCCGACGAAGTTTTTCGATGCGCTCGCGCTCTCGCCAATAGCCGTACGCAACGGCACTCCGGTTCTGCTTGTCAGCTTCTCAAAGGTGCCCCCGGACACCGCGCGCGCTCTGCAGGATCTCGGCACGACAGACATCCATGTTGGCGGCGGCCCGCTCACGGTGAGCAAGGCGGTCTACGACGAGCTCGACGCCGACTACGACATTGAGCGGTGGTACGGTCAGAGCAGGTACGACACTGCGAAGGTCATTGCCGACAAGGCCGTTCAGGGCGGCTGGCTCTCGCGCCAGACTGTCGGTATCGCCGCGAAGCTTCCGGATGCGCTCACGGGTGGCTCTGTGGTCGGCAGGCAGGGCGGCGTGCTGCTGCTCACGAAGGGCGACACGTTGACCGGCACGACGAAGGACTGGCTCGTCGCGCACAAGAACGAGGTCTATGACTGCTACGTCTTCGGCGGGGAGCTGAGCGTGAAGCCGGCGGTCGTGACGGCGATTGCGAACGCGCTCAAGTAGGAATGCATGCCGAAGAGCGGGCCGAGGTTCCCGTTGCGCGGTTGGCCTTCCATCCCCACGGGTATCGAGTCATGATTGGGTGGCACGAGTCGCGGTTTGCGTCGACTCGCCGGAATCGAGGGGGTATCGAAGATGGTGCGTTCTCACCGCGCGCGTCCGTGGTCGCGGCGCGCATCCGCGCTACTGGTTCTGATGGTGCTGACCGTGGCGATGGTGCCCTTAGGGGCGGCTCCGTTGAGTGCTACGATCGACCCGATCACCTACTGGGTCGATGACGACGGCGACAACGCCAATCCGGGCACTGAGGCGGAACCGTTCGCGACGATCACGTACGCGCTGACGCAGGCCGGTAGCGCGGACACCGTCATGGTCAAGCCCGGGACGTACAGTGAAGCGAAAGGGGAGGCTTTCCCGCTTCTCCCGTCCGGCGAGTCGATCATGAGCAGCGACGGCGCCGACGTGACGATCCTCGAGGGCAACGGCTCCGAATCGATCCTCATCGTCAACAGCCCCGGCACCGGCGACACGGTCTCCGGTCTGACGTTCACGAACGCGGGCGGCGGCTGGGCCGTGCTCTTCTCGATGGGGAACTCGGCGAGTCCGGGCTGGCCGCTCGTCGAGGACAACATCTTCCGCGACAACGCGGACGCGTGCGCGCTGAGGTTCTCGCAGTTCGGATCGGGTTCGTACGTTCCGGTCGTCAGAGGCAACCAGTTCCTGCGCAACACCTACCTCAACGGTGCCGGGCTCTATGCGGACATGCAGGTCGGGGACTCCGGCATCGTGATCGAGGACAACGTGTTCGCCGAGAATGAGGCCGAAAGCGGCGCGGCGCTCATGTTGATCACCGTCGACACGACCGCAACGATCACCGGGAACACGTTCGTAGGCAACGAGGCTACAGCCAATTCCGGAGGCGCGTTCTACTTGAGCCACTCCGGTGGCCAGACGCACACGATCGCGCGCAACACATTCGAGACGAACCAGGCGGCAAGCAGCGGTGGCGCGGTCTGGATGTACGGAGCGACAGTCGACTTCTCGCGTAACGACTGCGGCGGCAACAGCTCGGGACTCAATGGCGGGTTCGGTTGGGCCCAGTACTGTTCGATCGAGTCCGAGAACGATGTCATCGGCGGTTGCAGCGCCCCTCAGGGCAGCGGCTGGTATCTCTCCGACTCGTATCTCGCGATGCGCCACGACACGGTTGTCGACTGTGATGGAGCGAGCGTCATCCGGGCGAACACCGACGCCGAGCTCAACATCGACAACTCGATTCTGTGGAACGAGGAGGCGGCCGCCGACGTCGTCGAGGTAGACCACATCGCGTACAGCTGCGTGTTCGACGACGCCATCTCCGGCACCGGCGTGATGCATGACGATCCGGGCTGGCTCGACACCAGGCCCGGTTCGCACGACTTCCGCATCGGCGGCGCCTCGCCGTGCATCGACACCGGGACAGCGGGTGCCACGGCACCGACGGACTTCCTCGGCACGGCGCGGCCTGTGGACGGCGATCGCAACGGCTCGGCACTGCCGGACATGGGAGCGCACGAGTACGTACCGCCGCGGCCGGACAGGCTTTCGAACCGCACGCGCTACTCGACCGCGATCAAGATCATGGCCGAAGCGTTCCCCGGCTGGGAGGGCGTGACGGATGTCGTCATCGCGTGCGGCGATGATCGTGCGGCAGCCGACCCGCTTGCAGCGAGCGGGCTGTGCTGGGCGTACGACGCACCGATGCTGCTCGTGCCTTCGGCAAGCACGCCTGCCGAAGTGAAGACGGCCATCGCCCAGATCGTGGCGGAGAACGGGCCCATCAACCTGCGGGTCGTGGGCGGCACGTCATCCGTGCCCAACGCGCGCATCAACGACATCAAGGCGTACGTGGGTGCATCGAATATAGCGGTGGCCGATCGGCTTCTCGCAACCGGCGGTCGCTACGACCTTGCACGCGCGATAGCGAAGCGCATGAAGCAGGTCGCCGACGCCGACCCGGACAAGGACATGCCGGACGCGGTGCTGTTCGCCAACGGCGCTGACTCCACCAAGTTCTTCGACGCCCTCGCGCTCTCGCCGATCTCGGCGCACACCGGTACGCCGATCCTGCTCGTGAGCGTTGACAAGGTCCCGCCCGCGACCACTGCGGCGATCGCGGATCTGGGCGCGCCGAGCACACGCATCGTCGGCGGTGGGCCGAACACGGTCTCGAACGCCGTGCTCGCGGCGCTCGGAGCGGACCGCTGGTATGGGCAGACTCGCTACGACACCGCCATCAAGATCGCGGACAACGCAGTCGCTGAGGGTCTGTTGACCCGCCAGGCCGTCGGGATCGCGGCGAAGCTGCCGGACGCACTTACCGGAGGAGCCTTCGTCGGCCGAGAGGGCGGCGTGCTGCTCATAACCGACGGCTCGACTCTGACGCCGGCGACCAAGAACTGGCTCGTGGCGCACCAGCCCGAGATCGTGGACTGCTACGTCTTCGGCGGGGAGCTGAGCGTGAAGCCGTCGGTCGTGACGGCGATCGACAACGCGCTGAAGTAGGGTGTTCGAAGAGAAACAACAAGCGCAAGAGTTGCAACAAGCGCAATAAGCGCAGTAGGCTTGTCGTATGAGCATACTGCTGACACCGAAGCAGGTGGCCGAACGCCTGGCGGTTTGGCCGCGCACAATCTACGCGTGGATTGCCGAAGGCCGGCTCCCGCACGTGCGCCTTTCCGAGCGCGTGACGCGCGTGCCCGAGGAGGCGGTGGAGGCGCTGATCGCTGCCCGGCTGCAGCCAGCGACCACTGGTCTGCTCGCTGCCGAGGAGCCAGCGGCGTACGGCACGGGAGCGGTGACGGTTGCCGCGCCAGACGCCGGCCGCAGTCCCGCGGAGCGGACGTGGGACCTTCTGCGAGAACACCGCGAGCAGATAGTCCAGAAGGCCGCGCAGTGCCGTCTCGAGAACGTGCGCGTCTTCGGCTCGGTCGCGCGCGGCGATGCAGGCGAGGACAGCGACGTCGATCTGCTCGTGGATGCAAAGCCCCATGCTTCACTGTTCGACCTGAGCGAGTTCAACCTCTGGATGGAATCGTTGCTCGGAGTCAAGGTCGATGTCGTGCTCGCACGGAGCGTCAAGGCGCTGATTCGCGACCGTGTGATGTCGGAAGCGGTGCCTTTGTGACCGCGCCCCGCGAGCCCAGGCTTCGACTCTTCGACATGCTCGAGGCGGCGGACAAGATCCTCGAACGCAAGCCAGCCGACAGGCGGCACCTCGAACACGACGAGATGCTCCAGGTCTGGTGCTTCCACATGATACAAGTCATCGGGGAGGTCTCGCGACACGTGCCACAGACGATCAAGGAAGCTCATCCGGAAGTCAGATGGCTCGCCCTTGCCGGGATTCGGAACCGAATCGTTCATGACTACGTAGACGTCGATCTTGATGTAATCTGGGAGGTCGTAGTTCGCGACATTCCGATTCTGCGCGAGCAGATCGCCCGCATTCTCGATGAGATGCAAGGAGAGACAGCCGAATGAAAGCCATCATCCCCGCCGCAGGCCTCGGCACGCGGTTCCTGCCGGTAACGAAGTCGCAGCCCAAAGAGATGCTGCCAGTCGTCGACAAGCCGGTCATCCAGTACGTCGTCGAGGAGGCCGTCGCGGCGGGCGCCGACGACATCCTCATCGTCACAGGCCGAGGCAAGCGCGCTATCGAGGACCACTTCGACCGCTCGGTCGAGCTCGAGGATCTGCTCGAGCGCTCCGGCAACACGCAGAAGCTGCGCGAAGTCCGCCAGATATCCGACATCGCCGACGTGTTCTACGTGCGGCAGAAGCGGCCGAAGGGCCTGGGCCACGCGGTGTTGTGCGGAGCGCCCTTCACCGGCGGAGAGCCGTTCTACGTCATGCTCGGCGACGTGCTCGTGCCGAAGAACGACTGCCTCCCCAAGCTCACGGCTGTCCACGAGAAGTACGGTGGCTCGGTCATCGCCGTGCAGGAGGTCCCGCAGGAGTTCGTGAGCCGCTACGGCGTGATCGGCGGGCGCGAGATCGAGCCGGGTGTGTGGGAGCTTTCGGACCTCGTCGAGAAGCCGCCCGCGAACGAAGCGCCGAGCAACTACGCGATCTTCGGCAGGTATCTTCTGACGCCAACGGTCATGGACCTTCTGCCGAAGATCGAGCCCGGTCGCGGCGGGGAGATCCAGCTGACCGACGCGCTGCGCGAGGTGCTCAAGACCGAAGAGGTCCACGCCGTAGTCATGGACTGCGAAGGGTACGACACCGGCAATGTCACCTCGTGGCTCGAGGCGAACATCGCGCTCACGCTGGAGAATACGGAGTACGGCCCCGTGCTGCGCGAGTGGCTCGAAGACATGATGGGCAAGTAGAGGTACCGAACGAGTGGCGCCCCGACGGGCGCCGGGGCAGGGGTGACGCGTGAGCGAAGGCGGTCCGCAGGTCACATACGAGCAGGTGTGGGAGGAGCAGGAGAATCTTCCCGCTCTGCTTTCGCCGAAGACCTCACGTAGCGTCGAGCTCTACTGGCCGAACAACAACTATGGCGCGGCAGGGGTGCTCAAGGCGTACGCGGGGTATCCGAT
>JAENZW010000283.1 GCA_016841065.1 Actinomycetota bacterium
GGGTCTCGGCCGCTCCGGCATGGGAACGCCGCTCACCGCCGCCATCGTTGAGGGCACGCGCATCGCCGTCGCCCACGTCGGCGACAGCCGCGCGTACGTCTACCACTCGGAGGGACTGGAGCGCATCACCGAAGACCATTCGGTGGTCGCCGATCTCATACGCCAGGGCAGCATCACCGAAGAAGACGCCCGCTCCCACCCGAACCGAAGCGTGATCACCCGCGCTCTCGGATCCGATCCGAACATGTACGCCGATACTTTCGAGGTCGACGTCGATCCCGGGGACCGGCTCCTGCTGTGCTCCGATGGACTCACGAGTATGCTCACCGACAAGCAGATCGAGGACGTGCTGCGCTCCTACCGGGACCCTGAGTCCACGGTGCACGCATTCGTCGATGCGGCGAACGCCGCAGGCGGGCAGGACAACATCTCGGTGGTGGTGATCGAGATCGAAGGCGACGAGCAGCCGGGTCGACGCCCGAGTCGCGGCTGGATCTCTGCGCTCGTCTGGATCTTCGCTGCAATCGCTCTGGTCTTCGCTGCGGCCTACGGCGTCCGCGAGTATGCGAACTCCCGCGCCTACGTCATCGCCCAGAACGATGTCGTCGTACTCTACCGGGGGATTCCCGGTACCCTGGCCGGCTTCGAGCTGCGTTGGCTCGAAGAGGAGACCTCTATCCCCGTGCGCGCCCTCGACCCGGTCACATCCGCGCGCCTCGCGCAGTCAAGCGGCATCCAAGTCGAAAGCGTTGCCGCGGGGCGGGCGCTTCTCGACCAGTACCGCTCGCGAATCTCGACATCCACACCTGATGCCGCCCCCGTTTCACCCTGATCGCAGCTGGTGACCCCTGAACATGCGTAGCCGAAGAACGACAGAGCTCCTCCTGCTGCTGGCGACCGCGCCCGTGGTCCTTCTGGTCTTCGCGCTCGTCCACGCCTCCGCAACATCCGCACTCGAGCTGCGCGACCTCGCGGTAGCCGCCGGGCTCGTCGGCGCGTTCGTCGCCGCGCACTTCGCGGTCCGAGTCCTCGCTCCCGACGCCGACCCGGTCCTTCTGCCGCTGACCGCTTTGCTCTCCGGTATCGGCCTGGCGTTCATCACACGCCTCGATCGCGACCTGGCGGCAAGCCAGCTCATGTGGATCCTGCTCTCCGTAGGCGCCCTAATCGCGACGCTCGCGCTCGTGCGCTCGCTCGAGAACATCGCCCGCTACAAGTACACCGTGTTGCTTCTGGGCATGGTGCTCCTGCTGCTCCCGGCGTTCATCGGCGTCGAGGTCAACGGCGCCAAACTCTGGCTGCGCTTCGGCAGCATGTCGTTCCAGCCAGCCGAAATCGCGAAGGTTCTCATCGTCTTGTTCCTCGCCGCCTACCTTGCCGAGAAGCGCGAGGTGCTCTCCGTTTCCACCAGGCGGTTCCTCGGCGTGTGGCTTCCTCCAGCCCGCCAGCCCGGCCCGCTGATCTTCATGTGGGCAGTCTCGCTGGTCGTGCTGGTCATGGAGAAGGATCTCGGGTCGAGCCTCCTGTTCTTCGGCATGTTCCTGGTGATCGTGTACGTTGCCACGGGGCGCGCCTCGTACGTCGTCGTCGGAACCGCGCTGTTCGCCGTGGGGGCAACGGTGGCGTATCG
>JAENZW010000046.1 GCA_016841065.1 Actinomycetota bacterium
CTTGCGGCCACGGTCGACGCCTTCGGCCCACCTCCAGACATGACACTGCGAGCGATTGGACGCGGCGCTGGATCGCGGGAGACACAGCGCCCGAACGTCACGACGCTCCTGCTGGGTGATGCGGCGGAGCTGCGCGAAGGCCTCGCCGACGACGTTGTCGAGATGGCGACCAACCTCGATCACATCACGCCTGAACACCTCGCGACAGCGTCGGAACGACTTCTCGCAGCGGGGGCTCTCGACGTATGGAACGAGCCGATCGTCATGAAGAAGGGGCGCCCGGGCTGGGTTCTGCGCCTCCTGTCCACCCCCGGGGAAGCCCCGCGCCTTGCCGAAGAGATGCTGCGCCAGACGGGTACTCTTGGCATACGCATGCGGACGTGCGAGCGCATCACTCTCCCCCGTGAGGTGGTCACTCTCGAAACGACGTTCGGACCCGTGCGCTTCAAGGTCGCGCACGCACCTGACGGGCAGACCGCTCGACCAGAGGCCGACGACATCGGACGCATTGCCGTCGCCCGCAACCTCCCATTCGACGAGGTGGCGTCAACGCTCGTGCGCGAGGCCGGGGAACTCCTCGAGCCATAGAAACGGAGAAGCCCGCCGGGGGGCACCGGCGGGACCTCCGTCGAGGCTTGCTGAATGTTTCCAGCGCCCGCAAGCTATCGAAGAATCGACGCTGAGGACCAACTGTATTGCCGGCGGGTTCGTCGTGGTCCCTATGGGAATAATCGGCAGAAATCACGCGGCAGATGAGGGGTCGTCAGGTTACGAATCGGCGACCCGGAAGACACCGCCGTCTTCGGCGAGAAAGCCCTCTTCGGCAAGCAGGGCAAGCAGCTCAGCGGCCTCCGGGACCGGAACGTCCAGATCGAAGGCAGCGTCTTCGGCAACTGCCGCGCCGCGGGCCAGCACCGCACGCAGCAGACGCGCACGCTTCTGGCGCCGCGAACCCTCGAACGCCGACTGTCGCGCGTAGTGACGACTGCGGCGGGACGGGTTTGGGACCGTCTTCTTGATGTGCGCGCCGTAGTCCATGAGCGCGTGTATCCAGGTACGCGGATCTGCGCGGTCGAGGGCAGCCTCGTAGTACGGCAGGATCTCCCGGTCGCTCACATCGTCCAGGTCGCCGACGAAGCGGTGGATGAACGCGGCGCGGACGTTCGTCTCGATGTAGACCCCTGGCACTCCGAAGGCGAACGCCATGACTCCGGCTGCGGTCGTCGGGCCCACGCCGGGAAGAGCGCGCAGGGCCTCGAGCGAGTCCGGAACGCTTCCGCCGTGTTCTTCGGCGATACTGCCAGCCGCCCGCTTGAGCGCGACGGCTCGCCGGTTGTATCCGAGCCCCTGCCAGAGCCTCAGCACATCCTCGAGCGGGGCAGCCGCAAGCGCGTCGGGCGTCGGAAAGGCCGCGAGAAAGCGCTCGTAGGCAGGTATCACGCGCGCGACCTGCGTCTGCTGGAGCATCACCTCGGAGACCAGGATCCGCCAGGGATCGCACGTCTCGCGCCACGGCATCGTCCGACCCGCGTCGGCGTAGTGCGCCAGGACTTCGGCCCGAAAGGCTTCGATTGCCGAGTAGTCTGCGACGTGACCGTCTTCGATAGGCGAATCAGGATGCAAGGCCGGTCAGCTGTGCTTGATGTAGTAGCGGCACTGCCGCCACATCGGACACTGCGGGGGAACGGTTGCGGTGGTGTATTCCCAGAAGCGGCCCTCGACGAAGCAGGTGCACGTGACACGCTTGTCGTCGGCCTTCACCCTGATGTCGTAGGTGTCCTCGTCCTTGGGCACCTCGCGCCACCACGTACACTTGCCCTTAATGGGAGTGAAGCCGTCCACAATGCCTCCTGGAGGAATCGTAGCACGCAACAACTCCTGCGTTCGTTCGGATAGAATCAAACTCGCACTGCATCGCAACGGGGGGGTGCCTCATGTCAGAGGAAGTCCTTGAGGTCGTGGGGCTACGCAAGAAGTACGGCCAGCTCGAAGCCGTGCAGGGAATCGACTTCCGCGTGCGCTCCGGCGAGGTCTTCGCGCTGATCGGCCCGAATGGCGCCGGCAAGACGACCACGCTGCGCGTCGTGGCTACAATTCTCCGGGCATCGGCGGGGGTCGTGCACATCGCGGGCATAGACGTGGCGCGCGAGCCCGACCGGGCGCGAGAGATCATCTCGTACCTGCCGGAGGAGGCAGGTGCCTACAAGAACATGTCGGGCGAGAAGTACCTCCGCTTCGTCGCCGACCTCTTCTACTCCGAGGCCAAGACGCGCGACGCCGCACTCGCGCGGGGACGCGAGATAGCCGGGCTCGACGAGCGTCTCGATGACAAGTCGGGATCGTACTCGAAGGGTATGACCCGCAAGCTGCTGCTCGCACGCACGCTCATGACAGAGCCGAAGCTCGCTATCCTCGACGAGCCAACCTCGGGCCTCGACGTGCTCAATGCGCTCGAGGTGCGAGACATCGTCAAGCAATATGCTGCAGCCGGGGCCGCTGTGCTGCTGTCCAGTCACAACATGCTAGAGATCGAATACCTCTCCGACCGTGTCGCGCTGATACACGAAGGTCGGATCGTAGAGGCAGGCACGCCCGCCGAGTTGAAGGAGAAGCACGGCGCCGTGACTCTTGAGGACGTGTTCAGGGAGGTGGCGTCATGAGGCGGTTCATGGTCTTGCTCCGCAAGGAGCTTCGGGAGCTCATGACCCCGCAGATGCTCGTCCCGTTCGCGATCGCGATCCTCATGTTCGCGCTGCTCGGCAGTATCATCAGCGGCGAGGAGAAGAAGGCTCAGGGGCGCCAGGATATCGGCCTGGTGGACATGGATGGCTCTGCAACCTCTCTGGCTCTCCCCGACGCGCTCGATCAGGCGGGGTTCCATGTGGTCGATCTCGGCGAGATCGATACTGCCTCCGTGACGGAGGAACTCAGGAAGCGGGACCTCGCGATCGGTCTGTACGTACCGGTCGGATTCGAGCAGCAGCTTGAGTCGGGCGAACTCGCTGACGTTCAGACCTACGCGGTAGTGCGTTCGTTCTCGCTCACCGCCCTCAGCCAGACCGATACGCTGAAGGGCGTACTGTCCGCGGTAGGCGGTTCCGTGTCGGACCAAGTCATCGCCGACGCAATCCCAGGAAGCGACCCGGAGACGCTGAAGCGCCCCTTGGCCTTCACCGAGCATGTGGCGGTCGGCTCTCTCGAGGCGGCGGTTCCGCTCGACGCGGTCTACGGCCTCATCCAACAACAGACGCTCTTCATCCCGGTCATCTTGTTCATCGTCATCATCTTCGCGGCACAGATGATCGCCACGACGATCGCGTCCGAGAAAGAGAACAAGACCCTGGAGACGCTTCTCGCGTCGCCAATCGGCCGCGGCTCGCTCATCATGGCGAAGATGGTGGCCGCCGGACTCGTCGCCCTTGCCTCAGCTGCCGCATACATGGCGGGCCTCAGCTACTACTTCCAAGGGCTGACCGGCGGCGAGATGTTCGACAGTGGCGGCGTGGACGTCTCCACGGCGCTCGGACTGCGGCTCGCCGCGACCGACTGGATCCTCCTCGGAGTGGCGCTCTTCCTGGCGATCCTCATCGCCCTGGCGATGGCGGTGATCCTCGGCGCGTTCGCCGACAGTGTGAAGGCGGTCCAATCCCTGCTCACGCCGCTCATAATCCTGACTCTTATCCCCTACTTCCTCTCGATGCTCATCGACATAGAGAGCGCGAGTCCGCTACTGCGGGCCATCGTCTTTGCGATTCCCTTCTCGAACGCGTTCACAGCAGCGCCAAACCTCTTCCTCGGCAACCAGACGCGGGTTCTTCTCGGCGCTGGCTACCAGTTGCTTTGGCTCATTGCTCTCGTCTACGTGGCAGCCCGGATCTTCTCCTCGGACAGGATCCTCACGATGAAGCTGGACTTCCGCAGGAAGAAGCGTGCGCGGGTCGCCTAGCGCGACGTAAGATGCATGTGGAGGTGGGCCATGCAAACCGAGTTGATCTGCGGGCTTGCCCCGCTGTGCCTGTACGGCATCGGCGGGCTGATCGTTCTCGGGCTGTTCGTGAAGGTCCTGGTGGACCGAATCAACAACAAAGAGGACTCCTACTACGAGAAGAACATCAAGCAGTGAAGGAGCGTGCAGGATGCTGATCACGACCCAGGATAGGTTCGAGGAGTATGACATCACACGCACGCTCGGCGTGTGCCGCGGCAACACGATCCGCGCGAAGCACGCCGGCCAGGACCTCATGGCAGGACTGCGCAACATCGTCGGTGGCGAGATCACGGAGTATACGAAGATGCTGGCCGAATCACGCGAGCAGGCCATCGACCGCATGGTCTTGCACGCCCAGCAGATGGGTGCCAACGGCATCGTCGGGATGCGCTTCACGACGTCGGCTGTGATTCAGGGCGCCGCCGAACTCCTCGCCTACGGCACAGCCGTCGTTCTCGCCCAGAAGGGCGGAGCACAGCAGCAGCCGCAGCAGGCCCAGCAGCAGGCACCGACGCAGCAGGTCGGCTACCAGCAGCAACAGCAGGGCTAGCCGCTCGGCCGCTGGCATGTTGTAGAGTGGGGTACTCACACCCTCATGACCCCACTCTCCTAGGAGGCACTTCATGAAGCCGAAGAACGGCGACGTCGTCCGCGTGAACTATCGCGGCACCCTTTCGGACGGTTCGGAGTTCGACAGCAGCGCCGGAAGAGACCCCATCGAATTCGAACTTGGTGGCGGCCAGATCATCTCGGGCTTTGACTCCGCGGTCGCCGAGTTGGCCGTCGGCGACTCGGTGACCGTCACGATTCCCGCTAGCGAAGCGTACGGCGTGCGCTTCGACGAGGCTGTCGAGAAGGTACCGCTCGGTGCGTTCGAGGGTGACGAGCCCCAGGTTGGCTGGATGATCGAGCTGCAGGCACCGGATGGCCGCAAGATGGCCGCAACGGTGGTCGAGGTTGGCGACGAGGACGTCACGCTCGACTTCAACCACCCGCTCGCGGGTGAGGATCTCACGTTCGAGCTGGAGCTCGTGGAGATAGTCGCAGCCACCGAGGAGTAGGCGGAGCGACTCACCCCATCGTCAACGAACAAGGGCTCCCGCGAGGGAGCCCTTCGTGTTCTGTGGTGCGGGTGAAAGGAGTTGAACCTTCACGGGGTTGCCCCCACATGGACCTGAACCATGCGCGTCTGCCATTCCGCCACACCCGCGTGACGCAGAGCAGAAGGATAGCACTGCTGGTAGTGGCGCGCAAAGAGGTCCGGTGAAGGGTCGACACGGCCCCGAGTCGAAATGCGCCAAAACGGACGAATTCCGTTGGATTCGTTGGACAATCCGCTACGACCCGGTACCCACGGAGTTGTGCTTCTTGAGTTCCTCGATGGAGAAGACGCCGCCCATGAACAGGATCCCCTGGACCATACCTATCCACCGGTACGCCTTCGCCATGCGGTTCTGGCGAACGAAGACCTCGATCTGATCGCACATCCAGCGGGCGTGGTTCATCACTTCGAACTTCCCGGCCGAGTAGATGCTCGCGCCGACCTTCGCTCCTACGTCCGAGAACGCCTTCGGCGAATATCCAAGGTTGTTGAGCGTTCGACAGTAGAACTTCAGCATCGCCTGGGCCTGCTCACGACTCAGTTCGTCGCCAAGACGCATGGGTTCGGGCTGATTGTTCATGGCCTACTCCGGGGTTCGACAATCATCAATGTGGGTTCCTTCGCAGTCAGGAATGGCACTCCCTCACAAGCATACCTCGCGAGGCGGCGAAAGCGTGAAGCCGGGCTAGTAGCCGATAGCCAGCGCGTCAACGACAACTACCGTGCGGAAGACTCGCTCTCGATCGTGCGGGTGCTCGAGAACGAACTCCGCCAGCTCGGTCGTCGCCTGCTCTTGGGCGTCCTGAAGCGCCCAGTACGTTCCGGGCGTCTTGAGAGCCGGATACGAACGGCGGTTGAACTCAATCGGTGTCAGAGACTCGCGCACGCGCGAGAGGACGTACTCCACTTCTGCCCCGGATGAGTACTCGATACCGTCACTCACGACCATCACGATCGGCGGCCGATGCACCGGCCCCATAGCACGGTTCTCCGAAGACACATCGCCCACCAGCGCCGGTCGCGTGGTTTCGATGAACGCGTACTCCGTGCGAGCGAACCACGCTCCGTCGCTCTTCACCCCGACGGCTACGTGGTGCTGTATCGGCAACGCGAATACGGCCGTGGCGTAGCCCTCGTGCACGAGGAGCGCCGCGAGGAGGACGCTCTTCTCGCTGCAAACGCCTCTGCCATCTGCGACGACCTCGATCGGCAGGAGTATGTCGCCCTTGGGCTCACCGTACGGTATGGACTGGATCGCGCAGGCCATGAGCTCGAGGTACTCGTCATCGTCCAGAGTCATGTCTTCGCGGATGCGCCTGAAATCTTCGGCTAGGTCATCGATGAAGCGGCTCTCCGACTGCTCCCGAACGAACCGTGGGAGGTAGTCAGCTCGCAACCGAAGTGGGGTGCCGAAGGCCCGTTGCGTGTCTATCTCACGCGCACGCCGAAGATCACCGCAGTCCACCCGCGCGTTCACGGTGCACGTCGCGTCCTGAAAGGCGAAGGACCAGACAGCGAGCTGCTCGACGCCGGATCTTGGGGCATCGTCCATGCTGCGGGCTTCGACAAGCAGGCTGTTCCAGGCGACCCACGTGTAGGCGCTCCACAACGCAAGCCAGGTCACTGCGCATGCGCACACTACAATGGCGGCAACCAACAACGGGTGCCGCTTCGAGTAGCTCACGAGACCGTTCGCCATCACCAACACCGCCGAGACGCCTTGCGGGACCGCTCGTGTATACCTAGGTATACGCCCGTGCACCGGGGCAGGCAAACTGGCGGACCGCGGCAATCGCGTTCGCTCTGCACGCGATTGAGCACGCAGGGTGTTACTTCCCTGCTTGCACACTGCTACAATCAACCTTCAAGTCCGCGTATCAACGTCAATGAAAGGGGGCGGAACAGCGTATGCAGAGTACTCGTATACGTAGGATCCTCGCTGTGCTGCTCGCAGTCGCAATGCTCGCGGCGATGTCGTCGCTCGTCGGCTGCGGTTCATCCGATGATAGTGAGAGCAGTGATGGCGGCGAGGCGAAGACCGAAACCATCAAGATCGGTATTCACACCTCGCTGACCGGCGGTCTCGCTGACTACGGATTCGCAGCCCAGAAGGGCATCGAACTCGCACAGAGCGAGCTGGATGGGTTCGAGGTCGGCAACACCACCTACAAGATCGAACTGAGCCTCAAGGATGACAAGGGGGAGCCCGCTGAGTCTCCCGTCGTCGCCCAGCAGCTCATCGACGAGGGTGTTGTGGCCGTCATCGGTTGCCTGACCTCCGGCAGCACGAACGCAGCGCAGCCGATCTACGAGCAGGCCGGCATCCCGATGATCTCGGGTTCCGCAACTCGAGCCGACCTCGTTCCCCGCACCAATTTCTTCCGCACCTGTGTTGGTGACAACATCCAGGGCAAGGCACTTGCCGACTGGTGTGTCGAGCTCGGCTTCATGAAGGTCGCCATCATGGACGACCGCGGCGACTACGCCGTTGGCCTCGCCGACGTCATCGAGGAGAACCTTACCGCCGCTGGCGTCGAGGTCTCCCGCGAGTCCGGCCAGGAGGGCGACACCGACTTCTCCGCACAGGTCGCCAACATCCAGAACTTCGGCCCTGACGCCGTCATCTTCACGGGCTACCACCGTGAAGCCGGCCTGCTCTTCAAGCAGTGCCGTGAGGCTGGCATGACCGGCGTCCAGTTCATGGGCGGCGACGGCATCAAGTCCGACGAGATCGTGGAGGAGGCCGGCGGCGCCGCAAACGTCGATGGCACCCTCGCCACCATCGGTGGCATCCCGCAGGACAAGATGGCTGGTTGGGACGCGTTCAAGACGGCGTTCGTTGCTGACGCCGGCAAGGACCCCGGCCCCTACGCCGAGACCAACCACGACGCGCTCGTCGCAATTGTCGATGCCATCAAGATGGGCGAATCTGCCGATCCCGCTGACATCATCGAAAACCTCAAGAAGGTCGAGGTCATGGGTGTCATCGGTACGTTCGGTTTTGATGAGAACGGCGAGTTCAAGGCCATGGGCGATTCTGCCGGCCTTGCGACGATCGTTCGCTACAAGCTCGAAGGCGGTGCCTGGGTCGCCCAGTAGGCGATTCCAGTGCTGAGGGTCTGACCCTCGCAAGCAAGTCCATGCACGGAGGCGCGGGGCCATCAGGCCCCGCGCCTTTTGCTTCATCTGAACTCATTTGCTACTGTGTGCAAGCTGTATGCAAGACAGACGCGCGCCTATTCGACGCCGAGAATCCTGCAGGAAACGCGAATGACCTTCGAGCACATCTTCCGACTCACGATGTCCGGCCTGACAGTGGGCATGGTCTACGCGCTCATCGCCCTGGGCTACACGATGGTCTATGGCGTCCTCGAATTCATCAACTTCGCTCACGGCGAGGTTTTCACCATCGGTGGCTACATCGCCATCACCACGCTAGTGTGGCTGGGCGTCGATGATGGGACGCCCATAGGCACGAAGGTCGGCTACTTCATCATCGCCCTATCGGTGTCCATCGTGCTGACCGCGCTGCTGGGTTGGCTCATCGAACGGATTGCGTACCGCCCTCTT
Organism: Actinomycetota bacterium; assembly: GCA_016841065.1. Taxonomy (GTDB): domain Bacteria; phylum Actinomycetota; class Coriobacteriia; order Anaerosomatales; family JAENZW01; genus JAENZW01. The sequence continues at coordinate 8,661 of JAENZW010000046.1, forward strand.
CGGGGAGCGTCGCGCATCATCCCGCTCCTGTCGGCAATCGGCGTCTCGATCTTCCTGCAGAACGCCATCATTCTCGTATGGGGCCCTGAAGCCATCGTCGTTCCCACATCGATCATCCCGGACCAATTCGTGACAGTGTTCGGCGTGCAGATTCGCCTGCTGGCATTCGTGATCATCGGCTCCTCCGTCGTTCTCATGGCGATCCTGACGTACATCATCAAGAGCACGCGCATCGGCAAGGCGATGCGGGCGACCTCGCAGGACATGGAAGCCGCAGAGATGATGGGCATCGAGACGAACAAGACGATCGCCTTCACGTTCATCGTCGGCTCGTCGCTCGCGGCCATCGGCGGCTTCTTGGTCGCGATGTACTACGGCTCGCTCAAGTTCGACACGGGATTCCTCTACGGACTCAAGGCGTTCACCGCCGCAGTCCTCGGCGGTATCGGCAACATCCCCGGCGCGGTCGTCGGCTCTCTTCTGCTCGGGCTCGTTGAGAACTACGGTGTCGGCCTCAAGCTGGGCGGGCTCGCATGGTTCTTCGTCGTCGGCCTGATGCTGGGCCTCTACGTGCAGATGATCCGCGTCCCAGCGCGTCGCAAGAAGCACATCCGCGATGAAGTCCGCACACCCGAGTACGAGGCTCAAGTCGTCAACGTCTACCGATTCCCGATTCCCTACGCACTGCAGACCGCACTTGCTCCGCGCACCGACGCCCTCCTGAGCGTCTCCGCTCGCCACGCCCTGCGCCTGTTCGCGGGCAACGTGTTCCTTGCGTCGATGGCCGTTCTCTTCTTCCTGAACCGCGACTTCCAGTTCGCGACGATGTGGCAGCACGCCATCTCATTCGCGGTGCTCGTCCTTGTCCTCATGTTCCGTCCGGCCGGTATCCTCGGCGAACACATCGAGGAGAAGGTGTAGCGATGGCCGACAAGACGGGCATCATGACGCCAGTGCGGCAGTTCTTCAGCAGAGTGCCGAGATGGGTCTACGTTCTCGTGGCGCTTGGCATGGCAGTATCGGTGCCTCTCTTCGAACAAGCTGGCGTGATCGAGACCCTGTGGCTTCGCGTGGGCATCCGTTCGCTCGTGTACGTGATGCTGGCGATGGGCCTGAACGTCGTCATGGGCGAGACCGGCTTGCTGAACCTCGGCTACGTCGCCTTCTTCGCGGTCGGGTCCTACACGACCGCGATCCTGTCTTCGCCGAGACTGGGTCACCACTACGACTTCTGGGTGCTCATCGTTCTGAGTACGGTGTTCGCCATGGCGGCCGGGCTGCTTGTCGGATTGCCGACCCTGCGATTGCGGGGAGACTACCTCGCGATCGTCACTCTGGCATTCGGCGAGATCACGCGCATCACGTTCAACAACTGGGAGTCCGTGACCAACGGCCCCGGTGGCATCCCGCAGATATTCCGGCCCCAGATCTTCGGCATGAACATCGACAAGCCATCTGAGTTCTACTATCTGGTGCTCATCTTCGTCGTGATTGTCGCCATCTTGCTCACGAACTTGAAGGCCTCGCGGATCGGACGCGCGTGGAACGCGCTGCGCGAGGACGAGATCGCCGCCGAGCACGCGGGAATCCACGGCACGAGCCTCAAGTTGCTCTCTGTGGTCATCAGCGCGGGTGTCGCCGGACTGGCGGGATGTCTCTTCGCGTACTATCAGCAGTTCATCAACCCGACGTATTTCGAGTTCCTGCAGTCGGTTCTGGTCGTGTGCATGGTCGTCCTCGGCGGAATGGGTTCGATCCCCGGCGTCATGCTGGGTGCCGTGCTACTCGATGGGCTACCCGAGGTCATCCGCCAGGCCTTCTCCAAGTGGTTGCCGGAGGCGCTGGGCGCGGAAACGATGAACAGACTGCCTCAGGCAGTGCAGACCTTCTTCCTCGAGTTCGACAGATATCGGATGCTCATCGTCGGCATCGTGATCGTCGTGATGGTCATCTTCCGTCCCGAAGGGCTCCTGCCCGACAAGCTCTGGCGCAGAGAGGTCCACGAGGAAGATCCCCGCGAAATGGAGAAGACCCGCCAGAAACTCTTCGACTTCGACGAGGGTCACCGGGATCTGGAGGCCTAGGGCATGCCTGACGTAGTTCTCGACTTCAAAGGCGCGACCAAGGCGTTCGGCGGACTAAAAGCCGTCGACGACCTCTCCTTCGAGGTCCACGCGGGAGAGATCCTGTCGATCATCGGACCGAACGGTTCCGGCAAGACGACGACCTTCAATCTCATCACCGGGCTCTACGAGCCGGATTCGGGCGACATCCTGCTGAAAGGCGAGAGTATCGCCGGTCTTCGGCCAGACCAGATACAAGCGAAGGGCATCTCGCGCACGTTCCAGATGCTCCGCCTCTTCTCCAACATGACCGTGCTCGAAAACGTGATGGTCGGAATGCATAGCCGCGGTCGCGCGGGTGCTTTCGCGGCGATGTTGCGACTGCCACGCCTGAAGCGCGAGGAAGCCGATATGCGTGCGAAAGCGCAGGAGATCCTCGCGCTGTTCCCGGGTCGCTTCTCTGGACCGCGCCAGTCGCACCCCGCATTCTCGCTGTCGTACGCGAATCGCCGCAGGCTTGAAATCGCCCGCGCGCTCGCACCCGAGCCAGCGCTGCTACTGCTCGACGAGCCGGTCGCAGGAATGAACCCGGCTGAGTCTATGGAGGTCATGAACCAGATCAAGGACCTCAAGGCCCGTGGCTACACGATCCTCATGATCGAACACGACATGAAGGTCATCATGGGAGCTTCCGACCGCGTCATCGCAATGGATCACGGCGTCAAGATCGCCGAAGGTCTACCGCAAGACGTGGCGACCGACCCCGCCGTCGTGGAGGCGTATCTTGGAAAGAACGCAGCAAACACCGCTTCTTGAGTTCCGGCATGTCCGGACTCACTACGGTCGCATAGAGATCCTCAAAGACGTCAACTACAAGGTCTTCGAGGGTGAGATCGTCTGTCTGCTCGGCGGCAACGCGTCGGGCAAGTCGACGACGATGAAGACCATCCTCGGCATCGTGAAGCCCACGACCGGCGAGGTGCTGTGGGACGGCGAGGTCATCAACAACGTCCGAACGTCGGAGCGCATCAAGAACGGCGTGGCGACCGTCCCCGAGAACAGACGTCTGTTCCCTCACTTGACCATTCTCGAGAACCTCGAGATGGGCGCGTACACCCGCACCGACACCGCCGCGATCAAGCGGGATTTGGAGAAGGTCTACGAGATCTTCCCTCGCGTTCACGAGCGGCGCTCTCAACGCGCCGGAACGCTTTCAGGTGGCGAGCAGCAGATGGTGGCGTTCGGCCGGGCGCTCATGAGCCGCCCGCGACTCATCATCATGGACGAGCCTTCGATGGGCCTTGCGCCAGCCCTGGTAGATCAGACCTTCGAGACGATCCAGTCGATCAACGCACAAGGCGTGGCCATCTTCGTAGTGGAGCAGAACGCGAATGCGGCGCTCGCGATAGCGGACCGCGGCTACGTACTGCAGACGGGCCAGGTCGTGATCGAGGGTGCCGCGCAGGACTTGCTCAAGAACGAGGAACTCAGGCGCGCCTACCTCGGCGAAGCCTAGCGCGCCTCGGTGTCGTCCTCGGCGCGCGCGGTCACCGCGCGATGTCGCAGATAGCGTCTGACGACCACGGACGCCGCAATCCCAGGCGGAAGTACCGCTAGCATGCCGAATGTGATCATGAACGGCTGGTCCATACCCTGCATCGAAGGGTTGTTCCCATGTATCTCAACGGCAATCTGCTTGAATGACACCGCAACGACCCCCGCGACAAGCACGAGAAGCGGCACGAGGAAGCCGAGGAAGGTGCCCACTGACTCGCGACGCCCGGAGACTTCGTGCCATGTCGCAACTGCCGAGTGGACGACCGCATAGTCGGTGACGAGCAGGATGATCAGCGGCGGGACAGACATCCAGCCGGCGCTACCGTAGCTCACGGGAATCACAGCCATGACCGAAAGGGCCGTGAGTCCGATCAGGAAGCTGATCTCCCATCTCCGCCAGGAATGCTCGGCGAGCGGCATCTTCACGAACGCCCACCACGCCGGGTATGCGAGAAGAGCGGCACCGAAGAGCATGGTGCCGACCCCAAGCCACCCGAAACCCGATTCCGAACCCACAGCGCAGCGCCCCTTCGGCCAATGATGCCCGCTACAGCAAGAATCGTTCCCGCCCCCTTGGAGGTTGTACCGGACGGATGAGACGGCGGCGCGATAGAATGTCGAGTAGGCTCCGCCCACTCGAGGGAAACGCGTGGACCAGCAGCTCATCCTTGACCGCTATCGGCCGCTCGAACAGCTCGCCCGAGGCGGCTTCGCAGAAGTCACGCTCGCATACGACACGCGGATGCAGCGTCGCGTGGCGATCAAGCGGCTCCCGTTTGCCCGGGACAGCGCCGGCCGTGCGACCGCCCCCTCCG
>JAENZW010000047.1 GCA_016841065.1 Actinomycetota bacterium
CGTACGGAACCCCGAGCTCCCCGGGCTGCTTGGCGCAGTCCTCCCTGACCCCCATGTCGGACTGAGAACCCATGATGATCCCGACAAGCGCGGCGTCGGCCATAGTTGCCTCCTCGGCGGGCGGTGCGACCCGTGGTCTCGCCATTGTAGCCAAATCGGCCGCGTTCGCTACCTGCGCGACTCCGGCGGCAACGTCAGGTGTGCGGCATCCGCGGTCACGATCGCGGCCGCAGCCAGCGCATCCGCGCACTCTCCGCCTTCGCCGAAGATCAGGTCGCGCTCTTCGGCAGGTAGGCTCGACCTGGCCTGATCACGCACCGCGTTCACGCCGACGAAGAACTCGCGCATCATCGCGACGAGCAGGTAGCGCCCCGTCTGTGTGAGCGTCGCGTGCTCCGCGTCGTTGATCTCGAACGCCCCCGCCGCACGCATGAACGCCATCTCGAGCGGCAGTCCGCGCTCAACAGTCATCCCGAAGTCAGCCACGAACCGCCGCTTGTCCAGCTCCAGGCCGAAGAGTCCCATCATGAACCGGTAGCGCATCTGCTCCTTCGGCGAGAAGGCGCGCCGGCCCACGGCCGGCGCCAGTCCCGCGTCGATTCGGTCCTGGTAACCGGCGAGCGAGAACGTGTTCACCCACAGGTTGCCGTCGAGGAAGCTGAACGCGCCCGAACCGAGCCCGACGTACTCGTCGTAGTCGACGATGTACTCGTCGATCATGCCGCCGCCGGTGCGCGAGAACGTCCAGGCGCTGGCGTGCTCGAAACGCCCGGTCAGGCGCTTGCACAGCAGGTCGTAGAGGCGATGCTCGTGCTCATATGAGACCTCGCCGACGGTCTTGCGCAGCGACTCGCGCACCACCGGCGAGGCCATGAGCGGGTAGAACGTCGTCTGGTTGGTCCCCGACTCGATGAGCATCTCGACATCACGCTCGAGCATGGCCTCGGTCTGGCTCGGGAAGTTGAAGATCATGTCCACGTTCAGTGAATGAAACCGCCCCGCGACACCCTGGATGCGCTCGAGGATCTCGGCCCCGGAACCGTATTTGTCGTACCGCTCCATCTGCCGAAGAAGCCCGTCGTCGAAGCTCTGCGCGCCGACGCTCAGCCTGTCCACGCGGTCCACAAGCGCATCAACGTACTCTGGAGTCAGGTGATCCGGGTTGGTCTCGCTCGAGACTTCCTTGATCGAGAACAGCTCGTTTGCCAGGTCAATCGTCTCGACGAGTTCCTCGACTATCACCGTCGGCGTGCCGCCGCCCACGTACATTGCCGAGAAGTCGTATCCCAGATCCGCGACCATCTTCATCTCGGTCCGAAGCCTGCGGAAGTACTCCGTCGCCCGGTCGTGGTCGAACGGGAAGCGGTTGAAGGAGCAGTACGGACACAGCCGCGTACAGAACGGGACGTGCACGTAGAGCATGTAGCCGTGCCCGGGTAGTGGTCCGGGAATCGACTTCACGTCCACGGGACGCAGCTTCAGGTATCGCGCGTTCGCGCCGCGTACGACCGTGGTGAGCAACCGCTCGGCGAGCATTCGGGGACCTACGCCTCCCAGGCGGCGCGACCGCGTTGGGCGCGCGCACCGATGTCGGTCCGGAAGAACATGCCGTCCCACCCGATCCGCCCGACAGCCTCGTACGCACGCTCGCGCGCGCTGGCGAAGTCCGGGCCGAGCGCGGTGACGTTCAGGACGCGGCCACCGGCAGTCAGCAACGATCCGTCTTCGGCAAGCCTGGTGCCGGCGTGATAGACGGTGACGTCGGTCAGCGATTCGGCATCCGCGATGCCGTTGACGGGCTTGCCGGTCTCGTAGTCGCCGGGATATCCGCCCGATGCGAGTACGACGCTCACGGCCCACTCATCGCGCCAGGCAAGCGAGACGTCAGCGAGGCGCCGCTCAGCGGTGGCGAGCAGGATCTCGGCGAGATCGCCGTCGAGGCGCGGGAGGATGACCTGCGTCTCCGGATCGCCGAATCTCGCGTTGAACTCGAGGAGCTTCGGGCCCTCGTCGGTTAGGATGAAGCCGCCGTAGAGCACGCCGCGGTAGTCGATACCTTCGGACCGCATACCTTCTACGGCGTGAACCATGGCCGCCATCATCGCGGCGTATTCCTCGTCCGTGACGATGGGCACCGGTGAATAGACGCCCATGCCGCCGGTGTTGGGGCCCTCGTCGCCGTCGAGCGCGCGCTTGTGGTCCTGGGCAGGTGCCATCGGCACCACGGTCTCTCCGTCGGTGAACGCGAGCAGCGAGCACTCCGGCCCGCGCAGATACTCCTCGATGACGACAGTCGACCCCGCGTCGCCGAACCGACCCGCGAAGCACTCGCGAATCGCCTCGCGCGCGGTGTGGACGTCCATCGCCACGGTCACGCCCTTGCCTGCGGCGAGGCCATCCGCCTTGACGACGATGGGCGCGGAGACCTCCTGGAGGTACTCGAGCGCCGCTTCCTCGTCGGTGAAGGCTTCCGAGAAGCCCGTGGGGATGTTGTGCCGGAACATCAGTTCCTTCGCGAACCGCTTTGAGCCTTCGATCCGCGCACCGGCGGCTCCCGGGCCGAACGCAGGGATGCCCGCAGCGCGGACATCATCAGCAACGCCCGCCACGAGCGGGGCTTCCGGACCGATGACGACGAGCCCGACGCCTTCGGCCTTCGCGAATGCGGCGACCGCGGCGCCGTCCTCGACGTCGAGCTTCACGTTGACAGCAATCGAAGCCGTCCCACCGTTGCCGGGCGCCGCGAGGACGTCGTCTACGTTGGGTGACTCAAGGAGCTTTGCGACGATGGCGTGCTCTCTCCCGCCTCCGCCGAGAACGAGTACTCGCATGAGGTCCTCCCGAATGGCCGAAGGTACGCTAGGGGCGCGCTAGGCTGCCGCTTCTTGCTGAACCGCTCGCTTCGGCGTCACCTTGTAGGCCATTGGGATGCCGAACATGAGTTTCGTCTGGGCACGCAGCGCGGGCATCGCGCCGAGGTAGAAGCCGAAGGGAGCCATCGTGAGCCAGCAAAAGCCGATCTCGAGCACGACCTTCGGGTTCTTCCAGCCGCCCGCCGGCGGGTGCTTGATGAGCTGAAGGATGATCGTCGTGATGAGCGCAACAGCACCGACGGCGAGCAGGTATCGGAGGTTCGGCACACCGCGATCAACGACGATGACTCGCGTCATGGACGCCGCGTACACCGGCTTGGCCAGCGGCAACAGTAGATAGAGGCTCGCCACGAAGAACCAGCCGGCGGTGCGCATCACGTGGTCGTGAAGCACCTGCAGGAAACGGAAGATCGCTGCCGGGTAGAAGTGACGCTCGGTGATCATGCGCCTCAGCACGTACGCCGAGTCTTCGGCACCCCAGGCGTGGCGCATGACCTGCTCGTGCCGATTCTTGAGACCCTTGAAGAACGTGTCGCCGTCGGTGGCGTCGCCGTGTGTCGGCAGGAAGATCGGCAGCAGCTTGACGTCGCCCCGACGCTCGAACATCACGTTGAGGTAGGAGTGCCAGTCTTCCGAGATGACCATCGGGTCCCACATGCCACACTCGACGAGCGTCTGGAAGCTGAGCGAGTACGTCGAGATGGGGAGCGGCTCGTAGAGGGGATTGGCAAGGTCGGCGAGCATGACCGCGTGGCCGAGCCACATGGTGAACCTCGTCGGGGCCGGTACCTGCCACAGATTGTTCGTGTAGTAGAGCGGCGCCTGGTAGAAGCGCGAGTGCCTACCCTCGTCGCCGGCCCACATCTGCGCGAGCGCGGAGAAGTACTTGGGGTGCATGACCGAGTCCGCGTCGCACGACGTGACCGTCACGTGATCGATCGGGACGTCGAGCTCGCTGACGAGAAGCTCGTGCGCCTCAACCGCTGCCCACGACTCATTGGACGACTTGCCCGCAAGTTCGTTGGGTAGGTTGCCGGGGTGCACCGTGACGAGAACGTGCGCGAACTTGTCCGCGTACTTCTCGGCAAGCAGGCGACCTTTTTCGGCAGCGCCCTGCTCGCGCTCTTCCATGCCCAGTACCGGGATTATGCGCTCGGACGCGCGGTGCTGGATGGCGAGGGCGTCGAGCGTGCGCTCGAGGATCTCGAGCGGTTCCTTGTAGTTCGGGACGATGACGACGTGCCACACGTCGGCGGGGGCGATGCCCGAAGCGCCGACGACGTGTTCGCCGTCTGTCCAGTCGCGCGCCTCCCACTTGCGAACGCGCGTCTCTCCCCACAGGTAGAACAGCAGCGAGACGACCATGCGGGCGACGAAGTAGAGCATGAACGCCGCGCAGAATGTGAGCCAGGAGCGCGGGAACAGAAGCAGGCCGGCAACGGCCGTGAAGAAGGCGAGCCATGTGAGCGCCCCCGGCAGGGCGTTCATGAAGGTCATGCTGCCGCTGTTGTCATGGGTCCAGGACTTGATCACGCGAGTACCTCTCGAGTCAGATGTGAGGTGTCCCCCCTCATGGAGACACGCCGAACTATTCTAGCAGCGCGGGCGATTTGATGCACGGACGTCGGTGAGACGTCGGGTTCGTGCCGAAGGTTCGCGCGCGGTCCCTACAGCCGTCGCTCCCAGCGCCGGTTGATGGTCTGCTCGCGGCTAGGGCCCACGGCGATCATCGCGACGGGCACTTCGGCCAGGTCCTCGATGAAGCCGATGTAGTCGCGCGCTTCCTTCGGCAGTTCATCGAATTCGCGGCAGCCTGTGATGTCGGCTTTCCAGCCGGGCAGCTCCTCGTAGATCGGGCGCGCCTTGTGGAAGACGGTCTGGTGGCACGGCAGGTCGTTGTAGCGGTGGCCCTCGTACTCGTAGGCGACGCAAACCTTGATCGTTTCGAGGTCGGAGAGCACGTCGAGCTTGGTGATGATGAGGTCGGTGAGCCCGGCGACCTGGACGGCGTAGCGCACGATCACGCCGTCGTACCAGCCGGCGCGCCGTTCGCGGCCGGTCGTGGTGCCGTACTCGTGGCCGACCTCGATGAGGTGGCGGCCGACCTCGTCGTCGAGCTCGGTCGGGAACGGGCCGGAGCCCACGCGCGTGATATATGCCTTCGCGATGCCCAGCACGCGGTCGATCGTGCGCGGGCCGACGCCCGCGCCGGTGCACGCGCCGCCCGCGATGGGGCTCGACGAGGTCACGAACGGGTAGGTGCCGTGGTCGATGTCGAGCATGACGCCCTGTGCGCCTTCGAAGAGCACCCACTGGTCGGCACGCAGCGCCGTGTTGACGACGAGCGACGTGTCGGAGATGTGCGGCTTGATGCGCTCGGCGTACGGCAGATACTCTTCGGCAATCTGATCGACCGTGTAGGTGGGCAAGCCGTAGAGCTTCTCGAGGATGTCGTTCTTCTCGTGCAGCGCGGCCTCGATCTTCTTGCGGAAGATATGCTCGTCGGTGAGGTCCTGGATGCGCAGGCCCATGCGCGATGACTTGTCCTGGTACGCCGGGCCGATGCCGCGTCGGGTCGTGCCGATCTCGAGCTTACCGAGGCGTCGCTCGGAGGCGCCGTCGAGATCGCGGTGGTACGGCATGATCAGGTGCGCGTTGCAGCTGATGAGCAGCCGGTGCGTGGACAGACCGTCGGCCTCTAGCGAGTCCATCTCTTCGAGCAGCACCTTCGGGTCTATGACGCACCCGTTGCCGATGACCGGCGTGATGTGCGGATACATGATCCCGCTCGGGATGAGGTGCAGCTTGAGCGTACGGCCGCCGTGAATGACCGTGTGCCCTGCATTGTTCCCGCCCTGGAAACGAACGACGTAGTCGAAGTCGTCTGCGATCAGGTCGGTGATCTTGCCCTTGCCTTCGTCGCCCCACTGGGCGCCGACGAGGACGATGCCGGCCATGTGACGTAGCTCCCTGTGCTTTCGGTCCCGCGGACCCCTGTTGCCGCTCCCGGACCGGGCACCTCCGCCTCACCGGGCGGCGCGCCAAAGCGCCCGCATTTGTCGAGCGGGCGCGCGGTTAGTATGCCTGACGAGCGCCGAAATCGCCAGAGGCGGGGCCGCGGGGAGCCAAACGGGGGCTTCGCGCATCTAGTCGCCAGGGTCATAATTGAGCCAGGTGCCACCGGAGGAGGGAACCCCATGTCAGCAAGTCGCACTCGCCCATTCGTTTCAATCTTGATTGCGGCGCTGCTTGTGGTGGCCGCGCTCGGATCGCTCAGTGGCTGCAAGTCGAAAGACGACACCGAGGACACGAAGACCTCCGAAGGGTCTTCGGCGAACAACGGCGCAAACGATGCGGGACAGCAGACGGCCGACGGCACGGCAGGCGACGAGGGCGACGGCAGCGTCGATGAGCCGCCAGTGAACCCGCCCACGGAGATCACGGTCCGCCTGTACTGGGTCGAAGCCGGGGAGAACTCGCTCGGGGTCGAGCGCACCATTCCCTACACGCAGGCCATCGCGACCGCAGCGATGAAGGAGCTGCTCGCCGGTCCCACCGCTGCCGAGAAGGCCACCTGGCCCGCCATCGACACCGTGATCCCCGAGGGCACGAAGCTCCTCGGGCTCACCGTCGCGAACGGCGTGGCGAAGGTGGACCTGTCCGGCGAGTTCGACGACGGGGGCGGCACGTTCTCGGTCACTGCCCGGCTCGCACAGGTCGTCTACACGCTCACACAGTTCCCGACCGTCAACTCCGTTGAGTTCTACATGGACGGCGTTGCCGTCGAGATCTTCTCAAGCGAGGGGCTCATCCTCGGCGAGCCGCAGACGCCCGAGGACTACTACGACCTGCTGCCCATCGACGCGTAGCTGCGGCTTCGCGCGGCCCCGCAGCCCGCAAGCGTGCCATGCCTCCCGGCGACGTTGACACCACCACGGGTTGCTCTACCATGCAGTTCTGAACGGGGGCACGAGTGAGCGAGACCTCTCGCATAGTGGCACTGAGCACTGGGCTGCGCGTTCGTGCAGCCCTCGTTGTTCTGTTGCTGGCGTCTTTGCTGGCCACCGGGTGCGCCACGCGCACCCCCCGCACCCTCGAACTCACCGGCAGCGTCGCCAGCACCGTCGTCACCGTGCAGGCGCCGGGCGTGCCGCAGCCAGTAGCGGACCTGGAGGCGGGGTTCGCCTCGGCTCCCGCGAAAGAGGGAACGCCGACTGTTGAGATCCCTGCCCCAACCAGCGGCAGCCGCCCCTCCTCGATGCAGACATGGATGCGCGTCGCGCGTGTCGACGTCAAACCAGGTGACTACGTGACATCCGGCCAGGTCATAGCAGTCGTCGACGACGCACTACTCGCAGCTGATGTCGCGCAGGCCGAAGCTGCAGCCGTTCTCTCGCGTGCGAATCTCGATGCGGCGGGGCTCAGGAGCCGGGAGACGTCGGAGGGGATGGCGGAGATCGATGCGAAGCGTTCCGAAATCGCCACACAGACCGCCGAGCTCCAGCTCCAGCGACAGGACCTCCAGATGCAGCTGGATCAAGCTCGCATCCTCGCCGGCACGCCGGTGGCAACCGGACAGCCGGACCCCGCAGACAAAGTCGCAGAGCTCGAGAAGGCTATCGCAGAGATCGATGACGCGCTCGTGAAGCTCGGCGAGGCGCTGGCAGACCTCAACAAGGCCGCAGTGCAGCTCGGTGATGCGAGGACGGCTCTCGAATCACTGTCCCGTGCGATGACGGCCCTCGTTGACGCGCGAGAGGTCGCCGTGAGGATCGCGCAGTTCAGACAGTCACAGGCCACCGTGAAATCACCCGTGGCCGGAGTCGTGGTGAGTGCCGTCGCGCCGGGCGCGGTCGTCGCTCCCGGTGCCCCGCTGGTCGAGATACGGCCCGCCGGAGCCAACGTGATACACACGTACATAACGGCCGAGCAGCGCGAGCTCATCACCCGCGGAGCTTCGGCACGCGTCAGGGCGGACTCGATCCGCGGAACCGTGCTTGCCGGCGCGGTCGTCGATATCGGAAGCGAGTACGAGTACGTCCCAACCTCATTTGCCACGAAGATCATCCACCTTGTGCGTGGATTGAAGGTGACGATCATCGTATACGGCAACCGGGTGCCCCCGGCAGGGACACCCGTCGACGTGTCTATCGACACGCTCGCGAGTACAAGCCCGTGACGCACGGAGCGGAGGAGTCATGAGAAAGCGCATCGTAACCATCGTCCTGGTCCTGATAGTCGCGGCCGGACTCGGCGCCGGAGGTTGGTGGGCCTGGGTCAACTACGGTGACACCGGCACCAGCGACACGGGCGTCCTCTCGGCGAGCGGCACCGTAGAGGCCGAAGAGGTCGTGGTGAGCTCGGTGATCGCCGGGCGCATCCGTTCCGTGGTGGCCAGCGAAGGTGCCACGATCGCGTCCGGCACCGTGCTGTTCACGCTCGACGACGAACTGCTCCGGCTCCAGGAGGAGCAGGCGCGCGCAGGTCTGGACGCAGCCCAGGCTGCGGCGGAGAAGGCGCGAAAGGACAAGCTGACGAAGGAGGAGCTCCGTCAGGCCGACGCCCGTGTGGACCAGGCCGACGCCGCCCTTCGGATGACCCAGGTGCAGACGCAGTACGCGACCATCTCTGCACCGGGTGCGGGCGTGCTCGTTGAGGTCGTGGCGAACGTCGGTGAGAACGCGTCTCCCGGCAAGACGCTCGCCAGGATCCTCGACCTGCGAACGCTCTACGTCACCGTCTACATCCCTGAGACCCGTGTCGGCGACGTCGCCATAGGCGCGGGGGCGAGGGTCGTAGCCGACGGGTCGGACCGCGAGTTCTCCGCCAAGGTCGTCTACATCGCCGATGAAGCCGAGTTCACGCCGTCCAACATCGAGACCAAGGAGCAGCGCGCGAAGCTCGTCTACAAGGTGCGCCTCGAAGTCGACAACATCGCCGACACTCTCAAGCCCGGCATGCCGGTAACCGTGGAGTTCTAGTGCCCGAACCGGCCGACATACCCGCCGAAGACGTCATCGCTGACGCCGTCGTCGACGCCGCTGACGAGACCGTCGACCCCGCCGACGCAGAGCCGCTCGCAATAGAGGCGACCGGCCTCGTGCGTCACTTCGGCCACGACATCGTCGCCGTCGATGGCGTCGATCTCGCGGTCGAGGCCGGCGAGGTGTTCGGCCTTGTCGGCCCTGATGGCGCAGGCAAGACCACGCTGATCCGCATGATCGCCACGGTGCTCGCTCCCACCGAAGGCGACGCGCTGGTCTTTGGCGATTCGGTCGTGTCGGCCACGCGGCGGGTGAAGCCGCGGATCGGGTACATGTCGCAGCGGTTCAGCCTCTACGAGGACCTGACCGTCCGCGAGAACCTGATGTTCTTCGCCGAGCTGCGGGGTGTTCGGCGGCGCGACGTCGATGCGCGTGCGCTGCGTCTGCTCGACTTCAGCGGACTCATCGAGTTCCAGGAGCGCCAGGCGCGCTTCCTGTCGGGCGGCATGAAGCAGAAGCTCGCCCTCGCCGTGACGCTCATCCACGAGCCGGACCTGCTCCTGCTCGACGAGCCGACCACCGGCGTCGATCCCGTTTCGCGCCGCGAGTTCTGGCGCATCATCTCAAGCCTGCGCCGCGAGGGCATAACCGTGCTCGTGGCCACCCCGTACATGGACGAGGCCGAACGCTGTTCTCACGTCGCGTTCATGGACCACGGACGCATCACGCTCGTCGACAGCCCTGCCGGAATCAAGTCGCGCCTCCCCGGCTCGCTTCGCGAGGTAGTTGCCGAAGACCAGCGCGCCGCGCTCCGGGTGCTCGAGACGAGGCCCGGGGTCTTGTCGGCAACCATCTTCGGCGACATGCTGCGCGTGCTCGTCGCTCCCGACGGGCCGGGCAACCACGATCTCGCCGGAGCGCTGGACGACGCGGGCCTCGAGCACGGTCCCATCACGCCCGGGCGCGTCGACATGGAGGCCGCATTCGCGTATCTCGCCGAGGTGCACGCCCCGGCTGCCGAAGAGCCGGACGTTGCCGAGCCGGAGGCCGGGGACGAAGTCGCGCCCGAGGACCAGGTTCCCCTCCTGCCCGAGGGGGGTGACGTCGAATGGTAGGTGCCATTCGCCGCATCATCGCCATCGCGCGCAAGGAGTTCATCCACATCCGGCGCGACCCACGGATCCTAATGTCGGTGCTGCTCATGCCGGTCATTCAGTTGCTGCTGTTCGCCTACGCGATCAGCTTCGATGTGGACCAGGTGCCGACCGTGATGGTCGATCAGGACCGCACGCCCGCAAGCCGCGAGGCACTCGCCTCGTTCGAACACTCGGCGTTCTTCGAGGTTGTCGAGAACGCAGACTCGACCGTCGCGATCGACGATGCGTTCGACCGATCCGATGCGCGCATCGGCGTGGTCATTCCACCGGGCTTCTCGGCAGATCTTGCACGTGGCCAGAGTGCGCCGCTCGCGGTGTACGTGGATGGCTCCGAGCCGAACTCGGCGCAACTCGGTCAGGCCTATGCGACAGCGCTTGCCCAGACCCTGGATCGCGAGGTTCGCGTCGATTGGCTGAGCCGGTCCGGCGTCGACATCTCGTCGCTGGGCGGCATCGAGGTCGTTTCGCGCACGTGGTATAACCCGGAGCGCCGCTCGGCGGACTTCCTGATCCCCGGCCTCATGATCGTCATCGTCATGATCGTCACCATCCAGCAGACTGCGGTCACGCTCGTGCGGGAACGCGAGCAGGGGACGTTCGAGCAGCTCACCGTGTCTCCGCTGCGCCGGGGCGAGCTGATGGTCGGCAAGGTCACGCCATGGGTCGTGCTGGGTATGACGTCGATGCTCGTCATCACGCTGGTCGGCATCATCGTCTTCGGCGTACCTCTCCGCGGGGATCTACTCACGTTCGTCATCTCGAGCTTCCTGTTCGTGCTGTGCTGTCTGGCTATCGGGCTGGTTCTCTCCTCCAGAGCGACGTCCACCGAGGTCGCCAACATGGCCGGGTTGATCATCAGCTTCCTGCCCGGCTTCATGCTTTCCGGGTTCGTGTTCCCGCTCAACAGCATCCCCGTGGTTCTCCAGTGGGTCTCGTACATATTCCCGGGCCGCTACATGGTGGTCATCGCACGCTCGGTGTTCCTGAAGGGCGCCGGATTCAACGTCCTGTGGCCGCAGGTGATGACGCTCGCGGCCTACGCGTTCATCTCGCTCACCATCGCGTCGCTCCTCTTCGCGAGGAGGTCCGACTGATGAACCTCCGTCGAGTGCGACTTCTCATGTGGAAGGAGCTCCTGCAGCTCCGAAGGGACAGCCTGCTTCTGCCGCTGCTCTTCATCATGCCGATGCTGTACCTCATCATGTTCGGCTACGTCGTGAGCTCGGACGTGCGCGACCTGCCGACCGCCATCGTGGACCAGGACGGCTCGCCCACGTCGCGCGCGTTGATCCAGGCGTTCGAGAACTCCGGCTACTTCGTCATCCAGGAGCGTCCGCTGTCCGAAGGCGCGGTGCGCCCGCTCATGGACAGCAACCAGGTGCAGGTCGCCATCCTCATCCCGCCCGGCCTCGAAGCCGGGCTCGAGCGCCGCGAACAGGTGGCGGTGGCGGTCGTCGTAGACGGAGCTGACAGCAAGACAGCGTCGGTAGCTTCCGGGTACGCGCAACAGATTCTCGGCGACTTCAATCAGTCGCGGCTCGAATCGCTAGGCTTCAAGCCGGAGACCGCAGAGATCGACGCGCGCGTTCGGGTGCTGTTCAACCCGTCTCTGCGAAGCGTGAACACGATGATTCCCGGCCTGGCGGCGCTCATCCTCATGCTGTCGATCACAGCGATCATGGGGCAGGCGGTCGTACGAGAGCGCGAGCGGGGGACGCTGGAGCAGATGTTCGTGACGCCGATAACCCGCAGCGAATACCTGGTGGGCAAGATCGCGCCCTACGTGGTCGTCGCTTCGATCCAGGTCGCCATCGCGATGGTGGTCGGGTCGTACTGGTTCGGCGTACCGTTCTACGGCAATGTCGCCGTGATCGGCGCGGGCCTGTTCCTCTACCTGTTCACCTGCATCGGACAGGGCATCTTCGTGTCGATGGTCTCGCGCACCCGGCACCAGGCGCAGCAGGCCACGATGTTTATCATGATCCCGACGATGGTCCTCTCCGGCTACATCTTCCCAATCGAGTCGATGCCGAAGGCCATCCAGCCTGTCACCTACCTGATCCCGCTGCGCTACATCATCGTCATTCTGCGGTCCAACTGGATCAAGGGCGCCGGATTCGCCGCGCTCTGGCCGCAGTTCGCGGCGATGGGAGCGTTCTCGGTGGTCGTCTTCGGCCTGGCTCTGTCGCGATTCCGCAAACGGCTTGCGGACTAGGGGTGACGATGTCTTTCTTCTCGCATAGGCCTGCCGAAGAGACACCCGCAACCGATACGGCTGCGGCGGTCTCAGTCCGGGGCCTGACCAAGAAGTTCGGCGACTTCACCGCGGTGGACGCCATCGATTTCGACGTGCAGCGCGGCGAGATCTTCGGCTTCCTCGGCCCGAACGGGAGCGGCAAGACGACGACCATCCGCATGCTCTGCGGCGTGATCATACCCACCGAGGGCACGGCCAGCGTCCTGGGTACGGATGTCGTGAGCGACCCCGAGCAGGTGCGCCGGCGCATCGGATACATGAGCCAGCGGTTCTCGCTGTTCGAGGACCTGACCGTGGACGAGAACCTGCGTTTCTACGCGGGAGTCTACGGCCTCACCGATGAGGCATACGCGGAGAGGCGCGCCTACATCCTCGAGATGGCCGACCTGAAGGGCCGCGAGAGCGAGCTCGCGGCGAACCTGTCCGTGGGCTGGAAGCAACGTCTCGCCCTCGGCTGTGCGACGATCCACGAGCCCGAACTCGTGTTCCTGGACGAACCGACGTCGGGAGTCGATCCGACGGCGCGCCGGCAGTTCTGGGACCTGCTGTACGATCTCGCGGCGAGCGGAGTCACGCTCTTTGTGACGACCCACTACATGGACGAGGCCGCCCACTGCCACCGCCTTGCGTTCATCTACCGCGGCGGTCTGGCGGCGATCGGGTCGCCCGCGGAGATCCGCGACCGCTACATGCGCGACCGCATCCTCGAAATCGAGATCGACGACGCCGACCGCGCGCTCGAGGTGCTCGCGGCCTCTCCGGAGTCTGTCGAGGCCTACATGAGCGGCGCGACCCTGCACGTCAACGTCGGC
>JAENZW010000048.1 GCA_016841065.1 Actinomycetota bacterium
AACGTGTTTCGGCATGAGCGGCGGGTTTCGCCGTTCATGTTGATTCTATCTCGCGCCGTCCGCTCGATGCCGGGGTTAGGCACACCGACTAGCGTCCTGACTTGACCCTAACGAGCAGAACTCCCGCGCCGTCTTTCGAGGTGATCTCGTTCACCTCTAGGTATGACTGCTTTCGGACTAGCTCGCCGAGCTTCGCGTATCCATAGTTGCGCGGGTCGAACGAGGGGTGTGTCTTCACGATGATGTTGCCGACGGCACTCAGGTGGGCCCAGCCATCCTCGCGAGCGCTGACTTCAATTGCGGGTCTGACGACTTTGTCGAGGGGTGCACCAAGAGGCTTCTTGGATGGCTCCTTCTCTGGGGTAGCCGGCCGCAGGATCTCCGTGAAGATGAATCGGTCGCAAGCTGCGACGAAAGCCTCAGGTGTCTTCTGCTCACCGAAGCCGTATACCGTGACTCCGGACTCCCGAAGCCGCGTCGCGAGTCTGGTGAAGTCGCTGTCGGAAGACACCAGACAGAAACCGTCGAGTTGTCCTGAATGAAGCAGATCCATAGCGTCGATGATCAATGAGGAGTCCGTGGCGTTCTTGCCCGCCGTATAGCTGAATTGCTGAATCGGCTGAATGGCATGCTTGTGCAGATGGACCTTCCAGCCCTTCAGGTTCGGTGTGGTCCAATCTCCATATGCACGCTTCACGCTTGCGACGCCGAATCGCGAAACCTCGGCCAGGAGTTCCGTGAGAATTGAGGCCTGCGCGTTGTCCGCATCAATCAGGACCGCCAGCCTATCGTTGCTGTTCGACGCCACGCTGCCTCCCTGAGGTTGTGCCTAACGTGTTTGGGCGTGAGCTGAAGCGCCCCGCCCATTCCTGCCTGCCTGAGTCTATCTCACGCAGGGGCGCTTTCTGCTGGAAGCGCGGGTTAGACGCTGAGGATGTGGCGCACATAGTGACCACGTGTTCCGCAGTGTCGATGAGTCTCGAATCCGGACAGTCACGCTCCGTGGCCGTCGCCTCCGAGCGACTTCGACATCCTGACTACCATCCGCGGGACGAGAGGCAACGTTGGCCACCCCGATTCGACGCTCATGCCGCGGTGCTCGTAGAAGTTGCGCGCGCGCTCGTTCTTGGGATCGGTATCCAAGGAGAAGTGAGTCGATCCTGCCTCGCGAGCGCACTTCTCAAGATGGTCCATGAGAAGAGAGCCGACGCCGTGCCTCCGATACTCCTCGCTGACCGCAAGAAGCCAGACGTAGAACTCGGTGTCCGATTCCGGGCCAAAGTACCGGAGCCACTTGGCGATTGACGCC
This sequence comes from Actinomycetota bacterium, assembly GCA_016841065.1. Classification (GTDB taxonomy): domain Bacteria; phylum Actinomycetota; class Coriobacteriia; order Anaerosomatales; family JAENZW01; genus JAENZW01. The sequence goes on from JAENZW010000048.1 coordinate 1,310, forward strand.
GCACGCATACGCCTGGGTCTGGTCTGGACGTGGATCGCCCGTGCGAGCCCGCCGTCAACCGAGCGGCGATGTTGCTCGGTCGTATATCCTGCCCCCACGCCGACGATGAGTCCGTCGAGTTCGGCGAAGGTCACATGCTCGTAGGATAGATTGTGATCGGGGCGGAGGTACGCTTCGGCGATAGTCTCGGCCGCCCGCCGACCGAGCGTGTAGCGGAATCCCGGAGCCGCGTCGACGAGGTAGTGACCGTACGACAGGCCTTCCTCCAAGGTAGGCGTCGCGGGCCGAAGCCGTAGCGAGTCGAGGTTCATGCGCCTACACCCCGCATCCCAGCACGGGGCTTCTGGTGAGCCAGGCGCACCGTTGAACCGACCCCATTGCCCCCGCCTCCGTCATGCGTCTAACGTTGAGCGGATGAGCTGCGCGCAGCTCGCTACCAGTCTATCCGTGCGCTCTTGGCGCGTCTGCTCAATCCGCTGGTTGGGCGCACGCCCGTCAGGACTGACTCCTTCTCGAACAGCAGCCGGAGGAACAGGAGGAGTGACCCCTGATGGGTGACGAGTGCGGCCACGCGCTCCGATAGATCCGCGAAGCGTCTCACGTCGAGTCGACGCCACTCGCCCCTCCCCGGACCTGTTCGTCACTCCCACGCTGTCGAGCGAACCACAGACCCAAAATCGTTGCGTACACGAGCGCGAATAGGAGGATCGCCACACCGGCCTTCATCCCTCTGATGTGGAACATCGTTCCCGTAGCGATGAACGAGAGGCCCCCGAGCAGGAGCATGACCCGCTTGCGCCGTCTTGTGCCAAAGAACAGCCACACGGATCCCGCCAACACGTAGATGCCGGTGAGCATGATCTCGGCTCGCCAGACCTCCCAGAGGCCGCCATGCGGTGCAGGGACGCCGCCTTCCGGCACCTCCTGGGCGTTGATCACCTCGGAGGGGTGTAGCCACCCTACGTCAGTGGGACACGGCTTGATCCAGCCAGCCTGCCAGCGCCATTCGCCCTGGCCGGGATAGTTGTTTCGCTGACCGACTCGGATACCGAAGTGCAGATGGGTCACGAGTGGTTCGGCGACACTCCCACCGTTCTCGTCATCGTCGCCCAAGTAGGCGAGCGTCTCACCCTTCTCGACCTCCGTCCCGGCGTCGATGCGCCAACGGCTGGGACTCAAGTGCCCATAGAGCGAGTAGATGTCGAACTGCGGGTGATCGACGATGACGAGCCACCCATAGCCGCCCATCCTGCCAGAGAAGCTCACCGTCCCGTCAGCGATGGCGTACACGGGCGTACCTGCTGGCTGGTGGTAGTCCTCCGCCGCGTGATACTTCCGGTCATCTGATGGATAGCTCCACTCACAGAACCGTGCCGGGTGCTCAGCTGACTCCATGAAGAGTTCATCCATGGGGAACTGGAACGGTAGGCCTTCGTCGGCTGCGTACTCGCCGATGCGCGACGTGTCATCGAACGGTTTGGTCGCGCAGTCATCGACAGCCTGCGCCCTCCCCGCGGAAAGCAAGACGAAGAAGACAGCGACGGCTAGGACGCGCCGATGGAACACCAGGATCCCCCCTGAGATCGCATGTTGCGCCCAACGTGTTTCGGCATGAGCGGCGGGTTTCGCCGTTCATGTTCATCCTAGCGCTTTCGCCGTCCGCTCGATGCCGGGGTTAGACCGATCACCGCAGCTGTGATGAGGACTTCTCGGACGCCGACGGGGCAGCTTCATCGATAGCAGAATGGGCGGCCACGTGGTCTTCACGACGGCGGGAACGCTTGCTGGCCTGCTTGGCGTCGACCTTCTTGCCCCAGTAGCCCTTGCCCCTCTTAGGTCCACCGTGCTCCGACTTGACCCGACCCCACGCCATCGTCCAACTCCCTACGCCGAGATGTGCAGCTTGAGGCCGAGCGAGCGCACGACCTTCTGCACCGTTCCGAACTCCGGGTTGCCATCTGACGAGAGCGCCTTGTAGAGACTCTCGCGACCGAGACCGGTCTCACGCGCGATCTCCGTCATCCCCTTGGCGCGAGCCACGTCGCCGAGTGCGGCTGCAAGCATCGCCGGGTCGTCCTCCTCGATGGCGGCATCGAGGTATGCCGCGACGGCCTCGTCTGAGTCGAGGTACTTCGCGGGATCCCATGCGTATGTCTTCGTCTTCGCCATGTCCGTCCTCCTCACAGGCCCCGAGCGAGCTCTTGGGCGCGCTCGATGTCTCGCTTCTGACTCGACTTGTCGCCTCCGATGAGCAAGATGACGACAACGTCACCCTTCTGCTTCACATAGATGCGATAGCCGGGCCCGTACGTGATGCGGAGCTCCGAGACTCCTTCGCCGACGGGTTTGATGTCGCCGAAGTTGCCGAGGGACAGTCGGCGTATCCGGGCGAGGATGCGCGCCTGTGCCTGCAGGTCACGCAGCTTCTCGAACCACGACTCGTACTCTGCTGTCTGCCGAATCTCGATCACATGACGAGTGTATCCCCAAAGATACACGGATGCAACCGCCGCAATCGAGATACGGATGCCTGATTCGGTCGAACGTCTCTGCGCTTCAGCAGCTGCCCGAGTATCTCTCTTCTACAGTCTACCTTCTGGCAGTCTGCTGGAAGCGCTTGTTCGGCGAGTAGCGTTCGAGTGCGGGCCTCTTCACGTCTATGGCTGGAACTCCTTGAGGGCTCGCCTGTGATCCTCCGCCAGCATGAGAATACACACTGTCCCCGCGGCTACTGACTTGGGCCGCAACTAGAAGACTCGACGCGACCTATGCCAGCGCCGCGACGGCCTTGGCCATCACATCTCGCCATGCGATGAGCGCAACGCGGCCCTCGTCTGTGAGCGCAAGAACCGTTCGCGGTGTCCGGTCGACGAAGCGCTTGTCCACCGTGATGTAGCCGGCCTCTTCGAGCTTCGATATGTGGCTGCCCAAGTTGCCCTTCGTGAGTCCCGTCTCGCTCATCAAGTAGACGAAGTCGGCCTCAGACAGCACAGACAGGTACGCCATGATCGCAAGCCGCGCCGGCTCGTGGACGACGCGATCGACGTCGTCCACGTTGAAGAAGTCGTCATGCTTGCGACGTTTGCCCTCACCCTTGCTCGCATTGCGAGCCACGTCAGGCCTCCCTCACGGGATTCTCGCGGAGGAACCTCATCAGCAACACGATGCCGACGGGAAAGAGCGCGAGTGCCGGTAGGCCGAGAATACCGACGACGTCCCATCCACGCGAGATACCTTCATAGGCGACGAGAATCTCGCTCCCAACCCATCCGACTGCGCCCAGAAGTGCATAGGTGTAGAAGCGCTGAATACCTAGGAAGTAGGCGGCCAGACTGAACCCCAGGACGAACTGGAGACCGAACACACCGAAGATGATGAGCGAGACCGGCAGACCTTCGGGAAACGCTCCCGCTGCCGCCAAACTCGTGAAGACGACGAGCATCGCCGTCACCACGACCGACAAGAAGAGTCCGAGCCGCTTCTTGCTCAGACGACGCTTCTCGATCTTGAAGTGGCCCACACGTGGCTTGGTGATCTTGAGCTTGGCCACCTGGTAGATGATCGGTGCCGAGATGAGCACGATAAGCGGCGGAATCGCCGTGTCCGAGTAGGCGTAGCCGAGTTCCCCGGCAATCATCCACACGACGACATTCAGGAAAAGTACGCCCAGGTAGATGTCCATGATGCCATCGTTCGTCATGCGGGCCCAGGCACGCCGTTCGAGTGCCTTCCCCGCGGGTGTGTTGGCTGTCATGTCCATTCCTCTCGCCCTTCCTAGCAAGAAGTATGTGTTGCAGACCGGTCTGCATGACAGACTCTACACGCGGAGAGGGAGTTCGTCAAGCACTAGGGGAGGTGCTCGGGATGCGCACACACCAAGACCCGCGCGCACAAACCTGTATCTCGCCGAACGTGTTTGCGCTTCAGCTGTGAACAAGCGCCTCTCTTCAGCCTAGCGCTAGCGTGAGTCAGCTGGAAGCGCGGGTTCGACATGCGCTGTGGGTACTGTGAGACGTGACCGTCTACGTATTGCCCGAGCTATACTGGCCAGGCAGTTGTTTGCACTCTGGGTATGAGGGTTTGACGCGCGTGCCCGCGTGGTCTGACTCGGCTACTTGGCCAGCCCGTCGCGCTATATTGCAGGGAGTCACGGTGAAGACAGACCGGACAAAGCAACGGTGACCGCCACGAGCGATTCAGGGTCCCCCCGAGAGTCGGTTCGCGAAGAAGCCGTCACCCTCGGATTCGCCGGACTCATCGGCATGCTCTCCGGGTTGCTCACCGCCGGGTTCTTGTTGGTCGTTCACTTCACCGAGAAGCTCATCTGGCACGATCTCGCGCACATTCTGCCGGGTGATCTGAGCGAGACGTCAGCCGCCGTGGTCGGCGTCGGGATACTGGCATTTGGAATCGCGCTGCTGTTTCGCATCGTTGGCCGACCGACCGAGTTCGGTCACGCCGAGCATGAATACACGCACGACGGCCGTCTGGATCCCAGAACCTTCGGTCCCATCGCGCTGTGGTCGGTCTTCTCGTTGGCCTCAGGCGCTGTGGCGGGGCCCGAGGCGCCGCTGATCGACCTGAGCGGGCAGCTTGGCACCTTCGTGTCCGAGCGTCTCGGCCTGCGAATCGAACGAGTTACCGTGATGACCTACGCGGCGATCGCCGGAGCGTTCGGCGGCTTCTTCGGCTCAGCTCCCGTCGGTGCACTGATCGCAATGGAGCTTCTCGGCCAGCATGCGAAGAAGATCGACAGACGCACGCTGCTCGCGGGACTCGTGTCCGGTGCGATGGCGTACGTGGCATATGTCCTGGCGTCCGGAACCGTCCTTGGTCCGATATTCGTCTTTCCCGAGTATGGCGCCCCGCGGCTTGTCGATGTTGCCTTCGCTGTTCCGCTCGGAGTACTCGGCGGGCTGGTCGGAATCGGCTACGTTGTGCTCCGTATTCGACTTGGCGCTGCGACGCGCTCGCTACGCGAGAGTCCCGCGCTCGGAGTCGTCGCGGGGGCAGTTACGGTGGCGATCGCCGCCTTCGTAAGTCCCTACCTGCTGTTCTCAGGTCAGTCACAGGTCTCGGTTCTGCTCGAGACCGGACTCAAGTATTCGGCACTCTTCCTCATCGCCATCGGGATCGCCAAGATCCTTCTCAGCGCGTGGCACCTTTCAACGGCCTACTTCGGGGGTCCCATCTTCCCGCTCATGTTCTCCGGGGCGTGCTTTGGACTTGCGGTCCACCAGCTGATGCCCGCTATCCCTGCGGGTGTCGCGATATTCGCGCTTATGGCCAGTCTCGTTGCCGCCGCGCTCCCAATACCTTTGTCTGCGACGGTGTTTCTCGGCCTGGTCGGCCAGCCGAACCTCGTCTCTGTGATCGCCATAGCGGCAGTGGTCGGCTACCTGGTGCGCGCCGCGGCAATGCCCAAGGCGCCGGAGGCTCCGAAGGGCGTCCGGCTCGGTGCTTCGGCGACGTAGGGTCGCGGGGCGGATTCGGGGCGCTCTGCGATCTTGAGGCCGCCTGCGGCGTCGCGGTGTCTACCGAACATGTTCGCGTGTGAGCTGCGAACAAGCGCCTCGCTTTAGGTATCCCACGGGGCAGAGTGACATAAGGCAGGCGCGGGTTCGACATGTGGTCCGTGTCGGCCGCGTCTCTAGAGATCCGCGACACGCTGAGCGGGAGCCGCGATCCGCTCCTTGCCCGGGAGGAAGGTCGTGAGCAGCCCCATCACTCCGAGCAAGCCGACGACGAAGAGAAGCGTGTCATCCATCGCTGCCTCGATCGACTGGCGAGCGAGCTCATCGAGACGGAGCGCCTCCTCAGGCGAGAGTGTTGCAAGTAGCTGCTGCCTTTCCGTCTCGGTCAGGACCTCCTGTGCATCTTCGATAGCCACCACGATCTGGTCGCGCTCGGCCCCAGTCACTTCAATCTTCGAGCCAACCGCCACACCAGTGACCAGGTTCGCGTAGAAGAAGGCCATGAGGAGCGACCCCACGACCGCGGTGCCCAGTGCCGTGCCGAGCTGGTTGAACGTGTTGTTCGCGCCCGACGCCTCAGGGGAGTCAACGGAATCCACGCTCGACATGACCAGGTTCACCAGATGGGCGATCAGCAGGCCCATTCCGATACCGAGCACCGCGAACGGCATGATCATCTTGGGAATCGTCACGTTGAGATCCGCGACGCCGTAGAGAAGTAGCACGCCCACCACCATGAGCCCAATACCGATCTGTATCAGAAGCTTGGCCGAGAAGCGCCCGCTCCAGCTTGCCGTGCCGAGGGAAACAGCGAACGTGACAAGCGAGAAGGGCAGCAGGGCAAGACCGCTTTGGAACGCCGAGAAGCCGACCGCCGACTGCAGGAAGAGCGGCACCACGAACAGCAGGCCGGTGACGACCATCGCCTGGAGTAGGTATGCGGTGATGCCGGTAACGAACGTGCCGTTCCTCATCACACGGGTCTGAAGGAGCGGGGTGAGCCCCCGCGCTTCCCGTCGTCGCTGCCAATGGATGAAGCCGACCAGAACCGCCAGACCGAATCCCACCAGATAGATCGTCGGAGACAGACCGGCAAGATCAAGTTGGGTCCCGCCAAGCACGAACGGTCGTCGAGCCGCCCACCAACCGTAGCGTCCGGCCAGAATCAATCCCAATACCAGCGAGAAGAGTCCCGTCACGGACAACGCTGCGCCGCCCCAGTCCAGCGTCATACCTTCTCGGCTGGTCTTCTTCTCGACGACATACGCTGCGAACGGCAGCAGCGCGAGGGCGATCAGCACTTCGCCGGCAAAACCCCAGCGCCAGCTTGCATAGGTTGTGAGCACGCCGCCGAGTATGGGACCGATTGCGGCCGCCGAGGCCGCCACGCCGCCAAGGATGCCGAACCCGATCGCCTGTTCCTTGGGAGAGTAACTCGTGACCAGGAGCGCATAGGCGAGCGGCAGAACCAGCGCTGCTCCCACGCCCTCAAGCAAAGACCATCCGACGGCAAGCGACGTGATATTCCAGCTCAGGGCCGCAAGCACCGTTCCGGTGCCGTATATCAGCACTCCGAGGATGAACATCCGCTTGACGCCGCGCAGAGCGCCTAGCTTGCCACCGACGAGCATGAGAGAGGCCATCACAAGCGAGTACATCGCGATAACGCCCTGGACCGCACTCACGTTGGTGTCGAGGTCTTTCACAATCGTGGGTACAGCGACATTCATCATCGTGGAATCTACGACCACGATGAACATGGCCATACTTGCAGCGATCATCGGCGCCCAGAATGCCAGGCCCGTGCGAGTTGGTGCGGCGTCCAGTGCCTCGTCCTCTCCTACGGGATACCAGTGTGTTCCCGGAGTACCGGCTTTCGAAGCTTCACTATGTCGAACGCCTGGCGGATGAGCTGCCGGGCGCAGACCTCCGCTTGCGATCTAGTCTAGCGTCCGAGCGTCCGAGTCTGCTCCATCCGCTGGTTGGGCTGGCTGGCATGCTCCGCACGCTAGCATTCCCGCTTGGCGTTAGGCCGGAGGCGGCCACGTCCACGCGTACCAGACGATCAGCGCACAGAAGACGAAGCTCACAGCGATCAGGAAGTTGTCGTACGCCCCAGCGTAGGGCAAGCCCATGAGATTGAAGATGACCCAGAGTACTGCTACCACAATGCAGGCCCAGCGAATCGCGGGATACGGCAACACCAGGGACAAGACGCCCATGATGATCGGAGTCAACATGATCGCCGCGATCAGTAGCCACATTCCCTGAGTCGCCTTCTGACCCGCGATCTCCCCCTGGGTGAAGTCACCGGCAAAGATGCGGAGCACGTCCCCCAAGAGAAAGGTCAGCATCACCGCTACCCACAGTCCTGAGAGGGTGACCCTCACATCCACCATGACTCACTCACCTCTTTCCACAGCGATGATGACCTTTCCCTGAGCGTGCCCCTCGTCCAGATACCGAAAGGCCTCAGCAGTCTCTCTCAGCGGATACGTTCGGTCGATGACAGGGGTGACCCGTCCGGACTCGACCAGCTCCTTGAGAGTGATCAGGTCGTCCCGGTTCGGTGTCGAGACGAACGGGCGTCCCTGCTGACGCACGAACAGTGACAGCAAGAACGCTCTGAAGATGTAGCCCATGCCGCCATGCCCACTGCTGGGTATGTGAGTCCCCCCGGGATTGAGCACACGTCTGTACTCCGCGAACGAGTGGCTCGCCACATTGTCGAGAATCAGATCGTATCGCGACTCACTTCGTGTGAAGTCCTCTTGCGTGTAGTCGATGACATGGTCCGCGCCGATCGAGCGAGTTGTATCCACGTTCCTCGCGCTGCACACACCGGTCACTTCCGCCCCGAGGCTCTTGGCAATCTGTACGGCGAACGTTCCCACGCCTCCTGACGCACCGTTGATCAAGACCTTCTGCCCGGGTTTCACCTTCCCTTGATCGCGAAGAGCATGAAGAGCTGTCAGAGCCGACGTGGGTACGGCCGCGGCTTGCTCGAAAGTCAGGTTGTGCGGCTTCTGTACGAGCTTGTCCTCTTGGGCACAAACATACTCGGCGCACGCACGACTGCACTCACCGAACACCTCATCGCCTGGCTGGAAACGCGTGACGTTCTTGCCGACCGCCTCGACACGCCCCGCCAGATCGGCCCCCACGACGTAGTCCTTCTTCGGTCTTGGGAACCCGATATACATACGCGAGGGGAAGGGCACGCCCCTCATGCCGAAGTAGTCACCGGCGGCGAGGGAAGCCGCATGGACGCGTACCAGTACGTCGTCATCGCTGGCCACCGGCTTGTCGATCTCCCTTAGTTCGAGGACGTCCGCTGAGCCGTAGCCGGTTTGGACGACTGCCTTCATGGTGTTCCTCCGGTTCCGTTCATGTCTGCCCAGCCTACGTGTTGCGCGTGAGCTGCAAGACGAGGCCGAACTTGCCTCGTCTTGAGAGAGCGTAGCTCTCCGGCCTTGTCTTGTCTGCTCGACGCGCTGGTTGGGCGTGTACGGCCGGTGCGGTGTTCCCCGCTAGGGCCTCGGGCTACGGAAGATGATCAGACCCAGCGCAGCGACTGCGAGAACCAGTCCGGTCGCAATGACCATTTGTCGCGACGTCAGAACGCTCTCGAACCGGCTCTTGCCGGCGAAGAAGGCGGCCACGAATGCCACCGCTGCCGCAAGCAGGCATGAAGTGAATGCGGCAGGGAAGTACACGGCCGAAAGCTCGTCGGGAACCATGGCTCTCAGTGCTAGAGCGCCTATCGGCAGGGCGAGTGACATGCACCCGAAGACAACCAGTAGTCTCGCTGCAAGCGCACGACGACGCACGATCTGGCTGGCGGATGCGAGCAGCGGCAGCAGCCCCAGCCAATAGAGGTATGCCGTGGGACCTAGTTGTCCGTAGACCGGATACAGGACCCCGCCTCCTGCAAGCGATGACAGGGAATTCGACACCCACTGACCATCAATGCTTGGGTCCACGTCCCACACAGGAAGGAAGAACCCTAGTGCGAACAACACCAGTGCAACCCAGATGAGCATCCGCGCGGCGCTGAGACCGGTGACGCCGTTGGCGACGGGACTCGAGGCTGCGGCGAGGGGCGTTGTAGCTATGACTGCGTTCTGTGCGCCGGGATCATCGCTGGAGGGAACGGCCGCTCCGCAGCTCGCGCAGAATCTACGCGTGCCGCTGAGCTCGGCGCCACAATCAGTGCAGTACGCGTTCTCCAATACCTTCTCCTCCCCGCCCTATCACGCCCAACGTTGAGCGCGCGAGCTGCGAGGCGCCGCGTGCGCTTGTCAGCCCGAGTCTAGCTCACAAGGCGCCGAGTCTGCTCGACGCGCTGGTTCGACACCACATCGTCTTTGCAGGCGTCGAACCGCTACTTCGTGAGCTGTGTCGCCTTGCGAGCCTGACTCAACGCTGCAAGACCAGTTGCGGTTGCGGTGGCCAACACGACCGCAAACCCTGTCGCGAGTACATTTGGCTCCCATCCGACGTTGAGCAGCGAGCGCATGGCAGCAAAGACATAGGTTGTCGGATTGACGGTCGCGACCACTTTGAGCCACTCAACCGTGATGTAGTCGAGCGGCACGAATGTCGCCGACAGGAATATGAGAGGAAAGAAGGCGAGCGTGCCGGCCTGAGCCGCCGCCGCGTTCTTGGTGCGCAGCGCGATCCACACCGCGTATCCGGCGAACGCCATGCCCCAAAAGAAGGCGTAGACGACCACTGTCGCGAGGCCGAACAGGCCGCTCGCCGACTTCAGCCCCATAGTCAGGGCCACCACAATGATTAGGACGACTTGGCTTACAAGCAGGATCGCCCCCGAAATGATCGGGCCAACCACAAGAGCGAGGCGACTCGTCGGCGTCAACAGCAGCTTGGTGAAGTAGCCGGTGCCGATGTCGCGAATGATCGCCTGTCCGGCGTATCCGGCGCCGCCGACTGCCGCCGAGACGATTGCGACCGGGAGTATGAACCCGAGGTAGGTGCCCTGGAATCCTGGCAGTTCCGCCACCGACGAGAGGCCGGCGTTGTACACGAACAGGAAGAAGACACTGATTACGATGTTGGGTATCAGCGCCGCGGGCTGACGGAGTGCTCCGGACAGAGAGCGACGCACCATGAGCATTATGTCCCTCATGAGGCCGCCGCCTCAGGGCCTGCGACACCCGACTGCACCGCTAGTCGCTCGCCGGTGATGCTGAGGAAGACGTCGTCGAGCGAGGGCTGGCTGATGTCCAGGCCAGCCAACTGAACACTCGCCGCGTCGAGCGTGCGCACGAGTTCTGGCACGACGTTCGTGGCATCGGAGAAGTAGGCGAGCACGTCAGTGCCCTCGATCCGTCTGTTCGCCACAGTTGCCGAGAGCGCAGTATCCGCTCGCTGCGCGTCTTCCCGGGAGTGGAAGGAGAGGGTGACAGCGGTGGCGCCGATCTTGCGCTTGAGGTCGGCCGGTGCGCCCTCGACTACGATGCGACCCTTGTTGATGATGCCGACCTTGTGGGCGAGCCGGTCGGCCTCCTCCAGGTACTGCGTGGTCAAGAAGATCGTGATGCCCCGTTGTTCGTTGAGTCGGCGCACCTCTTCCCAGATGGCGACTCGGCTCGCCGGGTCGAGCCCCGTGGTCGGTTCGTCTAGAAAGAGAATGAGCGGCTCATGCACGAGTGCGAGTGCAAGATCGAGGCGGCGCTTCATGCCACCTGAGTACTGGCCGGTGCGCTTCTTGGGATCGACGTCGTCCAAGCCTACGGCACCCAGCAGGCTCGCTGCAGTCTCGGCCGCAGACAGGCCGCTGGCTCCGAAGAGCTGAGCCTGGAGTTCGAGCAGCTCGCGACCTGTCATCAACGGGTCGATTCCGACATCCTGCAGTGCGACGCCGATGGCCGCGCGCACCTGCTGCCCCTGCGTGCAAACGTCGTATCCCGCCACCGCGACGCGGCCCTTCGTTGGCGCAAGAATGGTAGCCATGACCTGGATCACGGTCGACTTGCCCGCGCCGTTCGGCCCGAGGAACCCGTAGATCTGCCCGGATTCGACGTCGATGTCGACGCAGTCGACCGCCCGCAACTCGCCATAGTCGCGCGTCAGATCCTGGACGTGGATGCTTCGATCGGTTCCAGTGGTCATGAGCAGTAGCTACCCATTCGCAGGCCACACGATGCCCTGGCCGATGTGGCTGTACGGAGAGTTTGAGTGTCGAACGTGTTTGCGCTT
>JAENZW010000284.1 GCA_016841065.1 Actinomycetota bacterium
GCGCCGGACGGGCGACTCCACCGCCTGCCGCGGATCGCCGGCGGCATCGTACTCGACGACGAGCACACCGCTCGCAAAGTTGAGACTCGCGGAAAGAACGCCGTCAAGGTAGCCGACCGACTTGTCGACGGTGCGGGCGCAGTCGGGGCAATCGAGACCGGTGAGTCTCCAGGCAGCGTGACCAACGGCCGAAGAGACATCGTGTCCTACGCGCTCCACCTGGGCCACCAGGGCTTCTCGCGTGACCGCCGTCGGGTCGAATGTGGCCGTCAACAGAGACGTCGCCGGGACGATCTCCACGCTCCCCACTCCCGGGAGCGCGTCAACTGCCTCGCGCATGCGCGTCACGCACGCGGTGCAGCGCTCGCCGCCGGGGATGGCGACAGGTACCTCGATGGTGGCAGTGCCGCTCTCTTCGGCACTCATCGCCGTTCCTCGCTCACGTGATCGAGCGCCTGCTCCAGCAGGGTGCGCACGTGGTCGTCGGCCAGCCGGTAGACAGCACGTTTGCCGTCACGCCGGTACGCGACGAGATCGCGATCCCGAAGGAGGCGGAGTTGGTGGCTGACGGCGGACTGCGAACTGCCCACCACCGCGGCGATGTCGCAGACGCATAGCTCGGATGCTGCCAGCGCAGCGAGAATCCGCAGCCTCGTGGGATCGCACAGCGCCTGGAAGATGTCCGACAGGGAGCTCACGGTCGATTCATCGTGAATCGCCGCCTGAGCCCGGGCGACGGACTCAGCATCCACTGCGAACGCTGCACACTCTCCGGCAGGCGTCCGGGTCGGATTATCCTCGTTTTCATGTGAACGTCTGCTCATACGTTCACATTATGACGCCGACTCTCCGGGGTCAAGCACCAGCTGTGAGGCGGCTCCCTATCGCCTCCGGGCTACCCCACTACCTCGGTCAGCGGCGTATACGCCAACCCGTGGGCATCGGCGACGGGCTCGCACGTGATCGCTCCACCCGCTACGTTCACACCCTTCGCGAGCGCCGGGAGTCTTCGGACGGCGGCTTCCCAGCCCTCTTCTGCAAGCGCGATCGCGTAGCGCATGGTCGCGTTCGTGAGCGCGCTCGTAGATGTGTTCGGAACCGCGCCGGGGATGTTCGCGACCGCGTAGTGCAGCACCCCATCGACCACGTAGACCGGGTCGTGATGAGTCGTCGGGTGTGTGGTCTCGATGCAACCGCCCTGATCGACGGCGACATCGACGATCACCGCGCCGTCCTTCATCCCCGAAAGCATGTCGCGGGTGACAAGCCAGGGCGCGCGCGCACCGTACACGAGGACCGCACCGATCACGAGGTCAGCCGCCGTGACGACTTCCTCGATGTTGTGTTGATTCGAGTACAACGTCTTGAACCGACCGGTCCAGATCTCCTCAAGGTAGCGCAACCGGTCGATATCGATGTCTACGATGGTCACCTCGGCCCCCATGCCGGAGGCGACGAATGCAGCGTTGGTCCCCACGACGCCGCCGCCGAGAATCGCCACCCGGGCGGGAAGCACGCCGGGGACGCCGCCCATCAGCACTCCCCGCCCACCCTTCGGCCTCTGCAGGTACCCGGCGCCAACCTGTGCCGACATCCTGCCGGC
>JAENZW010000285.1 GCA_016841065.1 Actinomycetota bacterium
CAGCCGCTGGAATCCGTAGCGCGACGAACCACCGATCGCTGGTGTCGGACGCTGCCACCCCGAGGAGCGCCTGGTCGGCTTCGTCCGATGACTCGCCGGACTCGTTCGGGTCGTGAGTGCACTCCACGAGAGGAAGCACCGACGCGTCGCCCGCGGATTCGGGGTTCTGGGGTTCGACTGTGGCAACGACACGGTACTCGAGCCCGTCGAGCCGCGATTGGCCGCCGAACTCGTCCGCGAGATCGACCACGAACGTCGCGGACTCCGGACTGTATCCCTCTTCGGCGGGCGTCAGCAGGAACTCCTCGGCAGAGAGCTGGACCGGCGACTGGATGGTCGTCCGGACGTTCACACGCGCCGTCTCGAATGCGAGAGCCGGGGCGATTGCCAGGACCAGGACGCTGGTGGCAAGGGCAACGCAGCTTGCGGCAACCGGCCGCGCGAAGGCGGGCAGGCTGTGAGCTGCCGACGACGCGTGTGGCGGTTCGCCGCCGGTCATGCCGAAGCCACCCTTCTGATCTCGGACACCAATCGGTCGAGCACGTCGCGCTTGGCGACGAACGACGATGCTCCCGCGGCTTCGGTGGCCCTTCGTACCGCGGGCGTGTCGAACGCCGTGAGAACCACGACCCGCGCCTCGGGATCCAGGGCGCGGATCAGACGCGTCCCTTCGACCCCGTCGCAATCGGGCATCGACACATCCATCACCACCACGTCCGGACGCAGTTCCTGGTACCTGTTCGCGGCTTCCCTACCGTCGGAAGCCCCACCGACGACCTCGAGGGTCTCCTGAATGGCCAGATACGCCTGGAGTGACCGCAGACATCGCTGGTCGTCGTCGGCAACGAGTATCCGTATGCACTCCATGCGCGCGTCTCCACCTGACGGCTTCGCCGTGTTCTAGAGAACGCTACGCGCGCGGGCGCACCTGCACATCAGGAGAAGGACCGGAATCCGACGATGCTTTGGTCCCAAGATCCGCCGGGACCAGGGGCCGGAATCGTCCCGTCCTTTGGTGGGCGGAACGGCCAGTACCGTCGTACAGGGCCGACGGACCCCGAGGGTCTCGCGAGGCCGGCTACTCTTGCCGGTCCATGAAGCCTTCGCGGTACGCGAGGGAGGTCGCCTCGGCGCGCGAGCGCGTGCCCGTCTTGCGCAGCAGGTTGCCCACGTGGAACTTAACCGTCCGCTCGGAAAGACACAGTTGGGAGGCGATCTGGCGGTTGCTCATGCCGGTGCTCACGAGGCTCCACACCTCGCGCTCGCGCTCGGTGAGACGATCGGGACTGGCGACGTCCTCGTTGCGAACCGCCCTGATCAGAGAGCCGAGAGCATCCGAGGATACCGCACTCCTGCCGCTGCCTGCGTTGCGAACCGCGTCGGCAAGCGAGTCGACGTCGACCGACCCCTTCGTCAGGAAGCCGACGGCACCCCCGTCGATGGCCTCCCGGCCGCGGTGCTCGTCGGTCTGACACGTCAGCCCGACCACGTTCGCATCGCCACCCCCGCGGCGGATGTCGCCCATCACGGAGCCGCCGTCCCCGTCCGCCCGGCCGTAGTCCCTGAGCCCGCCGTCCGGCACGAGTCCCCTCCGC
>JAENZW010000049.1 GCA_016841065.1 Actinomycetota bacterium
CCGCTCGATCCCGACTCGGTGCGCGCGGCGCTTGCGACGATTCGGTTCCCCGGCCGCTTCGAACTCGTCTCGGCTGGCCCGCCGCCGGTCGTCATCGACGGGGCGCACAATCCCCAAGCGGCCTCCGTGCTCGCCGATGCGATTCGCGAGGCCTTTCCGCGGGCGAAACCGACGCTGCTCCTCGGGATCCTCGCCGACAAGGACGCCGCTGGTATTGCGACCGCGCTCTCGCCGGTCGCGTCGGCGATCGCGGTCACTGCCAGCTCCTCGACTCGAGCGCGTGCCGCAGCGGAGCTGGCCGATGTTGTGCACTCAGTGACCGGCCGCCAGACAGAGGTCTTCCCCGACGTTCCTACCGCCGTGCGCTCGCTCGCAGCCCGCGCTCCGATGGGCCTCGTAGTGGCCGGGAGCATCACTACAGCCGCCGAGGCGCGACGCGCGCTACGTGCGTGAGGTCTGCTAGAATCCCGGTAGCCCGCACGCGGGCGCGTAAGCGTGCAGTGGACAGGCCGTCTTCGGCTAGCGAAAGGGAGTCAATGCCCGAACTGAGCCAGCTCCTCGACCCGATTCGGTCGGAGCTCAATCTCATCAGACAGCTGTGCGGCCTGTTCTTCTTTGTCTTCCATTTCGCACTCACGTTCTGGACGTACCGGGATGCCGACCGTCGCGGCGCGATGGGATGGTTCTGGGCGCTCGCCGCGTTCATCTTCCCCATTGCGGGCTGGCTGATCTACATGGTCGTTCGCCCGCCGGAAGCCCGAGCGGACGCGCGTGAGCGGGACCTGGAGATTCGCGCGAAGGAAGTCGCCCTGGCCCGCGATCTCGAGACGTGTCCCGCCTGCTTCAAGCCGGTCGAGAAGGAGTTCCTGATCTGCCCGTACTGCATGAAGAAGCTGCGGAAGTCCTGCATCGAGTGCGAGAAGGCGCTGAAGCTCAACTGGGGTGTCTGCCCGTACTGCAAGACGAAGCAGTAGGGAGCGCGACGACATGCCAGACATCACCGTGAAGCTACCCGACGGGAGCGACCTCACCGTTCCAGAGGGGTCCACCGTCGCTGACGTGGCGACAGCCATCGGCCCGAGACTCGGACAAGCGGCGCTTGCCGGCAAGATCAGCGACGAGCTCGTGGACACCTCGCACGTCGTCTCGGACGGCGATGCGATCCAGATCATCACCGAGAAGAGCCCCGAGGCGCTGCACATCCTTCGGCACTCCGCAGCGCACGTAATGGCCGAAGCGGTCAAGGACCTGTTTCCCGAGGCCGGTTTCGGCATCGGCCCGTCCATCGAGGACGGCTTCTACTACGACTTCGACGTCGACCGCGCGTTCACGCCCGACGACCTCGTCGCGATCGAGGAGCGCATGCGCCAGATCGTGGCCGAAGAGCGCCTGTTCGCCCGCAGCGAACTGACGAAGCTCGAAGCGTTCGACACGTTCGACGGCCAGCCCCTGAAGCAGGAGCTCATCCAGGAGCTGCCCGAGGGCGAGCGCATCTCGATATACAACCAGGGCCAGCTCACCGACTTGTGCCGCGGTCCGCACGTGCCGCACACCGGCCGCATCCCGGCGTTCAAGCTCATGAAAGTCGCTGGCGCCTACTGGAAGGGCGACTCGAATCGCGAGATGCTACAGCGCATCTACGGCACCGCGTGGTTCGCCGAAAAGGACCTCGAGCAGTACCTCACCAACATCGAAGAGGCCGAGAAGCGCGATCACCGCAAGCTCGGCAAGGAACTCGACCTCTTCCACTTCGATGAGCTGGCCGGTTCCGGGCTCGTGTTCTACCACCCGAAGGGCGCGCGCCTCCTGTCGACACTCATCGACTGGCTGTCGAAGGATCTCTACAAGCGCGGCTACTACGAGATCCGCACGCCGCACGTTTATCGCGCTGATGTCTGGAAGACGAGCGGCCACTGGGACTTCTACCGGGAGAACATGTACCCGTTCCTGATCGACGAGGGCGAGGGCAAGGAGCCGAGCGAGTACGCGGTCAAGCCCATGAACTGCCCCGGCGCCGTGCTGGTGTACGCGAGCGACATGCGCTCGTATCGCGACCTGCCGATGCGCCTCTTCGAGTTTGGCACCGTATACCGCCACGAGAAGAGCGGCGTGGTGCACGGTCTCATGCGCGCCCGCGGGTTCACCCAGGACGACGCACATATCTTCTGCACGGGCGAGCAGATTGTGCCCGAGGTCAAGGGGATGCTCGACCTCGTCAAGTTCATCATGGAGACGTTCGACTTCACCTACACGGCGGAGGTCTCAACCAAGCCGGAGAAGTCGGTCGGACGTGACGAGGACTGGGATACCGCGACGAAAGCGCTCATGACCGCACTCGAGGAGTGGGGTCTGCCCTTCGAGATCAACGAGGGCGATGGCGCCTTCTATGGGCCGAAGATAGACATCAAGGTCCGTGACGCCATCGGTCGCGTGTGGCAGCTGTCCACGATACAGGTCGATTTCAACCTGCCCGAGCGTTTCGATATCACCTACCGCACTGCCGAGAACACCGACGAGCGGCCGTTCATGTTGCACCGCGCCATTTTCGGCTCGATGGAACGGTTCTTCGGCATACTCATCGAGCATACGGCGGGGGCGTTCCCGACGTGGCTCGCGCCGGTGCAGGCTGTCGTCGTGCCCATCGCGGACCGCCACATGGAGTTCGCGGCGTCGGTGCGAAAGCGGCTGGAGGCCGACGGCGTACGCTGCGAGGTCTACGCCGAGCAGGAGCCGATGCGCGTCAAGATCGCCAAGGCGCAGCAGCAGAAGGTCCCCTATATGCTCGTGGTCGGCGACAAGGAAGCCGAGGACGACAGCGTGGCCGTTCGCGATCGCCTGCAGGGCGACATCGGCGCGATGAGCGTGTGCGATTTCGGCGAGATGGTGCTCGCGCAGCGGCCATGACTCCGGGACGGCTGCGAGCGGTGTTGACGGCGGTCGTGTTGGTCGCACTTGCGGCCGGTTCGCTCGAGGCCATCCTTCGTACGAATCCCATATCCCAGATTGACGAGCTATCGGCTACTCCATCCGCGGGAACGTCCGGCGAGGAAATCGTCCCCGTGGAGCTAGACATCGTCGCCGAGCAGGCCGAGGCCCGTCAGGTTGCGATCGAGACCGATGCACCCGTCATGGTCGCCGATGATGGCACCGATCTCTACGTGGGGGACGCGGCTGGTCGCCTCGAGCGCATTCGTGTTGACGATCCCGACAGGCCCGCAGTCGCATCACTCGAACTCCCGGCTCCGCCAGTCAACGCGACGGCGTACGACGGTACGCTCTTCGTGGCAGACTCCTGGGGCGGACTCCAGATTCTGGACGTTTCGGAGCCGGATCGATTGGCGCCGCTTGGGGCTCTGCCGACGGACTCTCTTGCCAGATCGGTCGTGGTGACGGGTACCGTGGCCTATGTCGCCGAATGGGAGACGGGCCTACGGGTCGTGGATGTCGGAGATCGCGCAGCACCAAGCACTGTAGCGACGATCGCCCTTGCGGGCTTCGCCTACGACGTAGCTCTCGACGGTGACAGGCTCTATGTCGCGGGCTTCGACGGGGGCGTACACGTTCTGGATGTCAGCGATCCGATGAGTCCGATCGTACTGGGGGCGTGGACCATCTTCCCGGCGGCCGTTGGCGTAGATGCGCAGAACGGACTCATCTACGTGACTGACGAACAAGGTGGCCTCCGCGCCGTGGACTCGCGGTCGTGGGAGGTCATGGCTGCGTGGATCACCCAGGGTCCGCCACACGGTCTCGCTCTCGACGAGGGCGAGTTCGTCGTTTCCGATCTGACCGGCAACGTGTACTGGGGGTCGCTCGACGGAGATTCGGCCCTGCGTGTCGGTGCCGCTCCCGGTGCGGCGCCGGTCACGAGCGTGACCCTCTTCGGCGGGACGGCGTACTTCACTGATGGCACGTCCGTCTGGTCGTTTGGGCCGGGGAGTCGCGATGAGTGACGCGTCGGGCACGCCCGTCATGCCAGCGAGGCGTGGCTGGCTCGCTGAGGTGGAGGCGGTGCGGGCGTTCGCCTATGTGAGCATCGTCTTCGGTCATGCGATCGGCATACTGAATGACGTGCCTCACAGCGCCGGGGTCATGTCGACATACGCAGCGCTGCTTGCTGTGACACGCCCGGCGCTTCCGGCCTTCATGGCACTGTCGGCGCTGCTTATCGCCTACCGGTTCGCGGACGGTCGGCGGATACGGATCCCGCTGCCAGGGCTGGTTCGGCTCTGTGCCGCGTACGTGGTCTGGACCGCGGCCTATGTGGTCATCCTGAAGCCCCTCGGAGGTTCCGAACCGATGCTTCTGCAGGACTTGCTTCGAGAAATCGGGGTGAACATCGTCACGGGACGAGGTTGGTATCACCTGTGGTACTTCCTCATCGCTATCCAGATATACCTCGTGGCTCCGTGGCTGGCTGCAATCATGAGGACACGTTCGTTTCGGGATCAGGTCGTCGCCGTGGGCGTGCTCGTCGCGGCGAACGTGATTCTGTTGGGACAGATCGGCCAACCGAGTGCCATCGGAATCCTCGGCGGGAAGTTCCTGTTCCTTAATGCGTTCGATCGCGTCGTGATCTTCTGGGTCGGCTACGTCGGGATCGGAGTGCTGTTCGGGCTCAACTGGGAGCGCCTATCCGGTTGGCTTGACCGGCGGCGCATCCCGGTGATAGTCGCGTACGCGCTTTCCGTCGCTTTCGTGGCGGCGATCTCAGCGAAGGCGTCCATGGTGACGAGTGGCGACTTTGGCGCGAGCGCCGATATCAGTCGTGTGATGCAGGCGTGGATCCTCCCGTTCGAGGCCTTCTCGGTTGTCGCATGGCTCGCGATAGCCCGTGTTGTGTCCCGAATGCGGGTATCGAAAGCACTGAGCGTCCTGGGTGCGGCATCTTTCGGCGGATATCTGATCCACCCGCTGGTGCTCCACGGTCTACGGCAGAACGTGTTCGCGTACTATGGGGACGCGAATCCGGCGCTGCTCGTCATCGTGCTCTTCGTTGTGACTCTGGTCGCTAGCACGGCGTTGAGTCTGGCGCTGGCCCGCGTTGGCATGTCGGTCGGCACCATTCTGGTCGGTGCAAGGCCCCGGGCTCGGAGCGATGCAACCGATGCGACATGATCGTCGCTGGAGTGATTCCATGAGCACGATGGACAACAACTCACATCGGAGGAGGGCGACCAGGCTTGCGGTCGCTGTGCTTCTGATGACCATGGTGCTATCCACTGCGTCCCCTGCGGTGGGCGTGGTTGCGACAGGAAGCGCGCTCGTGTCTCCGCCGAACGGAGTGGCCGCGGACGGTATCGCAGCCACCACGCCCCTGCCCGCATGGTGGCTCGATCGCGTCAACCGCATCCGCGCCATCGGCGGTGTGGCGCCGGTTTCCGAAGACCTCGCTTTGAGTGACGGTTGCTGGTATCACGCCCGCTACATGGCCGAGAACAACTGGATCGGACACACCGAGAACCCGGCCTGGCCTTACTATCGCTCCGAGGGTGCCACCGCCGCCGCGAACAGCAATCTCTATCTCGGCATCGGCGGAAATGCTGCTATCGACGGGTGGATGCGCGCGCCGTTTCATGCCATCGGCATCATCGATCCGAGACTGCAGACCACAGGCTTCGGGACGTACACGACACTTGGCGGGCGCCCAGCCGCCGCGCTGGATGTCCTGCGCGGTCGTGGGACTACGACGGCGTCGTTCCCCCTTGTTTGGCCGGGCAACGATCGGGAGATGCCGTACCTCACGTATCCGGGCAACGAGAACCCCGACCCGCTTGCGGGCACGGGCTGGACGCTCCCAACCGGCGCTCCCATCTACGCGCAGTTCGGGACCGGCGCCGCGAATCCGGTGATCACGGCTAGCCGCCTGTCGACGGGTGGCCAGGATTTGGAGCATCGCGTGCTTTCTGAGTTCACCTACACGAACTCGGACGCAGATCTTCAGGCGCTCGGCCGCAGTATCCTCGGCACTCGAGACGCCGTCGCGATCATGCCGCGGGCGCCTCTACTCGCGAACCACCGGTACGATGTCGAGATCACGGCTAACGGACAGCAGTATTCCTGGTCGTTCTACACGTCGGACCGCACGGACCCGGTCACCGTAGCGTCCCTTCGTGGCGATAGCACGCGTCGCGTGGACGTGACGCTCACCGCGACTGATGCGGGTTCCGGCGTGGCATCGACCCAGTGGGCGCTCGACACCGGCGGAACGCAGGTCTACGACGGCACGTTGCACTTCGAGGCACTCGGTCTCCACACGCTCCACTACTGGAGCATGGACGGAGCCGGGAACATCGAGGACGTGCGCTCGCTCGACTTCACTGTAGGCACCGCCGATCCGCCTCCGCTGGTAGCCGTGCCCGAGCGTCTCGCGAGCACGAGCCGCTACTCGACGGCGGTCAAGATCGCGCGCGAGTCGTTCGATCCCGCGGGAAATGCGAGCTGGCCGAGCGTTCAACACGTCATCATCGCGTCGGGTGAAGACCGCGCGGCGGCCGACCCTCTTGCTGCTTCTGGACTCTGTTGGGCCTACGACGCACCGCTCTTCCTTGTCGGCTCGACGCGCGTCGACGGGTCGGTCACCAAGGCATTACAGGAGATCGTGGCAGCCAACGGGCCGGTGTCTGTGCACGTTGTGGGAGGCCCTGTCTCGGTGCCCGACGCGCGTTTCAACGACATTAGGACCGCTGTGGGCGGTCAGGCAACGAAGGAGCGGGTGCTGGCCACCGGCGGGCGGTACGATCTCGCCGCAGCGATCGCGCGCGCCATGCGTGCGAAGCGTCCGGGAGAGATGCCATCGGTTGCTCTAGTGGCGAACGGCGCCGATCCGGCGAAGTTCTTCGACGCCCTCGCGCTCTCGCCGATCTCTGCTCACACCGGCGCGCCGATTCTCCTCGTATCCGCCGAGAAGATTCCGCCAGCGACCGCGAAGATCCTGGGGGAGCTCGATCCAGCTACGGTTGTGGTGGGCGGCGGGCCCAATACGGTTTCAGCCGGCGTGGTCGGCCAGCTCGGCGCTGTGCGCTGGTCCGGTCGCACGAGGTATGCCACCGCGACCGACATCGCGAGCAAGGCGATCGCACTCGGTTGGCTGCGAGCGAACAACGTCGCCGTTGCCGCGAAGCTGCCCGATGCACTCACCGGCGGTTCGGCGGTCGGGCTCAAGGGCGGGGTGTTGATGATCACCGACGGCGCGAAGCTATCCGACGAGACCGACTCCTGGCTCCGCAGTCATGCGACCGCGATCGAGTACTGCTGGATACTCGGCGGCGAGCGTTCCCTGACGGGTGCGGTATTGGACGAGGTCGAAGACGCCCTCGACTAGCAGTCCGACGGCGCGCGGTCCCGCGAGGCCCGGCTGAGTGCGGGTGAGCGCGTTGCCAAGCGTCCCCGCTCCCTCTATACTTCGGAGTCCGACAACCGAATAGCGAAGAAGTGGGACCCCTGCCCTCGCGGGTGTGCGAGGTCCCCACCTTGCGGCGCCGATGTGCAGCTGTCTGGTCGAGAGAAGTTGAAGAGTCCTGCAGGACATCTTCGGCATATGTCGTCCCGGGCACGCACCACACGCCACGGGGCGTTTTGTATGCAGGGTGCGGGCGTCGACAAGAGACGCTCGCCAGTAACGGAGGTGACCAGCCTATCAGCACGACCGAACCGCGCGTGAACGAGCGCATTCGAGTACCTCGCGTGAGGCTCATCGGTGTGGACGGGTCCCAGCTCGGTATATTCGCCACTCCAGACGCGCTGAGGATCGCCGACGATCAGGATCTTGATCTGGTGGAAGTCGCACCGAACTCCGATCCGCCGGTATGCAGGATCATGGACTACGGCAAGTACAAGTACGAACTGGCGATGAAGGCCAAGAAGGCCAAGAAACACCAGACCGTGGTCAACATCAAGGAGATCAAGTTCCGCCCGAAGATCGACAAGCACGACTACGAGACGAAGAAGCGTCACGTCGTGCGATTCCTGGATGCGGGCGCGAAGGTGAAGGTCACGATCATGTTCCGTGGGCGCGAGATGATGCACGCGGAGCGGGGGCTCGCAATCCTCGAGCGCCTGGCCGGTGAACTCGAGGAACTCGCGTTCATCGAGTCGCAGCCCAAGCTTGAGGGGCGCAACATGTTCATGTTGATCGCCCCGTTCAAGAAGGACCTGAAGGAAGAGAAGACGGCGGACGAGTCTTCGGCCGAAGAAGAAACGGTCGACGAGGTAGTCGCAAGCGAGGAGTGACGACATATGCCGAAGATGAAGACACACAAAGGTACCGCGAAGCGATTCAAGACAACCGGTACCGGCAAGATCAAGCGGGGCAACGCCTTCAAGAGCCACATCCTCGAGAAGAAGAGCCCCAAGCGCAAGCGCGCGTTCACGAGCGATTCGCTCGTGCACAAGAGCGACGTGCGTGTCATCAAGAAAGGTCTCGGCATCGGCTAGTGCCGGCGCTTCTGCCTACCCCCTAAGGAGTGATCTACCATGCCTCGTGTGAAGCGTGCCGTTACGGCGAAGAAGAAGCGCCGTACCGTTCTGGCCAAGGCCAAAGGCTACTATGGCGTTCGCAACAGCCAGTACAAGAAGGCGAAGGAGCAGGTCCAGCACTCGCTCCAGTACGCCTACCGTGACCGTCGCAACAAGAAGCGCGAGATCCGCCGCCTGTGGATCACGCGCATCAATGCGGCTGCCCGCATGAACGGGATGTCGTACTCGGTGTTCATGAACGGTCTGAAGAAGGCCGGCATCGAGCTGGACCGCAAGGTCCTCGCCGACATGGCCGTCGCCGATCCCGGCAGCTTCGCCAAGCTGGCCGAGCTCGCCAAGGAGCAGGTGGCCGTCTAGCGGCATCAACCTACTGCGAATAGCGAACGGCCCCGCCTCGATGAGGTGGGGCCGTTCTTCTGTTCCGGGGCGAAACGGCCTGCGACGGGCGCGTCCGGCGCCAGATCACATCGCGCGGTGAGATTCTGTTTGGGTCGGGGTACGTCGCGCCTGCCATCGTCAGTGTGCCGGTGGCGCCGCCGTGCACCCTGTCAACCGAGCCGATCATCCCTCGGTCGGCACACGTCCGAGGAGGCACTATGAAGAGAGCATTGCTTGTTGGAGCGGCAATGGCGGTGGCTGCGGCGTCCGTCACCGCGACTGCGTATTTCACGAGTCAGACGTCAGTGGCCGAAAACGTGATCCGCGCCGGTACCGTCGCGGTGTCAGCCGAGCCCACCTCAGCGGCGCTGTCGATCGAGTCGCTGGCACCGGGCCAGACTACGACGCGGGAGATAGCGATCGCCAACGACGGCAGCCTGCCGTGCAGCGTCGTCGTCACGGGTGCCAAGAAGATGGGCATCACCGCGTTCTTCGAAGCGCTGACGGTTCGCGCCACGTGCGGCGGCACCGTGCTCTATGAGGGACCGATGACCGGTCTTCGCACGGCGCCGATCACGCTCGCCCCGGACGCTCGTGCGTCCATCCAGTTCGCGGTGGGTCTGCCCGCGAGCGCGGGTAACGACCTGGCGGATGACTACGTGAAGATGACCCTGTATGTCGATGCGGAGCAGGTGCACTAGCGTGTCTCGCTGGCGGATCGCGATCGGCATGGTCCTGCTCGTCGCTGGCGTCGCCGCAGCGCGGCTTGTCGTGTTTGCGGTCGTCACAGGGGATTCGATGGCACCGGCCATCGTGCGCGGAGACGTGTGCGTCGTGGCCCGCTCTGGCGACGTCGTGCCTGGTGATGTCGTCCTCTATCGCGATCCGTGCGCGCGGCGACCGGTCTTGCATCGTGTGGTGGCGCTGAACGGCGACGGGTCGCTGACAACCCAGGGAGACGCCAACGAATCCGCTGATCGGCGTACCGTCCCGCGCGCTGCCGTCGTTGGCCGTGTCGTGCGCGTGATGTCCTTCGGCAGGACGCTTCGGCTTGCTTCGGGTCCGTGAGGTGCTAAACTGCTGAACCAATCGAACAGATGGCGATGACGGAGATGCGTGCGCGCGAAACGTCGCCGCTCAGGGAGGGATCCCGACGACTGCAAGGGTCCCCGGAGACGGCGCGAACGGTTCACTCCACCAGCCGCGACCTGAAAGCACCGTGCGTGGAGCAAGTAGGGAAGCCGGAGCCCCCGATACCGGGACGGCGTGGATGAGAGACCGCGCGAGACGAGAGGGTCCGCATTGCGGGCCAACCGAGGTGGTACCGCGGGAGCCGGCTCCCGTCCTTGGGTAGAACCCAGAGGCGGATGCCGGCTCCTTTCTATTCCGCCCCGAGGACACACGAGAGAGGCAGAACAGCAATGGGTGTGGCCGAAGAGCTCGAGGCGATGCGCAGGGAAGCGCTCGCGGCGATCGCCGGAGCGATAGACCTCGCCAGGCTCGATGTAGTCCGAGTCGCATACCTGGGCAAGAAGGGTTCGCTCACAGGAATCCTGCGCGGGCTGGGCAGTCTGTCTGCCGAAGAGCGCCCGGTGGTCGGCAAGGTCTCGAATGAGGTGCGTCAGGCGCTCGAAGCTGCTCTAGAGGAACGCAAGAGCGCGCTCGACGCTTCCGCTCTCGAAGAGCGCGTAGCCGCAGACGCCGTGGACGTCACGCTTCCCGGACGCGTTCGCATGCCGGGACGCGAGCATCTCATCAACATGATCACACGTGAGATCGTGGACGTATTCGTTGGCCTGGGCTACCAGGTGGTGGAGGGCCCCGAGGCGGAACTCGACTACTACAACTTCACCGCACTCAACCACCCACCCGCTCACCCTGCTCGCGCGGCTTCGGACACCTTCTATGTGCGGGACCTGTCCTGCGACGGAGTGGATGCCACCGGCGAGTCGGACGTTCTGCTGCGTACTCACACGAGTCCCGTGCAAATCCGCACCATGGAGCAGGTCAAGCCACCGCTCTACGTGATCGCCCCCGGACGCGTCTACCGGCGCGACATCGCCGATCCGAGCCATCTGCCGCAGTTCCACCAGATCGAAGGCCTCGTCGTGGACGAGGGCATCACCTTCGGCGATCTCAAGGGCACGCTCGACTACTTCTGCAAGGAGATGTTCGGTCACGACCGCCGCACCCGCTTCCGCCCGCACTTCTTCCCGTTCACCGAGCCCAGCGCCGAGGTCGACGTCTCGTGCGGCATCTGCGGGGGCGACGGTTGCCGCTTCTGCAAGGGCACGGGCTGGCTGGAGATTCTCGGCTGCGGCATGGTCGACCCGAACGTCTTCGGCTACGTGGACTACGACACGGAGCGCTACGTCGGATTCGCGTTCGGTCTTGGCGTCGAGCGCATCGCCGCGCTGAAGTACAACATTCCCGACTTGCGCATGCTCGTCGAAGGCGACATGCGCTTTCTGCGCCAGTTCTAGCCCGCTTCACCGAAGAGATGCACCCGCGGACCGGAGACGGCCTGCGTGACACGAAAGGACGAGACACGCGATGCGCGTATCGCTCAAGTGGCTGAAGGAACTCGTGGACGTCCGGCTCGAGCCCGCCGAGCTGGCGGACAAGCTCGACATGACCGGAACGGCGGTCGAGGCGATTCACACGGTCGGGCAAGCGCTCGACGGCGTCGTCGTGGGGCAGATCATCACGAAGGAGCGGCATCCCGAGGCCGACAAGCTCTGGGTGACCACCGTCGAGGTCGGCGGGGATCGACCGCTCAACATCGTATGCGGAGCACAGAACTTCGAGGCCGGAGATAAGGTAGCTGTCGCCACGATCGGCTCCGTGCTGCCCAACGGCATGGAGATCAAGAAGGCCAAGCTGCGTGGTCAACTGAGCGAGGGCATGAACTGCTCGGCCGCCGAACTCGGTATCGGCTCGGATGAGTCCGGCATTCTCATTCTGCCCGAGGACGCGACTATCGGTGCGTCGTTCGCGCAGTATCAGGGCATGGCCGACACGGTGCTCGAACTCGAGGTGACGCCGAATAGGCCCGACTGTCTGTCGATGGCGGGCGTGGCGCGCGAGGTCGGTGCCGTCACCGATGCGGTCGCAAGCGTCCCATCGGCGTCGCCGCTCGAATCAGGCCCGGCAGCCGCCGACTCGGTCCGCGTGACCATCGAGGATCCGGACCTGTGCTCGCGGTACACAGGGCGCCTCATCCGCGGTGTCACGATAGGGCAGTCTCCGGACTGGATGGTAGAGCGACTGATCGCTGCCGGTCAGCGCCCCGTGAACAACGTCGTGGACATCACGAACTACGTGATGTTCGAACTCGGTCAACCACTGCACTCCTTCGACGCCCGCAGGCTCGCCACTGACGACGACGGTCGGATGCACATCATCGTCCGTCGTGCGCACGACGGCGAGCGCATGACGACGCTCGACGGTCAGGATCGTGCGCTCACGACTGACATGCTGCTGATCTGCGATCCGAGCGGTCCCATCGCGCTCGCAGGCGTCATGGGCGGGGAGACAACCGAGGTCTCCGAGACCACAGTAGACATCCTGTTGGAATCTGCGAGCTTCGACGCGGCGTGCACGAGCCGCACGAGCCGCTCTCTCGGACTGATGTCGGAGGCGTCCATGCGGTTCGAGCGCGGCGTCGATCCCAACGGCTGCGTACGCGCCACGGATCGGGCCGCGTCACTGCTTGCCGAACTCTGCGGCGGGGAGATTGCGCCTGGCGTCGTGGACGAGCACCCGCGTCCTGCCGAGCCACGCTCGCTTCAGCTGCGCGTCGAGCGACTGAACCGTGTTCTCGGCACGGATCTGCCCGGCGAAGAAGTAGCTTCGATCCTCCGGCGCCTCGGGCTTGACGTCAGTGGCGGACCAGAGGTCTTCGACGTCCTCGTACCGACCTTCCGCCGGGACCTGGAACGCGAGATCGATCTCGTCGAAGAGGTCGGGCGCGTTTGGGGCATGGAGCGCGTCACGTCCACGCTGCCCGGAGGTCGCGAGCGCGTCGGACGTCTCACGCGCGAGCAGCGCTGGCGCGAGCGCATCGGCCGCACGCTG
>JAENZW010000286.1 GCA_016841065.1 Actinomycetota bacterium
CTCGCCTCGATCGTGTTCTTCGAGGCGGTCGGCCCGGTCGCCGCAAAGAGGGCGCTGGTCGAGTTGGACTGCGGGCCGCCGACGTGCGAGATCGAGGAGACCGCCCCCGCCTGTAGGGAGCGTACCGTGCTCATCCCGATCAGCCACCACTGGAGCGCCGAGAAGCTGCTGCGGGTGATTGAGGCAACGGAGAGCGGGAGCGATTGTCCGTCGAGCTTCGTACTCGCGCACGTGATCACGCCCGCCCGCCGCTACACGCCCGCCGAAGCTCTTGCCCGTGGCCAGCGCACTCTCGACACGCTCGCCGAAGTCGCCCGCGAAGCGGGGCATCACGTGAGCACGCGCATCAGCCAGTCGCGAGCCGTCGACGACGCAATCACTCGGCTAGCTCAGGAGGTGGATGCCGATCTGGTGGTCCTGGGTACCCCGGCAGCATCCGCACGCGGGCTCGTGACGTCGTTCGTTCGCAGCCCGCTGCATCGCATCATCGATCGCCTGAGTGCGCCGGTGTTCGTAGTACCTGATGGTTGGCAGCCGAAAGAACCTGGACCGCAGATCACGGCGCCTGGTACAGCGAGCGCGGCAAGCGTCGATGACGACGCGGACGGCTAGGCCAGCCTGTTCGCGGACATCGAGTCGAGCATCGTGAAGAGTAGGCCGCGGCTATCCTGAAACTTCTCCGGGCGCGCGAGCATCTCTTCGGCGGACGACACCCATGGGCCCACGGTTGCCAGGTCGGCTGAAGCCTCGTCGATGAGAGTGGCGAGGCTGTCGTGGGTGCACTCGAGGTGGAACTGCACCGCAACCACGCGACCGCTGTCGTACTCGTAGGCCTGGTTCGGACAGGCAGCGCTCGATGCCAGGCGCGTCGCACCGGACGGAATCGAGAAGGTGTCTCCGTGCCAATGAAGCGCGTCGAAGCGCTCGGGGAGTCGACCCAACACGCCCGACGCACGGCCGTCGTCGTTCAGCGTCACCGGGTACCACCCTATCTCCGGCTCGGGCGCATGGGTCACGTCGCCACCGAGAACATCAGTGAGCAGCTGCGCGCCGAGACACACTCCGAGAACGGCCGCGCCTTGCTCGATCTTCGCCGCGATGAAGTGCTTCTCTTCGGCCAGCCAAGAGTACGTATCCTCGTCGTGCACGCCCATCGGCCCTCCCATGATGATGACGAGATCGGCTTCGCCGGGATGCGTGGGGTCGGGTTGGTGGAGTCGTACTCGCTCGAACTCATGGCCCCTTGCCTGCGCCCAGTCCTCAATGGCTCCGGGCC
The DNA here is from genome assembly GCA_016841065.1 of Actinomycetota bacterium. Taxonomy (GTDB): domain Bacteria; phylum Actinomycetota; class Coriobacteriia; order Anaerosomatales; family JAENZW01; genus JAENZW01. The sequence continues at coordinate 1,277 of JAENZW010000286.1, forward strand.
CCTCGAACGCGACGTGCTCGAGGCAGATGATCCTCATGAGGGCTCCCTAGCTGGGCGGAACTCGGCGACTTCGTGGGCATCCTCGAGGAGCGTCCACGACCCCCGCACGCCCCTCGAGCGGGCTGCAATCTCAAAATGCAGCATCGCTATCCCGCAGTCCAGACGCTTCGGGTGACTCTCTCCGTCGACGCCCTCGTGCGATACGACGACGAAGCCGTCCTTGATGTGGAAACGCCAGGGCTGCCTGTTCACGGCCGACGGCGCGAGCAACGCCGAAGAGGCACCCTCGCGCGCCCACTCGGGCCATCCATCGTCG
>JAENZW010000050.1 GCA_016841065.1 Actinomycetota bacterium
TCCAGCGCTCCCGTCCCGCGCGCGGTGGCGTTCGAGGTCCCGGCGGTCCACACGACAAGCACCAGTAGAGATGTCGTCGTGGCGAGGGTTAGGGCCGTTGCCACCCCGGATGCGAGCCCCGCCCGTCGACGCCCCAGAAGGCGAACTAGACTGCCGAAGAGCAGCCAGCCCAGCACCATCTCGGTTGCGACGATGAGCGTGTTGAGGCCCAGCACGGTGACGCCACCGTGGCCGAGCATGGCAAGCACGACCTCGACGACAAATGCCGCGATGACGGACAGCGACGGACCGAGCAGCACGCCACCCAGCACGGTTAGATTGATGTGGTAGGCGATAGGGACGATCTCGCTCGACATCGCAACGAGCATGAGCGCGGCGACGACACCGACGAGCGCCACCTTGCGCCTGGCTCCGCTACGCTCGGCCCACTTCCCGGCAGCGCCGACGATGAGCAGTGTCAGCAGCCAGCCGGAACCCCAAAGCCACAGTGGAAGGACGCCGTCTGGGATGTGGATGTGAGACATCAGTCTCCGTCCCCGGCAGCGTTGTTCTCGCTCACCTGGCATGTCCGGCACAGCCCATACAAGGTCACTTCGTGGGCGGTGACCGTGAATCCGTGTTCGACCTCTGCCGAGAGTGCTGCGGCCTCGAGCGGACAGTCCGTCGCGAGCACGGTGCCGCACGACGTACACACGGCGTGGTGGTGATGAGCGCCGCCGCGACACCGTGCGTACAGTGCCCTTCCCTCGCGAGAGCCGACCCGCTCGATCCAGCCCGACTCCTCCATCGCGGACACGGCGCGATACACCGTGGCGACGCCGGCTCCCGCACGGCGGTCTCGAATTGCGCAGACGAGATCGTCGACTGTGAAGGCCGCGCCGATGAGTTCGACGGCTTCAGCGATCGTATCTCGCTGTCGGGAGGTGCGCGCTCTGCCGTAGGGCGTGATTCGCAAGAACGGCCTCCTCTCTCGCGCCGCGAGTGTACTACGCAAATGAGAATGATTATCACTTCTCGCCCAGACTATACCCCTTGCACCGCGTTTCGGACACGCAGGGTTCGTGACGGGCGGGGTCGGGGTCGGTTAGCATGGTGCGCATGGCCACTCGGGAGAAGGTCGCGCTGTGAACATCAGCCAACTCAAGGCATTCGTCATGGTCGTCGACAACGGATCGTTCTCCGGGGCAGCTCGCGTCATGCATCTGTCCCAACCGGCGGTGACCATGCAGGTACAGGCGCTCGAAGCCGATCTCGACGCACGCCTCTTCGATCGTCAGTATCGCAGCGTCGAGCTTACAGAGGCAGGTCAGGCGCTTCTTCCGGTCGCACGACGCATCCTTGAGAGTCTCGAGGCGGCACGGGATGCCGTCGTTGGGGTGTCCGACGGTATAGGCGGACATCTGGCTCTTTCGGCAAGCACGACTCCGGGACAGTACATTCTCCCGAGACTCCTCGGCTCGTTCCTCAAGGAGCATCCGAAGGTCGGCGTCTCGATCGACGTGGGTGACACTGCTGAGGTCGTCAATGCAGTTGAGTCGGGAGAAGCGCAGCTCGGTATGGTAGGCGCGCAGGTCAAGGGCGCGAAGGTGCGCTTCGAGAAGCTCGGCACCGATGAACTCGTGATCATCGCACCTCCCGACCACCCGTTCGCGAAGCGCGCCCCCGGTCGAATGGAGCAGCTCATGCGTGCTCCATTCATCATGCGCGAGGAAGGGTCGGGCACGCGCAGCGTCGCCGAGCAGGTCCTGCGAGATGCCGGAGGCGATCCGGGCGACGTCAACGTGATCGCGGAACTTGGCACGAGCGAGGCGATCGTCAGTGCTGTCGAAGGCGGCATGGGAATCGGCGTTGTCAGTCTTTGGGTGGCGGGGAAGGCCATCGATCTGGGTACTGTGGCGACGGTGAGAGCGAAGGGTTTCCCGGCAGGACGCCCGCTGTTCGTCGTAGCGCCCCGCGGAACGTTGACTCGTGCCGCAGATGCATTTCTGAAGCACCTTAGGTCGAGTCTGAAGCGGTAGGCCCCGGCTTCTCCGGGGTACGCTGCAAGAGTCGAGGGGATGGGGTGGCATGGCTGATCTACGCGTGGGAGTGCTCACGTGCTCGGATTCCCGGGGACGTCCCGGTGCCAGAGACGACGCGGGGCGGACGCTCATCGAGGCATGCGGGGAGCGCGGTTGGTTCGTTGTCGCCTACCACGTCTGTCCCAATGACATCGAGTGCATCGCCGCTTCGTTGATCGACATGTGCGACGCCGAAGAGGCTGACGCCGTGTTCACCCTCGGCGGGACAGGCGTCGGATCGCGAGACGTCACACCTGAGGCCACCGAATGCGTCTGCGAAAGGTTCGTTCCCGGCGTCGCCGAAGCGGTTCGCAGAAACATCGCGGAGTCTGACCCCGCACAGGTTCTGTCCCGCGCTATCTCGGGCGTCCGAGGATCCACCTTCATCGTCAACCTGCCCGGGGGCATCGGACCTACTCGGGCTGCATTCGAATACGTAGCCGAATTCCTTGAGACCGCTGTCGAGCGCGTGCACGAGGACTGATACGGCGGTGACGACGAGAGGGACGCTGCGGTTCACCGTCTTCGGCTTCTCGACAACACACCAGGCGTTGAGGGCCGAGAAGGTGCTCAAGGACGCGGCGCTTCCCGTCGTCCCGATTCCCGCGCCGGGCAGTCTCGAGGCACTCTGTGGAATCGCCATGCGGTTGCCTCCGGTTCATGCGGAAGAGGCGCGCAAGCTACTTGCAGATTCTGGGATATCTGTGGTCGCAGAGGGCGAGATCGATGACTTCGGACCGGCGTCCGGCGCGTTGACTTAGAACGAACCCCTCTCTATCCTGCATATGTAACTGTTGTTACGAACTGCCTCGACCACTGGCCTATCGTCATTGGCCAGGGGTTGTCCGTTTCTACGGACACGTCGCTGGGGCAGGACGGCGGGCGTCCCCGTCGAACAGAACCATGACACGTGCGGGCTCCGGAAAGACCCCGCCACAATGGAGTAGGGGGTGTCAGCAATAGGCCAGGTAGATGTATCCTTCTGGGTCGATTTGAACGTCTGGCTCGACACGATCTTCAAGGCGCTGTACGTGGTCATTCTGATTGCGCTCACGGGCCATTTCTTCGGCAATATCTTGTCGGGGCGCGTCAAGCGGCGGTTTGCGAAGTGGGAGTGGCCCCATCACGAGGGTCCGCCCATCCCGTTCCTGCCAAAGTTCCTGCACTTCACGCACGTGTTCTCGATGATTGCGCTGGCGCTTTCGGGTCTCGGCATTCGGTTCATCAACAACATGCCGTACGGTTCTCGCGAGCCGCTGAAGTGGATTCACTACATCTTCATGATCATCGTGACCATCAACCTTGTGTGGCGCCTGTGGTACGCGTTCATGTCGTCGCGGCGTGACTACAAGGAGTTCGCGGTCACGAAGCAGGACATCGTTACGGCGCCGAAGGTCATCATGTACTACATCTTCGTGAAGCCAAGCAAGCCGCACCTGGGCAAGTACAACGTGATGCAGAAGATGACCTACACGATCTTCGCTCCGCTACTGATCCTCCAGGCGTTCACGGGCTTCGCGCTGCTCGACGAGCTGCAATTCTTCGGCACGAACATGTCCGACGTGCTCATTGGGTGGAATCTTGGCGCACTTGTCGCTTCGACATCGATGGCGATATGGATCATGCGTATCGTGCACTACATCATCAACTGGCTGTTCATCATCTTGACGACCATCCACGTGTACCTTTCCGTGACAGAGGACTTCCCTGCGTTCCTCAACTTCTTCGGGCTTAGCTTCCTCGATCGCGAGCACGCGGCGCACGAGGAACACGGTCACGGCGAAGAGGACCACGGGCAGAGCCCGTCGCCGGCCCTCACTCACGGCGACTGATCAGGAGGCTTGCTGCGCGGTGATCGCGACCAGGCGATGTGCGTTCGTCTTGGCGCTCGCTCTTGCGTGCGCTGGTCTCGCGCTGCCGGCGATCGCCGCCGCGCAAGAGTACGATATGACCTTCACGCTGCCGACGGCAGGAAAGTCGGGCTGCATGGTGTGTCATGCGGATCCCAACATCGGACGTCTTGAGGGCGAACAGTGGGTCTCGTACTTCGTCGACGGAACGGGCCTTGACGGTGGTCCGCACGCGGCGGTCATGTGCACCGGATGCCATGTCGATTTCGCGTACAAAGCCCCGCATGAGAGCACGACCGACTGGATTGTGACCGCGCGGCTTGCGTGCAAGAACTGTCATCCCGATCAGTGGGATGTATACAGCCAGGGTGTGCACTCCATTGCGGCACAGCCTGGGCAGGAACTCACGGAGAAGGACAAGTCCAAGCCGTTGTGCGGCGACTGTCATGGTCCCGCCCATGACATCATGCGGCTCACGGACGATCCCAAGGGGCAGGCAGTGTTGCATGGCAGGGGCTACGAAGTGTGTGGCCGGTGTCATCAGGACTACTGGGACAGCTACAGCGACTACTATCACGGGGCAGCATACAAACAGGGTGCCGTCGATGCTCCATCGTGCTGGCAGTGTCATGGCGCGCACGACATACTTCCATCAATAGATAGGCGTTCGCTTGTTTCTGTCGAAAACCTTAAAGGGGTATGTGGTGAGTGCCACACCCAGGTGACCGATGAGTTCGCCGCAAGCTACGCGCAACTGGTGCATCGGCGCTCCGAAGCATACGAGGCAAACCCGGTTTACGTGTTCATCCAGAATGCGCAGGATACGATTCAAGATCTATGGTCGACGGTGTGGTCGTGGTTCTCGTAGGAGGCACTCCCCCGGGTGTCCGGGAAGGAAGGGGTAACACGATATGGTAGGCAGGCTGGTTGGGGCTAGCAGAAGACTGGCCTCAGCCGTGGCGATCGCCATCGCAATCGTTGCGGTTGGGACGGCCGCGGCATACGCGCAAGATGCACAGATCGATGACGAGCAGCTCATCATCGACCTCGGTGGGAGGGTCTACGGCGAGACGTGTGACCCGTGCCACGGCAACATCGCCGACACGGGCAACTTCTCCGGCGAGATCATTTTCGGGCATGGATACCACCAGCTGGTGTCATGCAGTAGCTGCCACAGTCGCTTCCCCCATAGGCCCGAGGGAACTGAGCGGCCTACGATGAAGGCGTGCTGGAACTGCCATGGTCTGCAGCACGGGCCGATGGGCGAACTTGCGACGGGCAAGTGCGTGGACTGCCACAATACCCCCGAGCGGAATCTTCGGCCCGCCTTCCACACCCCTGATTGGAAGAACAAACCTCACGTCGAACCGGGCAGGGCGAACCTGCAGACCCAGTGCATGATGTGCCACGACGAAGCCGGGTGCGTCGACTGCCACGAGGACGAGGTCATCAAGTGGGATCCCGGCGTCGACTACAAGTACGATTCCTCGGGCGGATGTCTTGCCTGCCATGGTCAGGAGCTCCTGAAGAACGCCGCCGGCGGTTCGAAGTCCTACCAGGTCATCGGCGTCGATGAATCCGCACACCGCGATCTGTCGTGCCAGAAGTGCCACATCGACTACGAGTACGAGGATTCTCCGGACCCCACCCCGGTCTGGAACATCAACGTCGGCCTCGCCTGTCAGAACTGCCACGACCATGCCGACGTCAAGGCTGACTACCTCAAGTCCATTCATGGCCAGGCGCTTGCTAAGGGTGACTACGAAACCGCAACATGCGCTTCGTGCCACGGTGGACACTACATCCAGCGTCTCGACAGTTCGTATGCCAGAGAGCGGTTGCACCTGGATGCGTATCGCATCTGCGCTCGCTGCCATGCTGAACAGTACGAAAGCTACAACGACTACTACCACGGCGCGGCGTACAAGAACGGTTCGACGGATGCGCCCGCGTGTTGGGATTGTCACGGTGCGCACGACATCTTGGCCTCGGCGGATCCGGAATCGATGGTATCGGACCAGAACGCCGCAGGAACGTGTGGGCAGGAAGGGTGTCATGACGGCTCAGCCGAAGCATTCGCCCAGAACGCCGGAGACCTCATCCATCAGAAGAGCGCTGCAGCGGAAAACAACCCGCTCAAGCGATTCCTCGATAGAGTCCTCTCGTGGGTGACGTAGCAAGCAGACGACGGAAACGTCACATCTGGGGGGTGGCAGCTGGGCTTCTGGTGGCTGCCGCCTCCCTGCTTGTTCTGCCACCGACGGTCGGCGGTCAGGTGCCCGACGCTATCGATGTCACCGGGGACGTGCTGGCCACGAACTGCGCTCCGTGTCATCTGGAGCTAGGCGAGTCCACGAAGCCGGGGCTCATATTCTCACACGGCAACCACCTGATGGTGAGCTGCACCGCCTGCCACTACCGACCAGCCCATGAAGCCGGCGGTCTGTATACACCGCCCATGAAGACGTGTTTCAACTGTCACGGCGTTGAGCACGGTCCTGCTGGCGAACTAGCCACTGCAGAGTGTCTCGACTGCCACCCCCCTTCCTACGAGTTCCGCCCGAAATCACACGTGAAGGACTGGGCCGAGAAGCCGCACGCGCTTCGCGCACGGGCTGGCACCAACGACTGCGTGATGTGCCACGATGCGCCCGAGGACTGCGACAAGTGCCACGATGAGATGGACCTGGGGATTCCGCCAGTGCCGAACACATACATCGGCATCATGCTCGAGAAGCCCATGCGGCCCGGCGTTACCGTCTATCCGACGCAGCCGACATCGATGGGCCAGTGCATCTACTGTCATCCGGATATCGACGACTTCCTCCCCGGCAGGGTCATCTTCGCCCACGCCGACCACCTGAGGCGAAACTACCAGTGCACGGTGTGCCACCCCAAGTTCGGTCACGGGGTGCAGGAGATCAGGCGTCCGGACATGATGTCCTGCTACCGATGTCACGGACTCACCCACGCCAATGCGGGTCAGATCGCGACGGAAGACTGTCTTGCGTGCCATCCCGCGGACTTCGAATTGAAACCGCCGGACCACACCGAACGCTTCGAGGTGGGGAAGCACAAGGAGCGTGCGAGCGTCGAGCCCGAGTACTGCGCGATGTGTCACCAGCCGGACTTCTGTGTGGAGTGTCACATGGGTCGGCGCAAGAGCGGCGTAGGCTCGGAGATGGTTGTCCCCATCGACCACCAGCGTGTCGAGTGGCTGAGCGCTCACGGGGGCCTGTTCCTCCAACAGGAGGGTTCCTGCGGCTCGTGTCACGACTCGAAGTCGTGCACCCGCTGTCACAAGACGGTCATGCCGCACCCCACGAGCTGGCTACAGAATCACGCGGACGAGGCCGCGCAGGACTCCGAGGACTGCCGTGTGTGTCATACGGATCGAAACTCGTGCCAGAACTGCCATCACGACAAGGTGAAACGGAGCGAACTCGTTGCCGAGAACTGCGTGCCGTGTCACGACCAGATGAAGCAAGAACCGGCAACAGACATCAAGCACAAGGGGTACGCTGAACACGCCGTCCATTTCAACGTCCGCGAGACGAAGGGCAAGCCGTACAAGTGCTACGACTGTCACGTCACGTTCGGCTCGTCAACAGCGGCACAAGAAGTGTCGAAACTCCAAGGTCACGACCTTCGTCTGTGCTACGACTGTCACGGAGCGTTGGACGTGTACGACAAGCTGATCGCGCCGTACAACGGTGCGGCGCTTTGCCGCCGATGCCACCAGAACGTCATCTAGGCCCGACGTTTGCTCCAACGATGCCGGTTGGACACTCCAGGGCACCGCTTTCAGGAGAATGTAACTATTGACACAAAGTGTATCTGACGTGTAGGTTCGGATGAATCGTCAGCGTCCCCGGAGTGTCTTTCATGCTCCAGAGACTACCCATATGACCGAAGGCTTGAACGAGCAAATATGACCGAGGCTGTCACGGATTCGGTTCCATCCGCGAGGGTGGGGCGCGACCGCATAGATACAATACTAAACGCGACCATCGCAATCCTTCTGGTGGGCTTGCTTGCGTTTGGGTCGTACTTCGCGTTGAACGTTTGGACTACGAGGCGGGCCGAATACCTCGCACGCCCAACTGCCCGCGCTGTCGAGAACGTCAAGGCGAAAGTGCGGGCCAATCCAAACGATCCCAACCTGAGAGTCTCGCTTGGCATGGCGCTGGGCGCCGACGGTCAGTTCTCGGCAGCAGTCGAGCAGTTCAACAACGCGCTCACCCTCAACGAGGAGCTTGTCGGTGCCTATCGCGGCCTCGGCCTCGTCGCATACCTGCAGAAGGACTACGATGCTGCGACAAACTACCTGCTCAAGATCGTGGAACTCACAGAGAGTTCTGAGTACCAGGATGTGAACAACAGCCGTGAAGAGGCGCTCTTCACGCTAGGCATCATCGCGATCGAACAGAAGAACTACGAGGATGCGGTTGGCTATCTGAAGGGCGCGCTTCGCATTCGACGTGCCGATTCAGATACCTACTACCAGCTCGCGCGTGCGTATCGCGGGCTCGGGGAGGTCGATGCTGCTCTCGAGCAGCTGGACAACGCCCTGGCATTCCTCAACGGCAATTTCCCAGAGGCGCTGTTCTTGGTCGGAGAGTTGTACATGGAGAAGGGCGATGAGGTCAACGCATCGGCCGCCTATGCACAGGCCGCACGTCTCGCGCCTGACGCCGACCCGCCGCAGGAGCGGCTCGCTCAGTTCGGGACCGCGGCGGAGCGACTGCAGCGTTCTCGCGACGCGCTCGACAACGGTGACATCGAGATGGCGCTCAATGAGGCGATCATCGCTGACAACCTCGAGCCTGAGAATGCTGAGATCCTGAAGCACTATGCCAGTGTTCTCGTGGTTCGCAAGAACGACAAGGCCGCGCTCGCGATATACAAGCGCGTGTTGGTCCTGACGCCCGACGACACGGAAGTCCAGGACGCGATAAAGTCACTTGAAGACAAGCTGAAGAAGGCCAAGAAGAAGCAGTAGTACCGGAGGACGTTTGTGACTCGACGCCAAAGACGCAAGATCGTGATCATCGCCCTGTTGGTGATCCTGTTGCTCCTACTAGGAGCGTACTTCGCGTTCTTCAGGGCCACCAAGCAGATCAACCCCTTCGGCATCCAGCCGCTATCTGCGGATGCGCTTCCCGCGCCGACGTACCTCTACTCGTTTGCGGGTCCCGAGGGCGATCCGATGACACGTCCGCTGGGCGTGTACGTCGATGACGCCAGCAGTGAGGTGTACGTCTCCGACTCGCGGAAGCGAGAGGTTCGGGTATTCACCCTCGATGGCGACTTCAAGCGCAAGATCGGCGGCGACGAACTCGTTGTCCCGCTCTACATCGCCCAGAGCCCGCTCGACGGCAACATCTGGGTCACGGATCGCCGGACTCGCTCCATACACATCTACACGCCCGACGGTCAGTACGTAGAAGACTTCGACCCGAAGCTGCCGAAGGAAGAACTCCCTGCTTTCGACACGGACGGCGTGCAATGGGCTCCGGTGGCCCTCACCTTCGCGCCGGATGGGACCCTGTACGTCACGGAGATCCTCAAGGGGCATCGTCTGCTCGTGTTCGATCCCGAGGGCAAGTTCCAGCGCTCCACCGGCAATGTGGGCCTTGTCGATGACGCGGGTGCGTCTCCCAGCGCGTTCCAGTTCCCGAACAGCGTCAAGTTCCTCAGCGACGAAGTGTGGGTCGCCGACAGCAACAACAGGCGGCTCAAGGTATACAACAAGGCTCTCGACTTCCAGCGGATCATCGTCACGGACGGTCTTCCCAGAGGATTCGACTTCCTCAATCGCTCGGAGGAGTCGTCCGCGTCCGTGAAGGCGGTCGTCGTTGACACTCTTGCTCACGATGCGACCATCTGGAGCGCGAAGGGCGACCGGATCGTCAACTTCGGCGAGCGCGGGATGCTCGAGGGACAGTTCCTCTACCCCAACGACGTGTCGATCGGACCTCGCAACCTCATTTTCATCGCCGATGCGGCAAACGGTCGCGTACAGGTCTGGGGCTGGCCGCAAGAGGTCTCTCCGATTCCCGTCGCGGAGATCGCGCAGTACTGGAAGTGGTGTCTGTCGCCGCTCCTGCTCCTGCCGCTGCTGTTCTTCCTGCGCAAGAAGCGCTTCTTCGTGACGAAGGACTTCGTCGACGCGATGGTCGATCTTGAGCTCGTGAAGCACATGCCGCATCGTCGACGCAGGTGGCAGATCGAGCCCGAGCCCTACGAACTCATCAAGGAGATCGTGCAGGATGACGTCGATCTGGGCGAGCTGTTCGAGCCGGTGGAGCACTCCGAGTCCGACGCCAACGCGCTCGAAGAGAAGCTTGAGATCGAACACGCCGCTGCGATTACCATGTCGCTTGCGAAGCGCGCCCATATCTTCTGCACGGAGGATGAGGAGCTGCGTCGCCTCGCCAAGGTCCTCGAGGTGGACGTAGTCAACCACGATGAGTACATGGATCGCTTCGAGAACAAGAAGCTCCTCGAAGAGCCGGAGGAAAATCCCGGGGAAGATCCTAAGGGTCCGGTGAGCGAGTAGCCTCCTTCGCAATCCACAAATCGTCATTCGAGGGGCCCCGCTTCGGCGGGGCTTCTTTGCGCTCCGGATTGTGAACGCAGAATGTCAGGAGTATCCTATTGCGTGCTGTCGTGTGCCGAGCTGCCGGCGCAGGCGGCGTCTCCGAGCCCGAGGCACCTAACGTGACCGCAACCTGCAGTGCGGGACACCAGGGAGTCCGGGACGATAGGGTCATGTGGGAAACGACATGGCCTCCCGTGCTTGGAAAGGAGAGTCATATGAAGCAGTTGCTCAAAGCGCCTATCCTGAGGCGCGCGGCGGGACTCGCTCTCGTGTCGGTTCTGTCGTTCTCCCTGGTTGCATGTGGCGACAGCAAGGAGGAGACGACGGGCGGGTCCTCGGACGATGTGGCCAAGACCGAGGTCGTCCTCGCTTCGACCACGTCCACTCAGGATTCCGGTCTGTTCGATGTGTTGGAGCCGGAGTTCGAGAAGGCGTATGCACAGTACGACATCAAGATCGTAGCCGTCGGTACCGGCGAGGCGCTGGAACTCGGGAGGATGAAGGACGCGGATGTCCTCCTCGTCCACGCCAAGGCGGATGAAGAGACCCTCGTTCAAGAGGGCTACGGCGTCGAGCGCAAGGACGTCATGTACAACGACTTCGTCATCCTCGGCCCTGCCGCCGATCCGTCGGGTGTTGGCGGCTCCGCGGACACGCCCACTGCTATGGCGGCCATCGCCAGCGGGAAGGCAGAGTTCGTCTCCCGCGGGGATAACTCGGGCACTCACAAGAAGGAACTCAAGCTCTGGGATGCTGCGGGTATAACCCCTGAGAGCGACTGGTACGCGGAAACCGGTCAGGGCATGGGTGACACCCTCAAGATCGCATCCGAGAAGCAGGCCTACACGATCGCCGACAGGGCCACCTATCTCAACATGATGGACACTCTCGACATCGAGGTGGTCTTCGAGGGCGCGCCCGAGCTGTTCAACCAGTACGGCGTCATCGTCGTGACCGATGCAGCCAACCAGGACGGCGGGCAGGCCTTCTTTGATTGGGTCACGTCCCAAGAGGGTCAGGCGATCATCGCGGACTACGGCGTTGAGACGTTCGGACAGGCACTATTCACGCCGAACGCGCCGTAGGCGATCATCCCGATGAGCATCTACGTCGATTCGGCCAAAGAGGGCTACTCGCTCCTGGTTTCAGGTGGGCTGGACGTCTGGTCCATCATCGCGACTTCGCTGAGGGTTTCGCTCTCAGCGGTCGGTATCGCGCTGTTCGTCGGCATCCCTGCCGGGTACTGGCTGGGAACACGTCGTTCGTTTGGCAGGAGGGCCGGGCTGGTGTTGGCAAACGCCGGCATGGGCCTCCCTCCGGTGGTCGTTGGCCTCGTCGTGGCGATGACCCTGTCGCGAAGGGGGCCGCTCGGCAGTCTCGGGCTGCTCTACTCTCGACCGGCAATGGTCGCCGCTCAAGTCGTTATCGCGTTTCCGCTTATCGCAGCTGTCTCAGCTGCGGCTGTGTCGTCGGTGCCCAGGGAGTTGCGTCTGCAGGCGCGCTCCCTGGGTGCTTCGGCGCTTCAGGAGGCGTGGCTCACGCTGCGCGAATGCAGGATGGGGTTGGTGGCCGCAGTCGCCGCAGGTTTCGGCTCGATCATCTCCGAGGTTGGCGCCGTGATGATGGTCGGGGGCAATCTCCGCGGTGAGACCCGGGTGATGACCACCGCCATCGTGCAGTATTCCAGAATGGGTCGCTACGGTGCGGCGCTCGCGCTTGGTGCGGTCTTGCTCGGCATGATCGTCATCGCCAACATCGCGCTCACCGGGATGCAGACCTCGGCGGAGAGATGGGAGCGCGGATGACGGCCGAAGCGATCTCCATCACCGCGCGTGACATCCGGAAGTCGTTTCACGCTGGCTTCACGGTGGACGTGCCTCTTCTCAAGGTCCAGGCCGGGCAGACGCTTGCGCTTCTCGGCCCGTCCGGGGCGGGCAAGTCCACGCTTCTGTGGATGCTCGGCCTCCTGGAGAAACCCGATTCCGGGGAAGTGCTTCTCGACGACCGCCCAGTCTCTCCTCACGACCGAACCGCACGGCGCGCCATGGCGGCCGTATTCCAGCGGCCATACCTCTTCAAGGACACTGTCGGGCAGAACGTCGCATACGGGCTCAAGCTGAGAGGTGTCGACGGCGCCCAACGCAGGGAGCGCGTGGAGCGCGCTCTCGACAGGGTCGGTCTTGTCGGCTACG
>JAENZW010000287.1 GCA_016841065.1 Actinomycetota bacterium
GACGCGCCGACGACAGCCCGCAGCTAGCCCTCTTCGGCGGTAGGATCCGGGGCCGGTTTCTCCGACTTCGGCTTCTCCGACTTCGGGCGTCCGACGAAACGCTCCGCGAACTGGAACCCGAAGAACACGAGTGCGTTGAACGCGACTGCGACCATCAGCAGTTCGAGCACGCCCATTGCGAGAAGTGGCCCGAGAGCCGCGCCGACCTCGCCCCGCGCAAGATGATAGAGACGTCCGGCCTGGCTCTCGTGGGGGGACAGGGCCGCGGACAGCCCGACCGCAAGTGCCCACACCGCCCCCGCGATTGCGCCGAGTTTCAACGACCAGTCTTTGGCGAGGAAACGCGCAAACGACAGGAAGACGAGCGGGAAGAGCATGAAGCCGAGCAGCGAGAACCACTCGGGCAGGAACGGCGCGCCCAGGTACATGAACGGGAAGATCACCCGCAGGATCGTCAGGAGTGGTTGCCATTTGTCCTGTATCCCGGCGATCTCGACCGTGAGCTGGTAACTTAGCAGGTTCCACACGAACCACATCGCGCTGTAGCTCACTATGACCGCGTTGCGAAACGATAGCCGACCGCGCATACACACCCCCATCGCTGAAACGTCCCTTGTCTACCTACGCCCGAACCTGCGCAAAACCTCCTCGCCGATTCGAGCGGAGGGCATCACTTCTATGTCACGCACCGGCAGCGAGGCGAGGAACTCCCTCCCATATGCCTGGCGCAGAACACGCACGTCGGTGATGACCAGGCACCCCGTGTCGGTCGTTGACCGGATGAGTCGTCCGGCCGCCTGCTTGAGTTCGATGACGGCCTCGGGCAGGTCATAGCGCCGCCACGCTGCCCTGCCTTCGCGCTCTGCACGCTCTTCGGCAAGTGGGTCGTTCGGACGCCCGAAGGGTAGCCGCGGCACCACGACGCATCGTAGCGTGTCGCCCTTCGCGTCGAAACCCTCCCAAAACGATTTCGTCGCGAACAGCGAGAGCCGCTCGTCGGCCACGAACTCGTCCCTGAGGCGCTTTCGGGACACGCCGCGTCCCTGGACGAGCAGCGAGATGCCCTCCCGCTCGAGCCGCGGCGCGAGAGATCGGTACAACGCGTCCATGTCGCGGCGGTTCGTGAACAGCGTGAGCGTGGAACCGCCCATCGCCACGTGCACGTCTTCGAGAATCCGCCCGAGCTGTTCGAGGTATCGAGGCGAGCGGGGCTCGTCGATGTCCTCCGGGATGAAGACGGCCATCTGCCGTTCGAAATCGTACGAGGATTCCAGCCGAAGCGACCGCCAGGTATCGGCCTCGAGGCGATCCAGGCCTACCGATCTCGCAAAGTGCGAGAAGTCCTCGCCGGCGGCGATCGTCGCGCTGGTGAAGACGACCGAGCGCGTGCGGGGGAAGAAGTCCGCTCCGAGGGCTTCTCCGACGTCCAGACGAGCCGCCGTGAGTCGCTCCGCCGGGACAGCCGGGCGCCGGTCGAGAGTCAGGCTATAGACGAGCCCGTCCTCCTCACCGTCGATCACGGCCGTGAGGCCCACCCATTGGTCTGCGACCCGCGAGAGGAGGCCCGCGAGGTC
>JAENZW010000051.1 GCA_016841065.1 Actinomycetota bacterium
CAGAGGGCTTGCCGCGGTGCGGGGAGAACGAGGACGCGCCGAAGACCCTGCATCAGCCGCGGCCGCGGCGGGCGCGGGTGTGCTGTGCGCCCGCTACGCCATCGGCGAGAGCGGGCTACCGAACCCTGCTACCACGTGACCTGCGACGTCAGCTGCGCTCGACCCATGATCAGGACCCCGAGCGTTCCAGCTCCGAACATCAACATGCCCTGCGTCATCGTGCGGCCGATATCCGTCGGCATACCGCCCGGATGCAGCAGGCATGCCCACAGTACGATCGCACTCAGAGTGCAAAGAGCCGCGCCGACGATGGCGCAAGAGAGCAATACGGAATGCAGTAGCCGAACCATGATGACGCCCCTGTTCTATTCCCCGAGCCTCCAGTTGTGCCCTGTCCTATAATCCCCCCATGCGTACTCACGTGCAAGAATTCCTCGCGTATCTCGTTGTCGAGCGCGGTGCATCCGACAACACCGTGGCCGCCTACCGGCGCGATCTCGCCGAATACTCGACCCTTCTTGCCGAAGAGGGCGTCGTGTCACCGGACGACGTGACACGCGAACATGTTGCGGCTTTCACCACTCGCCTGCGCGCTCGAGGTCTCGCGCCGCGCAGCGTCGAGCGCAAGCTCGCTGCAGTGAAGAGCTTCCACAAATTCCTCGTGCGCGAAGGTGTCACGGAGAACCACCCGACGACTCGCATTGGTCTGCCCAGAGTCCCGCAACGGCTTCCGGACGTCATCGCCATCGGACAGGCCGAGGCCCTCCTCGCTCAGCCGTTCCCTGACACGCCGTCAGGGCTTCGGGATCGGGCGATTCTAGAGACTCTCTACGGCTGCGGAATCCGCGCGAGCGAGTTGACGGGTCTCGACCTCTCCGATATCTGGCTCGATGAAGGCTTCCTCCGTGTCTTCGGCAAGGGGGACAAAGAGCGTCTCGTGCCCGTGGGAGGCGCGGCGAGTCGGGCACTCGCGGGCTATCTCGCGTCCGGCAGACCGCATCTCCGGCAGAAGGGATCCACGAGGCGGCTCGATCCCGATGCCGTCTTCGTGAACGTGCGTGGCGGACGGCTGAGCCGGCAAGCGGTTTTCGGCATCGTGAAGCGATATGGCGCGCGCGTCGGCCTCGACCTTCACCCCCACACCCTCAGGCATTCATTTGCGACTCACATGTTGGAGGGTGGGGCGGATCTGCGCTCGCTACAGGAGATGCTGGGTCATGCCGACATCTCGACGACCCAGGTGTACACGCATGTGGACAGGACTCATCTGCGCGAGGAGTATCTTTCCACACACCCGCGCGCGCGCATGCGGCCCGGCACCTGAATCCCCGCTCGTGGGGATGGGTGCCGACCGAGCCTGCGGATAGCGGCTCCACTGCGATAGAATCACGAAACACGTCGACAAGGAGTGACCGTGCCGAGTACGTCGCTTGTGTGCCGAATGACCACTGTTGCCGCCCTGGCGCTCGCTCTCGCGTTGCTTGTCGGCTGCAATGGCACCCCGTCGGAACCGGAATCCGGTGAGCCGGAGCCCGCTGCGCCATCCAAGGTCGTTCTCGTTCGTGAGATCGGCGAGTCAGGCGCGGGCAGTTTCAACGCGCTTGCCGAAGATGGCCTGGCGCAGGCTGCCGCCGAGTTCGAGCTGGAAACCGACGTCGTGCGATCTGATGTTCTGAAGGACTACACAGGCAATGTGCGTCAGGCTGCCAAGAGCGAGGCCGACCTGGTTCTCACGATCGGCGAGTGGATGATGACGCCGACATCGAAAGTGGCGTCTGACTATCAGGACACGGTGTTCGCCGGTATCGATCAACCCTACCGCACGCCCGCCTCGAATACGATCGGGCTGCTGTTCAAGGAGCACGAGGCCGCATACCTTGCTGGTGTGGTTGCGGGACTCTGCACGCTGGATCTCGAACTGGATTCACGCATCAACAAACGGAACGTGGTGGGGTTCGTCGGCGGTACGAGGATTCCACTGGTCGAGCGCTATGAGGCCGGCTTCACCGCTGGTGCACGCTCCGTGAACCCGACTGTGACGGTCCTGTCAACGTACGTCGGTTCTTTTGACGACGCCAAGAGGGGTCGTACCGCAGCTCGCAATCAAATCTCGCTGGGCGCGGACATCGTGTTCGTTGCGGCGGGAGAATCGGGCCTGGGCGCCCTAGCGGCGATCAAGGATGGTTCCGCTCTCATGATCGGCGTGGAGACAGATCAGGCGATGACGCTTCCGGGCGCCGGTGATGTCGTGCTGACATCGGCCACAAAGCGCGTCGACCTGGTTGTGTTCGAGACGATCAAGCGCTTCCTCGAAGGGACGCTGGAACCTGGGCGCAACATCGAGTTCGGAGTCGCCGAGAGCGGCGTCGGATTGGCGCCCTTCCACGGATTCGAGCAGAGCATGCCCGGCTCGACGACACACGCAATCGAGGACGCGCGAACCGCTATCACGGACGGCTCTATCACCGTCGATGAAACGATGGCCGAACTTGAGTAGGAGCGTCGAATGAGTGGACGTTTCAGGCTCGGTCGCGCCGCGCTGTGGTCTGCCACGTGGGGCGTGGGCGTAGCGATCGGTGTTGCCCTCGGTGGCTGGCTGACAGTAGTCGGTGGCGCGGGGACACCCGGCTCCGGAGCGCTGACTCTCGGGGATGACGTCGTGCTACTCCCCGGTCTCGCCGGCCTCGTCGTCTTCGGTCTCCATCTGATCGGGCAAATTCTCATCGCTTTCATCCGTCAACGCAGAATGCCGGGCGATGGCGACGAGCACGATGAGAACGCACAGCGCGCCAAGAATGAGGATGTCGAGAGGTAGTTCAGGCCTGAAGTCCCATCCCTTGATGAACGCGCGTGTGATGTAGGCGACGGCTGCCAAGGCAACCGCCGCCCACAATGGCATCCTTATCCGGGGGTGCAGCATCTGCAGCTAGACCCCGGAACCGGGCTGTGAATTGGGATCGTATGCGTTCTCCTGCGGGGGATTCTGCGGCATCGAGTTCTGCATGCTTGCGAACTTCCGGCGGCGCGAACGCCTGACGAAGACCACGATGCCCAGGATCACTACTGCCGGGATCCACAGCGGAGACATCGCAATGAGGATGGTGACGCCGTACTGGATGAGATCTGCAGCCGCGCCCAGACCGTCCTTCACGGCTTCCCGGAATCCCGTGCGCTCCTCTTCGCTGCTGATGAGCGGCTCAGGTCGGACGAGCTGGATCGTGACGGTCGCCATTGCGGCCTGACGCTCCAGATACGCGATCTGAGCCTGCATCGCCTCGATTTCTCCGCGGACGCGGCCCAGTTCCTGTTCGATCATGAGCATCTCCTCTACCTTCTTCGCTGCATCGAAGAAGTCGCGGAGACGTGCCTCCTGGGACTCCAGATTCTTCAGTCGGGCTTTCAGGTCGATGTGCTCCTGCGTGACATCGGACTCATCGGCGGACTGCTGGAGGACCGTTCCGAGCGCAGACACCTTCTCCGTGAACTGGGTGAGCTTCTCAGCAGGTACCTTGACGGTAATGAAGCCGGAGAGGGGTTCGCCGTCCGCGAGTGAACCGGCGGTGGCGTAGTCGTATACCGGGGTCTGATCATCGGTGCTGACCTGGAGCATGGTGATCGATGCTCCGAATTCGGTGGCGAGTCCGCGGATGCTCACCACGGCAGCTGCGACGTCCTCGACGCGTACGCGAACACCCGTGTTGCGAATGACCAGGCGGTCCTCACTGGCGACGTTGGACGCGTCTTCGCCGGCACCCAGATACTCCGGCGACGCGACAGATTGGTCGTAGGAGTCTTTCGATCGAGCGGCGTCGACCTCATCGGTCGGAAGCGGGGCAACACCTGGTGAGATTGCGACCTCGCTGTCACCGTCGCTGCTGGTGCCGGAGCTCTCCTCCGAGCTCAGGAGGCCGCAACCCGCGAGGGAGCCAAGCGCGAGAACGAGAGCCAGTGTCACCAGCCCCCACTTCGCGATCGGATGGTTGACTCGAAGATGCATGGTTCCTCCTCCTATCGTGCGCCGGCCCGGGGAACGACCGAACGCCCTCACATCGTGCCAGGAGGGCGCTCGGGATGATTCGAACAGCGGGTTTCGTCGCTGGAAGGACTAGTCGTCCTTGATCTTGCCTTCCATCTTCTTGAGCTGCGTGGCCGCGTATGCACCCAGTGCAACGCCAATGGCGACTACGACGAAGAAGGCGAGGGCAAGAGTGTAGAACAACGGTGATGCGATGTTCGGAGTCATTCGGGAAGGTCACCTCCGTGTCGACCGATAGGTCCTCGATGATTCTACTCGGTACATCTCAAGCGGGGCAACCTCTGCGAGCGACTCTCGCATCGGCGCAAGCCGACCCTGCCTTACTTCATTCCGCTGTCAAAGTCCGATTCCTTCCTGACGCCCTATAGACGCTGCAAATTGCATCAGGGTTCGCGGAGCGGTCGGCATTCTATTGCGGACTGGATTTGGTCACCGACAGATGAATCGCCCAGGGAGTGAGATCGCGCGAGAACGTCTTGTGGGCTGCCGATGCATCATTGTGGGATGCAATGTCATCAAAGGGTTGCAAAGTGGGATGAAGTGGCATAGAGTTCTACCACGTAGGGAGAAGGACAGCCGTTCACAGGTGCCGGTGGCGCGGGTGGACACGAGCGGGGAGGGCGACGGGAGAGATGTTCCTCGGCGAGTACCAGCACACGCTGGACGCCAAAGGGCGCGTCTCGCTACCCGCGAAGTTCCGGGAGCAGATGACCGGCCGCGTGGTCATCGCGAAGGGCTTCGAGAAATGCCTGTACGTCTATCCCGCCGATGACTACGCGCAGTTCGTCAAGCGCCTCATGGAGCGCGATGACTTCGATCCCAAGTACCGCGCAGTACGGCGCTTCTTCACATCCGGGGCGATCGAGGCGGAGCTGGATTCCGCTGGACGTGTCCGGCTGACCGAAGGTCTTCGCGACTATGCGCACCTTGGCAAGGACGTGGAGATCACGGGAAACGGCAACCGCATCGAGATCTGGGACACGGAAGCGTGGGCGACCTACGACGGTACAAACACTTCTGACATCGAGGGACTTGCCAAGGAGCTCGCAGACGCGGGTCTCCTCTAGGGCCTTGACAATGGAATACCGGCACACCCCAGTTTTGCTGGCCGAGGTCACGCAGCACTTGTCGTTGAACCCCGGTTCGATAATCGTCGACTGTACCTTAGGCGGGGCAGGACACGCGAAGCGGATAGCAGATTCTATTGCGCCTACCGGGATTCTGGTGGGTATCGATCAAGATGAATCAGCACTCACCGCAGCAGCAACCACACTCCGCCTCGGCCAGCAAGCCATTCTTCTGAAGGGCAACTTCGGAGAACTCGATCGACTGCTCGTGGAAGCCGGCATCCCCTTCGCCGATGGTTTCCTGTTCGACCTGGGCGTGTCCTCGCCGCAGCTTGACCTCCCCGAACGAGGTTTCTCGTACCACCAGGACGCGCCTTTGGATATGCGGATGGACCCCCTCCTCAACCCCCTCACCGCAGCTCACGTGGTCAACGAGTACTCCGAAGAGGACCTTACCCGGATCATCCGGGAGTACGGGGAGGAACGGTGGGCGTCGCGCATCGCAGCATTCGTCGTAGCCGCGCGATCCCGCCGATCCCTCGCCACGACGCTCGAGCTCGTCGACGTCATCAAGGACGCGATTCCCGCGTCTGCGCGCAGACAGGGCGGCCATCCCGCGCGCCGCACCTTTCAGGCGTTGCGCATGGAGGTCAACGGTGAACTCGGCGTGCTCGAGAGCGGTATCCGGGCTGCGATTCGCTGGCTGAAACCAGGTGGACGAATCGTTGTCATCAGCTATCACTCTCTCGAAGACCGTGTGGTAAAGCGGGTCTTCGCTGAGCTGGCGCGAGGGTGTGAGTGTCCGCCGGACGTGCCCATCTGCACGTGCGGACGCGAACCGGTACTCCGTCTCGTCACGAGGCGGCCTGTCGTGCCCACAGCAGACGAGATCGCCGAGAATCCACGGGCCAGAAGCGCCCGACTGAGAACCGCAGAGAGAGTCTGAACGAACCATCGCGACCGCCGGAACCACCGGAGTAGGAAGGGGGCAGCCGTGGGACATCCCGCAACAGCACGACCGCATGTACGCGCAAAGACACCGCGGCTGGCTCTTGTCCGAGGCCGTACGGCCAAGGTGCGTCGCCACGTGTCGGCGCGGGCTGCACGAGACCTGTGCACGTTCTTTGTACTCGTATTCTCCGCATTGTGCGTGTTCGGTTTGGGCAGGGTTGCCCTATCGGCGCGCGCGTTCGATGACGCTCTGGCGACGGGCCATCTCGAGAAGGCGATCAAGGCTGAGCGGCTTGAAGGTGATCTGCTCGAGGTTGACAAGAGCGCTTTGGCGACGCCATCGAGGATCGAGAGCATAGCGGGTGTCACAATGCAGATGGCCGAAGCCGGCGATGTCTGCTACCTTGCGATGCCGTGCGAACCTGACGCCTCAGCCGGCATGGAGCCAGACATCGTTTCCGGAGCCGGAGACGTCTCCGAGCGAACCAGTGGTGTCAACCGCATCGTCCAGGCGGTGAAAGGACTGGCCAGCAGTGAAGTCCAGTCACTGCTTCTCGGCGATGTGGGCTTGGCGTCATCGAAGTGAGACTGCCGACTATGGAAAGCGTGGAGGCCGCGTGAGCAAAGCGAAGACACCGGCGGCGCGCGGAGGCCGGTACGTCTTCACCTTCTGCCTCCTCGCTCTTTCTCTGTCTGCAGTCATCGGGCGCCTGGTCTTCCTGCAGGTGATTGCGGCACCTGCTCTTGCTCAGCAGGCCGAAGATCAGCGGCTCCGCGGAATCACTCTGTCGCCACACCGCGGTTCGATCTACGACCGCGAGGGCGAGCCGCTCGCGTTGAGCACCGAAGCCCGCACCGTCTATGCAGCGCCACACTCGGTTATCGATCCCCAAGGAACCGCTGAGGCGCTGGCGACGGTTCTCGGCGGCAAGCCCAATGACTATCTGGAGAAGCTCACCGAAGACGCGAACTTCGTCTACATCGCCCGAAGGATCGACATGGACCGGGCTGCCTCCCTGGAGGCTCTCGAACTTGCGGGAATCGGCTTCCTGGAGGACTGGCGGCGCGTCTACCCCTCTGGTGAACTGGCATGTCAGATTCTCGGGTTCGTGGGAGTCGACGACGAGGGTCTCGCGGGTCTGGAGAATCAGTACGACGACCTGCTGGCAGGCGAGGCGGGTAGTATCCTCGCGGAGCGGGATCCACAAGGGCGCCCGATGCCCGGGGGCGTGATGGAGCGACAGGAACCGGTCGACGGGTCCAGTATCGTTCTCACGATAGACAAAGACATCCAGTACGAAGCGCAGGTCGAGCTTGCTGCAGCAGTCGAGGAGTGGGGTGCCAAGAGCGGCACCGCGGTCGTGATGGACGCTCACTCCGGCGAGATTCTGGCCATGGCGACGGTTCCCGGGTTCAACCCGAACACGTACTCGAAGGCGAAGCCTGCCGCCCACCGGAACAGGCCGGTTACGGACATGTATGAACCCGGCTCGACGATGAAGTCGTTCACGGCGGCGGCCGTGATCGAAGAGGGCCTCTACAACAGGGAGAGCATCTTCCACCTTCCGCCGACGATCAAGGTTGGCGGAAGGACAATCAGTGAGGCGCACCACCGTCCGACGGTTGACTGGTCGCTCTCGCAGATCGTAACGAACTCGTCGAACGTAGGTGCCGTGAAGCTTGGCCAGGCGTTGGGTCCCGAGAGACTCTACGAGTTCCTCAAGAGGTTCGGGCTCACGAGCGCGACCGGCGTCGATTTCCCAGGCGAGTCCCCGGGCACGGTTCCGAGGGTCGATGACTGGTCCGTATCCAGCATCGGAACGATTCCGTTCGGGCAGGGTGTCGCGATAACACCTCTTCAGCTCACCCGGGCCATGTGCGCTATCGCCAACGGTGGCGAACTCGTCACACCGCACTTCCTCATGGATCTTCCGAACGATCCAGACACGGCGCTCGCGTGGCCAAAGGAGCGTGCAATCTCTGAGGCTACAGCTGCCGAAATGCAGAAGATCCTTGCAGACGTCGTGACGGACGGCACGGGTAGTTCGGCGGCAGTATCGGGATACCAAGTCGCGGGGAAGACTGGTACCGCCCAGAAGGCGCGTACCGATGGACGCGGGTACGCCAAGGACAAGTACGTCGCCTCGTTCTCAGGGTTCTTGCCAGCCGATGATCCTCAGGTCGTCATCGTTGTGTGCGTCGACGAGCCGTCCAATTCCATATACGGCGGCGCGGTGGCCGCACCGACGTTCTCCCGGATCGCGGCGTTCGCGGTCGCACACCTCAAGATTCCGCCGACCACCCAGACGCCTGATGACGCCACGGCAACACCCGAGGCAACACGATAGGGAGGCGTCGCGACGCGTGCTAGAATCACACGACTTGCCAGGTGAGCATAGGTGAACGTGACTTCCATAGGAACACTCCTTCAAGACGCGGGCGACGTGTTCGACGGACCCGATGTGAGAGTCGCGGGCGTCGCCTATCGGTCAGATGCGGTGAAGACCGGCGACGCCTTCTTCTGCATATCGGGGTTCGTACACGACGGTCACGACTTCGCCTCGGATGCTGTGAGGCGTGGTGCTTCGGCGCTTGTCGTGGAGCGCGCCGTGTCCGGAATCGATCCCTCGATACCGCAGATACTTGTACGAGACACGCGCGTGGCCCTCGCCGTCGCCTCTGCGGCGTTCTTTGGTCATCCGAGTCGGGAACTTCGCGTCGCGGGCATCACGGGAACGAACGGGAAGACGACTACAGCGTATTTGCTGGACGCGATAGCGCGGGCAGCTGGCTGCCGGACCGGGCTCATCGGCACGGTGGAGACGCGTGTTGCCGACCTGCGGCGACCCGCGGGTCGCACCACGCCTGAATCGACGGACTTGCATGCTCTGCTCAAAGAGATGCGAGATAGTGATGTTGATGTCGTGAGCATGGAAGTCTCATCTCACGCCATTGACCTGCATCGGGTCGACGCGGTTCGATTCGAGGTTGCGGCGTTCACCAATCTGACCCAGGACCATCTCGACTATCATCACTCGATCGAGGAATACTTCGCGGTCAAGCGCAGGCTGTTCACCGACATGGAGGTTGGGCACAGGGTGATCAACATCGACGACTCTCTTGGCGCCGCAATGGCGGCCGAGATCAAGGACGTCCTCACGGTCGGCCTCGATGCGGAGGCAGTGATCGTCGCGCGTGGGGTGCGCCTGTCGTCGGACGGCAGTTCGTTCGAGCTCCTAACGCCGCGCGGTGCGACTGAGGTGCGAATGCCACTTGCCGGGGCTTTCAATGTGAGCAATGCGCTCGTCGCGGCGGGCTGTGCCTTCGCGCTGGGTGTCGACATCGATGCGATAGCCAGGGGACTGGAGCATGCCCCGCAGGTTCCCGGTCGTCTTGAGCGTGTCGATGCGGGTCAGCCCTTTGCACTGTACGTAGACTACGCACACACTCCGGACAGTCTGAGCAAGGCTATCGATGCGGTTCGCGGTGTCACAGAAGGGCGAGTCCTCGTTGTCTTCGGGTGCGGAGGAGACCGGGATCCGGACAAGCGGATCCTCATGGGCGAGGCGGCCGGTGGGCGCGCGGATCACATCATCGTCACGAGCGACAATCCACGCTCGGAGGACCCTGTCGGAATCATCCTTCAGATCGAGGATGGGCTTCGGCGGGTCTCGGCCTCCTATCAGGTGGAGGTCGATCGTCGTCTCGCCATCGCCTCTGCGCTCGCGCAGGCCAGCGAAGGAGATGCTGTTCTCGTAGCGGGCAAAGGGCACGAGGACTACCAGATCTTCGCAGACAGGACCGTCCATTTCGACGATCGAGAGGTCGTTCGGGAGGAGCTGGCGAGACTGTGCTGACCTTGTCTGTCGAGACTCTCGTGGATGTAGTCGGGGGAGAGCTTCTCCGCGGCTCGGACACGACCATGGTCAACGGGTTCGTGGTCGACTCGCGACGCGTCGAACCGGGCAATGCGTTCGTCGCGTTCACAGGAGAGAACACCGACGGTCACCTGCACCTGGCCGATGCAATCAACCAGGGCGCACGCGCATTGCTCGTGACCGCATCTGCCGAAGAGATAGCAGAGCATCTCGAAGGTGCCGTCGAACGCGACGTTGCGGTGATTGGGATAGAGAGCGCCCTCGACGCGACGCAGCGGCTCGCGTCCTACCACAGGGGTCGCCTCTTCTGCCCCGTCATCGGCGTAACCGGGTCCACGGGAAAGACGACAACCAAGGACTTTCTGACGTCCGTGCTCTCGGTGAGGTTCCGGGTGGTCGCCACCGAGGGCAACCAGAACAACGAACTTGGCGTGCCTTTGACGATTCTGCGCGCAGGCGCGGATACGGACGTTCTAGTCGTCGAGATGGCCATGCGTGGCCTCGGACAGATTGAGAATCTCGCCAAGATTGCCCGTCCGACAGCCGGTTTGGTCACCAATATAGGGACCAGCCACATCGAGCTGCTGGGAACTCAGGAGGCTATCGCTTCGGCCAAAGGCGAGTTGCTCGCCGCGATTGGGTCGGACGGACATGCGTTCCTCAACAAGGACGACGCAATGTCAGGCCTACTTGCACGGCAGACCGAGGCTACGGTGGTCTACTACGGGTTGGATCCGGAGTGCGAGGTCACCGCGAAGGATCTGGAGATTGATGACGAGAGCTGCGCACACTTCACTCTGGTCACTCCCGTCGGGACAGGCGAGGTCGCCCTCGCCGTTCCAGGCAGACACAATGTGTACAACGCGCTGGCCGCGACTGCGGTGGCTCTCAGCTTGGAAGTATCCCTGTCCGACATCGTCCTTGGACTCGAGGCCGCCCGCTCCGGTGAGATGCGAATGCAGTCGTTCGGCACGGCCAGCGGTGTTCATGTGATCAACGACGCCTACAACGCGAATCCGACCTCGATGCGTGCGGCAATCGAGACTCTGTCCGAGATGCGCGCCGAGGGCAAGAGAATCGCCGTCCTGGGCGACATGGCCGAACTTGGATCTCTCACTGAGTTGGCCCATTTCAGGATTGGCGAAGCGGTAGCGCGTCTGCCAGTGGACGTCCTCGTCACTGTGGGTCCGCGGGCCCGGAGAATCGCAGATGGTGCGCGCGCAGAAGGGAAGGCGGACGACGAGATTCGCCCGTGTGTCTCGCCGGACGAGGCCGTTGAGGTGCTTGATGACTTGCTCGAGTCCGGTGATGTCGTCCTCGTGAAGGCGTCCCGGATCATGGGACTCGAGCGCATTGTCGAAGGGATTGTGAATCCGCGTGTTTAGGTTGGCCCAGTACCCGACATACCAGGTCTTTCTCTCCGTCGTTGTGGCGCTCGTGGCGTCGGGCCTGCTATTCCCACTCTGGATACGCGTGCTCCGGTTCAGGAACATTGGCCAGCAGGTGAGGGCGGACGGCCCGCAAGGGCATCTGGTGAAGCAGGGCACGCCAACGATGGGCGGCGTTCTGATTCTGTTCGTCATCGCCGGGACGTACTTTGTCCTCGGCAACGTCGGTCGCCTTTCGCTGCTGGCGCTGGGTGTTACCGCAGCATGCGGACTTCTGGGGTTTGTGGACGATTGGGCGAAGGTCTGGCACGAACGTTCTCTCGGTCTTACCTGGCAGGCGAAGATACTCTGGCAGGCGGGAATCGCCGTGACATTCGGGCTGCTCGCCGTGAATTGGGCGGGGCTGTCGACCGACGTCGCACTGCCGCTGATGGATCTCAGTATTGATCTGGGTCGTACGATGAGCACATACGTGATAGGTGCCGTGACAATCACGGTTCCGTGGCTCTATCTTGCGCTGGTGTTCTTCATGATTCTGAGCTTCTCGAACACGGTGAATCTCACTGACGGACTGGACGGCCTTGCCGCAGGCACAGTGACCATCGTGATGCTTGGCTATGCGGGAATCGCGTTTCGTCAGGATAGGCTGGAAGCTGCTCTGCTCGCTGCTGCCATCGCGGGAGCGTGCGTTGGCTTCCTCTGGTACAACGCCTTCCCAGCCGACATCTTCATGGGTGACACAGGATCTCTCGGCCTCGGCGCGTCCATAGCCGCATTCGCGATAATCACCAAGACCGAGCTGTTGTCGGTACTGATCGGCGGTATCTACGTGGTCGAGGGTCTGTCGGTGATACTCCAGATCGCGTCGTTCAAGCTCACAGGCAAACGCATCTTCCGCATGGCGCCGATCCATCACCACTTCGAGATGCTCGGTTGGTCTGAGACTAAAGTCATGGTCAGGTTCTGGATTATCACCGGTATGTTCGCAGGTGCGGGTTTCGCACTGTACTTCGTGGGATCGGTGAGAGGCTAGCATGCTGCACCTGGAAGGAGACGTACTCGTCGTCGGCCTGGGCGTGTCAGGCGTCGCCGCTGCGCGCTTCATCGCGGGACGTGCCGCGGAGGGTGATCCGGTGCGTCTCACGATCGTGGACGGGTCCGACACCGAGGAGCTCCGACACCAGGCTGAGGCGTTCCGCAGTGCCGGGATCGAC
>JAENZW010000052.1 GCA_016841065.1 Actinomycetota bacterium
GGAAGTCGCCGCCGCCGAGGCTGCTGCTGCCGAACCCGTCGAGGAGACCGCCGATGAGGCAGTAGCCGAAGAGGGCGAGGCTCCCGTCGAGGAAGCTGCCGTAGAGGAAGCCGCTGTCGAAGAGGCTCCCGTCGAGGAAGCTGCCGTAGAGGAAGCCGCCGTCGAAGAGGCCCCCGCCGAGGAAGCCCCAGAAGAGCCCGCCGAGTAGTCTTCGGCAATCTCATGCACTGCTAGAATCAGGAGGCGAGGTGACTCGCCTCCTCGTGTTTGCCGGGGTCTCAAGCATCTCTGCCGAAAGGACCCAGACCAGCGTGGATGTTCGGCTGCTGTCCCATACGCCTGATCCCCAGCGTGCTGTCGCGGTAGCCGCCCGGCTGTGCTACGCACCCGTGGGTGCTGCCGAGCTCATGGAAGTGCTGTCGGACGACGCGGTCGAACGGGTACTGAAGGTCATCATGACGAGCGGGCACTTCTCGGCATTGGAGCACGGCAGCTACACGTTCGCGGTCGACGGCGTGTCGCGGGCGCTCACCCATCAACTCGTGCGCCATCGCCTCGCAAGCTATAACCAGCAGTCGCAGCGCTACGTAGCGTATGCCGAGGAACCGTGCTTCATCGTGCCTCCCGCGGTTGCTGTGAACCCGGACCTGCGCGAGCGTTTCGACGCGGCCAACCTTGCGGCATTCGAGGCATACAGGGATCTGATCGACGCTGGCGTCGCAGCCGAGGATGCCCGATACCTCCTGCCTAACGCGACCGAGACGAAGATCGTCGTCACCATGAACATGCGCGAGCTTCTGCACTTCTTCGAACTCCGCTGCTGCAATCGCGCGCAGTGGGAGATTCGCGAGCTTGCACTCGCGATGCTTGCCCTCGTCGAACCGACCGCACCGTATGTCTTCATGGATGCCGGCGCTTCGTGTCGTCGCGGGCCGTGCCGTGAGGGTAAGATGACCTGCGGCGACCCATACCCCAAGGCACCGAAGCGAGAGTGACAGCGTGAGTGATACCGCATACGCGACAGAGCGCATCAAGTACACACACATAGGTGGTCAGGCTGTCCTCGAGGGCATCATGATGCGCGGCAAGCACAACTGGGCGGTCGCGGTCCGGCAGCCCGATGGCGAGATCTACATCGAGGAGCACGAGCTGAAGACCGCGGTCTCGAAGCGGCCCTGGCTCGGGAAGCCCATCATCCGCGGCATCGTCGGACTGTACGAGACGCTCGTGCTTGCGATGAAGGCGTTCTCGGTTTCCGCCTCCGTGGCAGGTGAGAGCGAAGAAGAGCAGCTCTCCAGCAGGGAGATCGCCTTCACGATGGTGCTCGGAGTCGGCCTCGCAATCGCCCTGTTCATCGTGCTCCCGGCGGTAGTTACGAACCTTCTCGTTGGAGGCGCCACGGACAAGCCGTTCACCTGGAACATCGTGGACGGTCTGTTGCGGGTTCTCGCGTTCTTCACCTATATCTGGGCGGTCAGCCGCATCAAGGACATTCAGCGCGTGTTCGCGTACCACGGAGCGGAGCACAAGACGATCCATGCCTACGAGCATGGGCTACCGCTCGAAGCGGACGTCATTCAGCGCTACGAGACGATGCACGTGCGGTGCGGAACCTCGTTCCTGCTCATGGTGATGGTCATTGCGATACTCGTGTTCTCGCTGGTGCCGGTGAAGGCCCTGGCAGCGGCGTTGGGTGCCGAAGGACGCTACGCGATTCTCGCTATCGCCATCGCGATGCGACTGGTGCTGCTTCCGCTCATCGCGGGGCTAGCGTACGAGGTGATCAAGTGGGCCGGCAAGGCTCCCGACAATCCCGTCGTCCGAGTGGTGCTGTGGCCCGGGCTTATGCTGCAGAAGATGACGACGCGCGAGCCGACCGACGACATGATCGAGATCGCGGTGGCCGCAATGAATGCGGTGATCGCCCGCGAGGAGGGCGAAGACCCACCGCCCGCCCCGCTGCCCGCACACTAGCGAGGCTTTTCCGGAGAATCCCAAAGGAGACTTGAGGCAGATCGGATGGAGTTCCCCTTCGGCTCGCTACTCTCCGTGGGCGTTGCCGAAGAGAGACTGCGTCTGGTCGTCGGATAGCGCTTCGATGCTAGAATGGCTCCTGGCCCGTGCGGTCGGTTGGACCGCATTTCGATCCCGGTAAGGAATCCCTGATACACCATGCGTGACAAGCTTTCACAGATACTCGCCGGCTACACCGAACTGATGGATCGGCTCGCCGATCCGGCGGTGCTTGGCGATCAGAAGGAGTACGCGAGGCTCGCGAAAGAGCAGCGTGACATGGTACCGCTCGCCTCAAAGATCGAGGAGTACTTCGGTGTGCTCGATGGAGTCGCCGATGCGGAGGAGATCCTTCGCACCGAGTCGGATCCTGAGATGAAGGATCTCGCGAAAGAGGAGATGCGTGAACTGGAGGTCAAGCTGCCCGTTCTCGAAGAAGAGCTCAAGGTGATGATGCTCCCGAAAGACCCCAACGACGACAAGAACGTCATCATCGAGATTCGTGGGGGCGCTGGCGGCGACGAGGCTGCGCTCTTCGCGGGTGAGCTGTATCGCATGTATACGCGCTATGCGGAGGCCCAGCGCTGGAAGGTCGAGGAGATTGACGCCAGCGAAACGGAGATCGGCGGCTTCAAGGATGTCTCGTTCATGGTGAAGGGGAAGAACGTCTACTCGAAGATGAAGTTCGAGTCCGGTGTGCATCGCGTGCAACGCGTGCCAGTGACGGAGTCCGGGGGACGCATACATACGTCTACAGCCACGGTCGCCGTTCTTCCTGAGGCCGAAGACGTCGAGATCGAGATTCGACAGGAAGATCTTCGCATCGACGTCTATCGCTCAAGCGGACCCGGTGGTCAGTCCGTCAACACCACCGACTCCGCCGTACGCATCACGCACCTGCCTACTGGTCTCGTCGTGCAGTCCCAGAACCAGAAGTCGCAACTCCAGAACAAGGAGAACGCAATGCGGGTGCTTCGGGCCCGGCTCTACGAGAGGGAGCTCGAGAAGCAGCAGGCCGAACTTGGAGCCGAGCGCCGCAGTCAGATTGGATCGGGAGACCGGTCCGAGAAGATTCGTACGTACAACTATCCGCAAGACCGGATTACGGACCACCGCATCGGGCTGACGGTTCACAACCTTCCAGCAATCATGATGGGCGATATCGACCATATCGTCGAAGCGCTCGCCGCAGCCGATCGTGCGGAGCGCCTTGCGGCGGTGGTCTAGCGTGTCCGAGCGCGTCTGGAGCGTGCGGGATGCGCTCGAGTGGACAGCCGGCCACCTCGAGAGTCGAGGCATCGAACAGTCGCGATTGTCATCGGAATGGCTTCTTTCGGCAGCTACCGGGCTATCTCGGGTGGAGTTGTACGCGTACCATGATCGGCCTCTCAGTCCCGAAGAGCGCGCGACCTTGCGTGAGCTGGTCAAACGACGTGCGGATGGAGTCCCGCTCCAGTACGTCACCGGGGAGATGCCATTTCGCCACATAGTGATGCAGGTGAGACCCGGCGCATTCATCCCACGTCCGGAAACCGAGGTTCTCGTCGACGTGGCGCTGGGAGCCTTGGCTGGTGTCGAATCTCCTACCATCGTCGACCTGTGCACGGGATCCGGGTGCGTTGCGTGCTCGCTCGCGCACGAACTGCCCGCAGCGCGTCTGTACGCCACCGAGCTCTCGCCAGGGGCTGTTGAGATTGCGCGAGAGAATGCCGAGCGGCTGGGACTTTCTGATCGGGTGACTATCCTCGAGGGTGATCTCTTCGCACCACTACCTCCCGAGCTTCGCGGGCACGTCGACGCCGTCAGTGCCAATCCGCCGTACATCCCTTCGGCGGACGTCCCTGAGCTGGCCGAAGAGGTGATCGGGTATGAACCTCATCTCGCACTTGACGGCGGACCCGACGGCCTGGATGTCGCGCGCAGGATCATCAGCGAGGCGGCGAAATGGCTTGCCGCGGGTGGTGTGCTTTCCATGGAACTTGACGAACGGCGGGTCGAAGATGCTGCCAAAGAGATGCAGGCGTGGTATGAAGGAGTAGAGACCGTGCCGGACCTCACCGGGAGACCCCGAATCGTTACAGGTCGGCGTCCGTGACGTGAGGCCCGCCACTACAGGGCAGGAACGAGAACGGAGGCGGTCGTCATGAGCAAGGTGTTCCGAATTGACCCGGAGAATCCCTCCGCGGAGGTCATCAATCTCGCCGCAACGGTGCTCAGAGGCGGCGGGATTGTTGTTTTCCCGACGGAAACCGTCTACGGCATCGGTGCATCAGCGCACTCGTGCTTCGGCCCGCAGGAGATATTCGACATCAAGGTTCGCCCCCTCGAGAAGCCCCTGCCCTGGCTTGTCGAGGACGACGATGTCCTGCTCGACAAGTACGGTGTCGAAGTGCCGGATTACGCCCACAAGCTCGCAAAGGCCTTCTGGCCGGGAGCGCTTACGATCGTGGTCAAGGCCTCCGAACTTGTCGGCAAGGACTTCCGCGCCGACGACGGGACTGTGGCGCTGCGCAGTCCCGACCACGAGGTAATCATGGAGCTCATCCAGGCATCAGGCGGTCCGATCATCGCGACGTCCGCGAACACGAGTGGTCAGCCGGCTCCCGGGGTGTTCTCCGACGTGGAGGAGCGCATCATCGCAGCGGCGGATGTGGTTCTCGATGGTGGTGAGACCGAGCACAAGCAAGCGTCGACGGTCGTGGACTGCACCGGTCAAGAACCGAGAATCATCCGGGAGGGCGCGATTCCTTCGGACTCGATTCTGCTTGCTGCTGTGGGAGTGGCATAGCCGCATCTGTCGGATACAGAGGACTGCTACAATCGTCGGTGGCGCCAGGCCGGGCGTCGCCGACGTTGTGTGAGGGAGAGATTCAGTACACATGCGCGTTGTCATCGGTAGCGATCACGCCGGGTTCGACCAGAAGGAGCGCATCCGGCAGCATCTGGAGGCACAGGGTCACGAAGTTGTAGACGTCGGCACGAGCAACGGAGACGACTCCGTGGACTACCCTGATTTCGCGGCGGGGGTTGCGCGCACGGTCGCCTCGGGGGATGCCGAGCGCGGCGTGCTTGTGTGCGGCACAGGAATCGGCATGGCAATGGCTGCGAACAAGGTGGACGGCGTGCGCGCGGCGAACGTCACCGACCCCGAGTTTGCGCGGCTTGCCCGGCAGCACAACGATGCCAACGTCCTCACCGTTTCTGGCAGGTTCATTTCCGAGGATGTCAATCAGGAGATCATCGACATCTTCCTCGGCACGGAGTTCGAGGGAGGTCGGCACGGACAGCGGGTTGCCAAGATCACCGATCTCGAAAAGGGCTGAAGGCCCCGCGCGTCCGTGCGGGACTCTACACAATCACGCGGGAAGTGGAGAGAGCATGACATTGCGGTACATTCCGGGGCAGGATCCCGAGGTAGCGGCTGCCATCGACGCCGAACTTGAGCGCCAGCGTGGCACGATCGAGTTGATTGCGTCGGAGAACTTCGCATCGCTCGCCGTGCTCGAAGCGTGCGGAACGGTGATGACGAACAAGTATGCCGAAGGCCTGCCGGGAAAGCGCTACTACGGGGGCTGCGAGAGCGTCGACATCGTCGAGGACCTCGCTCGCCAGCGTGCGTGCGAACTCTTCGGCGCCGATCACGCGAACGTCCAGCCGCATGCCGGTGCGCAGGCCAACATGGCGACATACTTCGCGTTCCTGAAGCCCGGTGACCGCGTTCTAGGCATGAGCCTCGCGCACGGCGGACACCTCACGCACGGCTCTCCCGTGAACTTCTCGGGCATGTTCTACGACATGGTCGCGTACGGTCTGGGCGAGGACGAGATCATCGACTACGAACAGGTCGAGCGCATCGCGCGGGAGACACGTCCCAAGATGATCATCGCGGGCGCGAGCGCCTACCCGCGGATCATCGATTTCGAGCGTTTCGGCCGCATCGCCCGCGAGGTCGGGGCGATCCTCATGGTCGACATGGCACATATCGCCGGTCTGGTTGCGACGGGCGCACACCCGTCTCCGGTTCCTCATGCGGACGTCGTCACGTCCACGACGCACAAGACGCTTCGCGGGCCGCGCTCCGGCTTCATCCTGTGCAAGGCGCAGCACGCTGCAGCGATCGACAAAGCCGTCTTCCCCGGAACGCAGGGAGGACCGCTCGAGGACGTCATCGCCGCAAAGGCTGTCGCCTTCAAGGAAGCCATGCAGCCCGAGTTCACGACCTACATCAACCAGCTGGTCACGAACGCGAAGGCAATGGCGGCGGCTCTGACTGAGTGTGGCCTGCGCTTGGTCTCGGGAGGCACGGACAACCACCTCATGCTCGTGGATCTTCGCTCGGCCAACATCACGGGCAAGGATGCAGAGGAGCTTCTCGAGCGCGTCGGAATCACGCTCAACAAGAATGCCATTCCAAACGACCCGGAGAGCCCCTTCGTCACGAGCGGCATCCGCGTCGGGACGGCTGCGATGACGACGCGGGGGTTCTCGGAGGGTGAGTCGCACACGATCGGCTGCCTCATCGCCGACGCAATCTTCAAGAGAGACGATCAGCAGCGGCTGAACGACATCTCAGCTCAGATTGCCGAGATGCTCGCAGCGCATCCGCTCTACCCCGAGCTCGGCTAGAAGGAAGGTCGCGGCTGGTCGTCCCGGACGCTTCAGCACGGCTGCGGTTGAAGGAGGATGTCGAAGTACATGGACCCGAAGAAGTACCCGAATGTCACCGTGATGGATCATCCGCTGATCCAACACAAGATATCCATCCTTCGCGATGTCGGGACCGGCGCCAAGGAGTTCCGAGAACTCGTCAAGGAACTTGCGATGCTCATGGCGTATGAGGCGACGCGCGACTTCCAGCTCGCCGAGACAACGGTCACGACTCCGCTGGTCGAAACGTCGACGTACGTGTTGGCCGGCAAGAAGGTGGCGGTGATCCCGATCCTTCGCGCCGGGCTGGGAATGGTCGACGGCATTCTGGAACTGCTCCCGGCCGCGAAGGTAGGGCACGTCGGTCTGTATCGCGACCCGGAGACGCTCAAGCCCGTCGAGTACTACTGCAAGCTGCCGGAGGACATCAATGAACGCGACGTCCTGATCGTCGACCCAATGCTCGCCACGGGCGGCTCGGCTTCTGCCGCGATCGAGTTCCTCCAGGCGCGCGGCGCCACATCCGTCAAGCTCCTGGTTCTCATCGCGGCACCCGAGGGTATCGAAGAGGTCGTCAAGAGCTGTGACAACGTCCACATCTATGCGTGTGCGGTGGATAGTCACCTGAACAGCCACGGCTACATCGTGCCCGGCCTGGGTGACGCGGGCGATAGACTCTTCGGCACCAAATAGCGCCTGCGGCTTCAGGCGCCCGTTCGATAGGGGCAACACATGCCGCGCCCGTCTTGGGACGACTACTTCATGAGAATCGCAGGCGAGGTTTCGGGACGCTCGACGTGTATGCGTCGGCACACTGGCGCCGTGCTCGTGAAGGGCAAGCGCATCCTGTCGACGGGCTACAACGGTGTGCCGAGCGGGTTGGCGCACTGCGAGGACGTCGGATGCCTCCGCGAGCAGCGGGGCATCGCATCGGGGTCGAACCACGAGCTGTGCCGGGGCATCCACGCGGAGCAGAACGCCGTCATCCAGGCGGCGCGACACGGTATCACGATCGACGGGGCCACAGTGTACTCGACGCATCAGCCGTGCGTGCTGTGCGCGAAGATCCTCATCAATGCGGGCGCCGTGGATATCGTCTTCCGCGATCCGTATCCAGACATCCTGGCCGAGGAGTTGTTGTCTGAAGCGGGAATCGCACTGCGTCAGATCACCGTCGGTCAGGATGCCGGTGGTGACGTAGCGTGAGTCTTCGCCACCTTGCGTTCCTCGGTGTCGTGGCGGCCATCGTGACACTCGTCGCCACACCGCTCGTGCGTCGCTTCTGCCTACGCTTCGGGATCGTCGATCACCCAGGCGACCGCAAGGTGCACGACACTGCCGTGCCACGGTTGGGTGGCGTGGCCATCTTCCTCGGGTTCCTTGCCGCGCTCGCGACGCAATACGTTGGAGAGACCCAGTGGAACTGGGGTGGAGATCTGTCATCCAACCCGGGACAGATGGCGGCCGTCTTGGGCGGCATCACCCTCGTGTTCTTGGTGGGCGTCCTCGACGATGTCTTCACTCTGAGTCCCGGGATCAAGTTCATGGGCCAGCTTGTTGCCGCCGCAGTCGTCATGACCGCCGGCGTGAGGATCGACTACGTCGGCAGCCCCTTCACGGGCGGTCTGATCATGCTCGGGCTGCTGGGGATTCCGATCACACTGGTCTACATCACCGGGTTCACGAACGTCGTGAACCTCATCGACGGCCTCGATGGGCTTGCTGCGGGAATCACCGCGATATCCGCAGGGACGTTCCTCCTGCTTGCCGAGCAGAGCAGCCATCTCGAGGCTGCCACGCTCGCGGTCGCGCTGGTCGGTGCATGTCTCGGCTTCCTGCGCTTCAACTCGCATCCCGCGTCGATCTTCATGGGCGATTCTGGGGCGCTCTTCCTGGGCTTCACCCTCGCGGTCATCTCGCTTGTGGGTGTGATGAAGACCGTGGCGGCCATCGCTCTGGCCGTCCCCCTTATCATCCTCGGCGTACCCATCTTCGATACGGCTTCCGCTATCGTCCGTCGGATCGCCCACGGGCGACCGATTCAAGAAGCCGACAGAGGACACATCCACCACCGGCTGTTGGGTCGCGGGTTCAACCAACGACAGACGGTGCTGATCATCTACGTTTGGTCGATTGCGCTCGCCATCGGCGGCTACGAGATGAGGTGGGCACCGTCACCAGTCAAATACGCCGTTCTCGCCGTACTCGCAGTGCTGACCGCCGTGATGGCGTACTGGCTCGGACTGCTGGAAGCGGCGCACCATCACGGTAGCGCCAGCGCTGAAGCTGACTGAATCTGGCAGGTCAGACGCGCTTGTCGCTTGCGGAACCTTCGTGTACGATTGGGTCGCTTCCGAGACCCCCCGGTCGGAATGCGCCCGGCGCTACCAGCGTTTCGGGCCCCGTCGCACACGCATGCCCTTCGTGAGGCAGCCGCTCGCGGTCGGTCTTGGAGCTCGTACCGATTGAGTCGCATATACGAGGGGTAGGAAGATCAACTCCGGTGTTCGGCGATAGTCCTCTCTCGCTGCTGACGCAGCCCTACATAGCGGCCGTACTGGGCGTTTCGCTCGGTGTCGGCTTGCTGTTCGTCTCCCGCGCCAGCTTTCGGGGCATGACTGCCGAAGACCCGACACGCGGTCTGCTTGTCGCCGGAATCTCTATGATTCTGCGCCTCTTCTTCTCGGTATTCGTGCTGTGGGTCTATCGCGCTGTCGCGTCCGACGGCTTTCTCTACTTTGCCCTCGCGTTCATGGCCGGGTTCCTCGTGACCTACACGGTCGAACTCGTGCGATTCGCAGGACTCCATAGGTATGCCCGCCCGAATCCGGGCGCCGGGATAGGAGGTCGGTAGACGCGTGAACCCAATGGACGAACTCCCGCAGAAGATCGAGCATCTGGTGCACGAGCTTTCCGTGTTGCCGTTCAACGACATGAACGGGACGGTTGAAGGTCCCCTCACACTCACGAACTACACCACGTGGGGCATCATCGCGCTCGTGACCACAGTGTTGATCTTCACCTTCGTTGCCAGGCGCGAGTCGCGTCGCATGAAGCTAGCGGCCGAGAGCGGTTCCACCGCGGAACTCGCACCGAGTTCACGGTTCGTTTCGATGATCGAGTCCGGCGTCGAATTCATCCGCGATATGGCCGTCGATGTAATCGGTCCCAAGGAGGGTCCCAAGTACACAGCACTCCTGGGCACCTTCTTCTTCATGATCCTCATCTCGAACTTCTACGGTCTTATCCCGGGCGGCAAGACGTTCGCCGGCAGCATCGGCGGTACCGTCGCCCTCGCGCTACTGAGCTGGCTCATCTTCGTGTGGGTCGGCTTCTCCAAGAACGGGTTCTTCGGCTACTTCAAGTCGCTGATCCCGTCCGGCGTGCGAGAGATGCCGCTGGCAGGAAGGCTCGTACTCGGTGCCTACATCTTCCTGCTTGAGTTCATTTCGACGTTCCTGGTCCGGCCGCTCACGCTGGCCGTACGACTCTTTGCCAACATGTACGCAGGTCACATCATTCTCGGGGTGTTCGGCGCTTTCACGGCACTGTTCTGGCCCTTCTTCGAGAAGGGTCTGTCCTGGAGCATTGGCGGCATCGGAGTCGGCGCGGTATCGATGGCCTTCCTGATCATCATGTACGCCTTTGAGGTGTTCGTGGCCTTCATCCAGGCCTATGTGTTCACGATTCTGACCGCGGTGTACATCCAGAGTTCGGTTCACGCTTCGGAGCACTAGAGGATCGGTAGGAACCCGGCTGCACGTTTGAGGCCGGTGACAGTTGTGATCGGGAACCGCCAGACGCGGTTTCAGAAAAGAAGGAGGAAGAACTAGTGGAAGCTCTCGTCCCCGGCCTCACCGCCATCGGCAAGGGTCTCGCGTACGGCCTCGCGGCCATCGGCCCGGGTGTGGGCATCGGCATCGTCGGTGGCAAGGCGCTCGAGGCAATGGCGCGCCAGCCCGAGATGGCCGGTCGTATCCAGACCACGATGTTCATCGCCATCGCGTTCACCGAGGCGCTCGCACTCCTCGGCTTCGTCCTCACGTTCCTTCTGTAGTCGACGTTCAAGGACGGAGGTAGCCAGTCGTGTTGATCGAATTCGCATACGCCAGCGCGGAAGCGGTGGAAGGCGGCGAGAAGGCCGCAGAGGGTCTAGCCGGAACGCTCGGTGCGGTCTACCCGAACCCGGCGGACATCTGGCCGACCATGGTGGCGTTCGTCATCCTGTTTCTCGTGCTGTACAAGTTCGCGTTCCCGCTCATCATCGGCATGCTCGACAAGCGCGCCGCGGCCATCAAGGAGTCTCTCGAGAAGGCCGAGAACACGCAGGTCGAGGCCGAGCGTCTGCTCGAGGAGTACAAGCAGCAGATGGCCGAGGCACGCGGAGAAGCGAGCAAGATCATCGACCAGGGCCGCAAGGTCGCCGAGTCGATGAAAGAGGAGATTGTCGCCAAGGCCAACGAAGAGGCCGCGCAGATCGTCGTGAAGGCGCGCGAGGCGATCGATTCCGAGAAGAAGGCCGCGATCGCTGAGTTGCAGGCATCGGTCGCCGACATTTCGGTCGCTGTTGCCGGCAAGCTCATTGGCGAGAAGCTCTCTTCGGCAGACCACGCGAAGTTGATTGAGAAGTACGTCGCCGAGGTGGGCGGTCTCAATGACAACTAGCGAGATCGCACGGACCTACGCGAAGGTCCTGTTCGACCTCGCCTCCGCCGCGGATGCGGTTGATGCAGCGGACGAGGGCGTAACAGCCGTCGTCACGGCAGTCCGCGGTCATATCGACCTGCGTGATGCGCTCGCCGACGCGCAGGTTCCTGCGGAGAAGAAGCGAGAAGTCCTTCGTGAGATCTTCGGAGCGAGTGTTGCACCAGAGGTGCTCGCGATCGTCACGCTTGCGGTGGAAAGAGGTCACATAGCTCTTCTCGGCGACGTTGCTCGCGACTATCGCGAGATCGCCGAGAGTCAGCGCGGTGTCGTCGTGGCAGAGATCACGACGGCCATCGCTCTCGACGAGTCCACTCGCGCCACAATCGAGAAGCAGCTCACCACGTCGCTCGGGCGCCCCGTGGCGCTCCGCGAGCGGGTCGATGAGTCGATCGTCGGCGGTATCGTCATCAAGGTCGCAGGCCGCGTGCTCGACGGAAGCCTTGCTTCCCAGCTCGACTCCATGCGCGCCACGCTTTCCGCGACACCCCAGGGAGGTGAGGCGTAAGTGGCAGAGATAACTGCCAGCGCTATCAATGAAGTGCTGAAGGCTCAGCTCGAGCGGTTCTCCGCCGAGGTAGACGTTCGTGAGGTCGGAACCGTCCTCCAGGTCGGAGACGGTATCGCGCGCTGCGAAGGTCTTCGCGGTGCCATGGCCGGCGAGCTTCTCGAGTTCGTCGGGGCCGGCGGTCACGTCGTCTTCGGCATGGCTCTCAACCTCGACGTGAACGAGGTCGGTGCCGTTCTGCTCGGTGACGTCGAAGCCATTGGCGAGAACGACACCGTTCGTACGACCGGTCGCATCGTCGAGGTGCCTTCGGGCAAGGGCATGCTCGGCAGGATCATCGATCCTCTCGGCCAGCCCATCGACGGCAAGGGTCCGATCCAGGCAGAGGGCATGCGCCCGGTCGAGTTCAGGGCCCCGGGCGTCATCGAGCGCCAGCCGGTGCACCAGCTGCTGCAGACCGGCATCATGGCCC
>JAENZW010000053.1:0-7747 GCA_016841065.1 Actinomycetota bacterium
CGCATCTCAGTCTCTTGCCCCCGCCGACATCGACGAGGTCTTTGTGGGACGCGGACCGGGCTCCTTCCCTGGCGTGCGAATCGGAGTGGCAACGGCCAAAGGGCTTGCCCACGGACGCGGGGTCCCGCTCTTCGGCGTAGTGACGCTCGATGCGATAGCGTGGTCGTGTGTCGACCACGAGGGGCTCCTCGGGGTGGTTGGCGACGCGATGCGAGGCGAAGTGTACCCCGCGTTGTTCGAGCTTGCAGAAGGGCATGTGCGTCGACTGGAGGGCGATCGGGTCCGGTTCCCCTCGCATGCCGCCGACGACTGGTCCGGCGTGGGAGAGCTGATGCTGGCGGGAAACGGTCTTCGGAAACACCTCGGAGTGTTCCAGGAGTGCCTGGGGGGGCGTGCCACGGTGCTGCCGGAGCGGCTCTGGCGCACGTCCGGTGCGGGATTGCTGGCTGCGTATGCCGAAGAGCATCGGCGCGGTGGGCAAGGTGATGGCGAACCCGCGACGGTGCTGCCGGTGTATACGCGACTCTCGGATGCCGAGGAGAACGAACGGTCGCAGGTCGGAGAGACCACGGGCGAATCGGCGCCCGATTCAGGCGTGCGGGGCCCTGGTTTCGGAGAAGCGCAGTGAGTGCGGTCGTTCGGGACATGGAACCACGAGACCTTGAAGCGGTGCTCGCGATCGAGGGAGAATCGTTCCCCATGCCGTGGACGCGCATCATGTTTGAGAACGAGATGTGCATCGAGGGCGGGCGTGCATGGCTCGTCGTGGAGCACGACAACAAAGTCCTCGGCTACGGCGGAGTGGCTCTGATGGCCGACGAGGCGCACGTGATGAACCTCGCGATACACGATGGCGTCCGACATCGTGGCCTGGGGCGAGCGCTCCTAGCGCACCTTGCGGTGCGCGCTCGACAGTTGGGGGCGCGACACCTGACTCTCGAGGTGCGGGAGCGAAATCGCTCGGCCAGGGCCCTCTACGAGGCAGCAGGCCTGAAGTCGGTCGGTGTTCGGCCCGGGTACTACAGTGAGACCGGTGAGCACGCCGTGATCATGTGGAGCGACGACATCACACATCCAGGTGGGGAGGCTCGCCTGGAGTTGCTTCGGCGGCGCGCGGAGCAAGACCTCCTCGCGTATCCGGGGGACACGACCGACGAACAAGGACCGCTCGTGCTTGCGATCGAGAGTTCGTGCGACGAGACGGCGGCTGCTGTGATGCGTGGGGGGAGAGAGGTGCTCTCAAGCGTCGTGGCGACGCAGGTCGATTTCCACGCGCGCTTCGGCGGCGTCGTGCCCGAGATCGCATCGCGCAAGCACACGGAGGCCATCGTCGCGGTCGTGCAAGAGGCGATGGATGAGGCCGGGACAGTCTTCGGCGATCTTGACGCGATTGCCGTCACTCATGGACCGGGACTGATTGGGGCGCTGGTCGTTGGGCTCGCATACGCGAAGGGGTTGTCGTTCGCTACGGGGATTCCGCTTGTAGGGGTGAACCATCTCGAGGGTCATATCTTCGCGAACGTGCTGGCGGACCCGGATGTGCAGCCGCCGCTGGTGGCGCTCGTGGTCTCGGGTGGCCATACATCTCTGTTGCACGTGCCCGAGTGGGGCGTCTACCGCACGCTCGGGGAGACTCTCGACGACGCGGCTGGCGAAGCGTTCGACAAGGTCGCCAAGTTCCTGGGACTGGGCTACCCGGGTGGGCCGATACTCTCGAAGCTGGCCGAAGACGGCGACCCGGCAGCGATCGACTTCCCGAGGGCGATGTTGCACTCGGGCGACTACCAGTTCTCTCTCTCGGGACTCAAGACGGCGGTGATCAACCACATTCGGCACGAACGGGATGCCGGTCGCGAGATCGACATCCCCGACCTTGCCGCCTCGTTCCAGGAGGCCGTGATCGACGTGCAGGTAGCGAAGGCTGTGCGCGCGGTGAAGGAACTCGGCGTGAGATGGTTCTGCCTCGGGGGCGGCGTGGCCGCGAATCCGCGCCTACGCGACGCGCTGGGCCAGGCCATGGCGGCCGAAGGGGTGGGCGTTTCGGTGCCGCCACTCTCGCTTTGCACTGACAATGCGGCCATGATCGCTGCTGCCGGGACGTGGCGGTATCTGCAGGGCGAGCGTCTCGGTCTCGATGCCGAGGCGGAGGCGGACATG
Organism: Actinomycetota bacterium; assembly: GCA_016841065.1. Taxonomy (GTDB): domain Bacteria; phylum Actinomycetota; class Coriobacteriia; order Anaerosomatales; family JAENZW01; genus JAENZW01. The sequence goes on from JAENZW010000053.1 coordinate 2,158, forward strand.
AGGTTGGATGAGCGCTAGCGCGACGTCCAAACCTGAGTGTATGACACTCAACCCTTGCTGCAAATTCCCTGTTGATAGGCCTTGAACGTCGGCGACTGTCGTACTACAATCCTATCTTGCTGGCACTCGGGAGGCTTGAGTGCTAGCACTCGGAGTGGTCTGGTTGCGAATGGGGTACATACCGTTCGCGGTCGGTCACCCCAGGGGGTCTTCGGCAAGGAGTCTCCCGAACACGTTCGGTATCTAGACCTTTGCGTGACGTCACAGGAGGGCAGGGAATGAATCTCAAGCCATTGGGCGATCGAGTGATCGTCAAGCCGGCGGAAGCCGAGGAGCAGACCAAGAGTGGTCTGGTCATCCCGGACACCGCCAAAGAGAAGCCGCAGCGCGGCGAAGTCGTCGCCGTCGGCGAGGGCAAGCGCGACGATGACGGCAAGCGCATTCCGATGGATGTGAACGCCGGCGATGTCGTCATCTACCGCAAGTACGGTGGGGACGAAATCAAGATCGACGGTGTCGAGTACAAGATCCTCGAAGAGCGCGACATCATCGCGGTCGTCCAGGACTAGACGACCGCTCGCAGTTCGCAACCGAATCTACTGAAGGAGGAGTACACCTCTATGGCCAAAGAAATCAGGTTCGACGAGGAGGCCCGTCGCGGCCTTGAGTCGGGCGTCAACAAGCTCGCCAACGCCGTGAAGGTCACCCTCGGCCCCAAGGGTCGATACGTCGTGCTCGACAAGAAGTTCGGCGCGCCGACCATCACGAACGACGGTGTGACGATCGCCAAGGAGATCGAACTCGAGGATCCGCTCGAGAACATGGGAGCCCAGCTCGTCAAGGAAGTCGCGACCAAGACCAACGACGTTGCCGGTGACGGTACCACCACCGCGACGCTGCTCGCGCAGGTCATCGTCCGCGAGGGTCTCCGCAACGTCGCCGCTGGCGCCAATCCGCTGGCCATCAAGCGTGGCATCGAGAAGGCTGTCGAGGCCGTTGTCGAGGGCATCAAGGCCAACGCCAAGGAGATCGAGGACAAGGAAGAGATTGCGCACGTAGGCGCCATCTCTGCTGCCGATGACGTGATCGGCGACACGATCGCCGAGGCCATGACGGTTGTGGGCAAGGACGGCGTCATCACGGTCGAGGAGTCGCAGACCTTCGGCATCGATATCGAGACCGTCGAGGGACTGCAGTTCGACAAGGGCTACATCTCGCCCTACATGGTCACAGACCCCGATCGCATGGAGGCCGTGCTCTCAGAGCCCCTCATCCTCATCGCGAGCAGCAAGATCGGCAACATCCAGGATCTGCTGCCCGTGCTCGAGAAGGTCATGCAGTCCGGCAAGCAACTTCTCATCATCTCGGAAGATGTCGAGGGCGAAGCGCTCGCGACGCTCATCGTCAACAAGCTCCGTGGCACGTTCACGTCGGTCGCCGTCAAGGCGCCGGGCTTCGGCGATCGCCGAAAGCGGATGCTCGAGGATATCGCCATCGTCACCGGCGGCCAGGTGGTCACCGAGGAGATGGGCCTCAAGCTGGAGAACGTGACGCTCGAGATGCTCGGTCGCGCCAAGACCGTCAAGATCACCAAGGAAGACACCGTGATCATCGATGGTGCGGGTGCAGAGGATCAGATCAAGGCCCGTATCAACCAGCTCAAGGGCGAGATTGAGAACTCCGACTCGGACTTCGACCGCGAGAAGCTTCAGGAGCGTCTTGCGAAGCTCTCCGGCGGCGTCGCGGTCATCAAGGTGGGCGCGGCCACAGAGGTCGAGCTCAAGGAGAAGAAGCACCGCATCGAGGACGCGCTGCAGGCCACTCGCGCAGCGGTCGAAGAGGGTATCGTCGCTGGCGGCGGCGTCGCTCTCGTTGACGCGGCGGCTGTCCTTGAGTCGCTCGATCTTCCCGAGGAAGAGATGATCGGCGTCAAGATCATCAGCAAGGCGCTCGATGCGCCCCTCAAGACGATCGCGTCCAACGCTGGGTTCGAGGGCTCTGTCGTGGTCGAGAAGATCAAGAACGAGGCGACCAAGGGCTACGGCCTCAACAGCGCAACCGGCGAGTACGGCGACCTCATGGGTATGGGCGTCATCGATCCGGTCAAGGTCACGCGTTCGGCACTTCAGAACGCAGCGTCCATTGCGGCGCTGATCCTGATCACCGAGACGACCATCAACGATCTTCCCGAGAAGGACGACCCGATGGCCGCAGCCGCAGCCATGGGCGGCGGAATGGGAATGATGTAGGGCGCGCTTTCAGCCGAAAACGCTTCCCTTGCTTCGGAGACCCCGGCACGTTGCCGGGGTCTCCTTGCGACTGCTTCGTCTTCGGCGGCGAGAATAGCGTGGCGAACTCGGTCATCGCCGCGGTTGATGCGAAGCTGCAGCTGCCGTAGGGCCGTGGTGTCAGCGGATAGCCGAAGGCCCCAGGCGTAGCGCCTGGGGCCTTCGCAGTACATCGTGATCAGCCGCCGGTGCGACTAGTCGAGACAGTTGTCGATCTGCAGTTTCACCTTGTCGCTGATGCTGTTGGGTCCTCCGAATGCGTAGCAGTTCATGATGGTGCTCGCATGTGTTTCGAGCCACGTGCGTGTCTCGGCGGTCAGTGACGCCCCGTCCGTGAGCACGAGCACGCCTCCCATTCGGCCGACCATGGACCCACCAGTAAGCGCGTCGGGCAGCTTCGCTGCGATACCGGTACAGCCACAGCCCAGCCAGCCTTCGGCCATCGCCTTGTTGGCGATTGAGAGGGCGGTCGTATAGCGTGTACGGCCATCCCAGCGTTCGGCGCCGAGTTTCGATTTGACGGTGTTGGACACGGTGTTGGGACCGCCCCCGATGATCACACGGTCGGGGTCGAGTTTCGCCAACTCACTCTGAGTAGCGGGTGGCACTTTGGTGGCCGAGACGAGCAGGATCGGGTAGTGCTTGTTTGCCGCTATGGGTGAGAGCGCGAGCGCGTCGAAGAACTTCGACGGGTCTGCGCCGTTTGCGATGAGCACCACGTCCGGCTTCTCGCCTGTGACCTGACGCATTCTCTCGGCTATCGCCGCCGCGAGATCGTAGCGGCCGCCGGTGGCCAGGATACGTTCCACCGTGACGTTAGAGGCTCCCACAGCGGCCTTGATCTCGTTGACGCGCGCATCGGGAACAGATACTGGTCCGCCCACGACGTGCAGAGTCACAGGGCCGTTCTCGGCCACGATCTGCTGCATGGCTGTCTTGACCTCGCCGGGTGTCTGGCGGGCGCTCACCAGTAGCAGTGGAGCGTCGTAGACACCGCAGAGGCCTGAGGCGGCGAGTGGGTCTGCGGCTGCGCGATCGTCACCCGAGGCGACGATGACATGCTGCACATTCTCCCACCCCGGGAAGGCCTCTTTGGCGATTGCGACGGCAGTAGAGAAGCGCGTGCGGTTCGAGAGCCGCTCGGACTCTTCGGCAGGTGGGCTGATGGTGAAGTCGACGATCGTCGGGTCGCTCGTGTTGCCGAGAAGGTCTGTACCCCAGTAGGTGAGAGAGTGGTCTCCCGTCGTGGAGACCGCCACGATCGCGGAGTCGGACTCCACGGTCTGAGTCGGGCCGCCGTCGAGCTGGTAGCGGATGATGTCGACGCCGGGGAAGTCATCGGTCGCCGTGATCTCGATGGACACGGGCAGGTAGTCGTAGGTTGCCTGTGCGTTGTCGCCCAGCGCGGGCGGAGTGAGATCCGTGCGCTCAAGTGCCGCATCAACATCGTGCCTGTAGGAGTCTTCGGCGACGTGTACATCGGCGGCCGCTCCAACGGTGGCTTGGCCATCGTAGAACTCCGCGACGAACCAGGTGTGCGTCTCTGCGAAGCCGACGCGATAGTCGTCCTCCTCCAGGTCCATGAAGCTGTAGTAGCCGTTGACGTCGGTGGTGTCCCACCCTGCCTCGAGCCAGTCGCCGCCATCCCAGGCATACAGGGACACGTCAACGCCTTCGAGAGCCCAAGCCCCGAGCTCGTCTGTCACAGTGCCTGCTATCCAGGTGACGGGTACCCGGAAATCTTGCTGCGTGGAGTCGTCGTCACTGTCGAACTGACGTGCCCAACCAGCGACACCTTCGTCGATGTTCCAGGCCTGATCCTGCAGTCCTGGTCCGACTGCCGAAGAGAAGTCCGCGATCCAATCGCCGTTGCCGTCGGCGGTCACCCACCGGGCAGGGTTGGCGTCGTCTTCGATGATCCAGAGCTCCACGAGGACGTCTGAGTACGGTTCGGCGGTGCCGCTGACCGTGTCAGTGTCCGCGTCGGCTGTTGCATCGTCCAGTGCCGTCACCCAGTGTTCCTTGGTACTCTCGCCGTCCGTTACTGTGACGAGCGAACCAGCTTCGATATCGAGCGTGAAGTCGTGGGTCTCGAATGTGCCTTCGGGACTCGTTGGCACGGTGTCCGTGAAGTCATCTCCAGGAGTCACCGGGTCGTCGATTGTGATATCGACGGTTGCATTAGGGAGCCAGTCCTCGCCCCACATGTGCTCGGGGTCGTGAGGACTCACGTTGACGCGCGGGTTTGAGACGTGCCAGTTATCCCAGGTACCGTCCCCGTCCTCGTCTTGTTGAGAAGCAGAGCCGTTGGTTCCGAGGCCGATGCCGCAGACGTACTGTCCGTCCCCATCACCCTCCACCGAGAAGTCGGCCGTCCAATTGCCTTCGCTGTCGGCGGTTGCCTCTCGCCACGTGCCCTCCTCATCGGGCGGATACACGTCGACCATGACATCGCTGTCGGGCGCAGCGGTACCGGACACGGTGTCGGCGCCCACGTCGACCTCGGTGACCACGAGCTCGGTCACGGTCGTCGTCTTGACGGTGGAGCCGTCGCTCACGGTGACCTCGTGACCGGCCTGGGCATCGAAGCCCCAGTCGCCGAGCGACATGTCGAAGTCGCCCCACTCGTTGGGGGTCGTCGTCTCAGAGAAGTCCACGCCTGGGCCGTTGCCCGGGTCGTCTATCTCGACCGTGAGTTCGGTGTCGGCGGGCCACTCATGGCCCCAGACCTGGTCATCGTGCGGGTCGATGCGGAACTGCGGGTTGGGGACGTTCCAGTTGTCCCAGGTACCGTCCCCGTCCTCGTCTTGCTGAGAAGCAGAGCCGTTGGTTCCGAGGACGATGTCGTAGCCGGGATCCCCGGGGCCTTCTGAGTTGAAGTCGGCGGTCCAGCCGCCCCACTCGTCGGCGTTGACGATCCGACTGAAGCCGTCCTCATCGAAGATGTCTACATAGACCTCGCTGTCGGGCGCAGCGGTACCGGACACGGTGTCGGCGCCCACGTCGACCTCCGTGACCACCAGTTCAGTCACGGTCGTCGTCTTGACGGTGGAGCCGTCGCTCACGGTGACCTCGTGACCGGCCTGGGCATCGAAGCCCCAGTCGCCGAGCGACATGTCGAAGTCGCCCCACTCGTTGGGGGTCGTCGTCTCAGAGAAGTCCACGCCTGGGCCGTTGCCCGGGTCGTCTATCTCGACCGTGAGTTCGGTGTCGGCGGGCCACTCATGGCCCCAGACCTGGTCATCGTGCGGGTCGATGCGGAACTGCGGGTTGGGGACGTTCCAGTTGTCCCAGGTACCGTC
>JAENZW010000053.1:7757-12270 GCA_016841065.1 Actinomycetota bacterium
GCGGGTCGATGCGGAACTGCGGGTTGGGGACGTTCCAGTTGTCCCAGGTACCGTCGCCGTCCTCGTCTTGCTGAGAAGCAGAGCCGTTGGTTCCGAGGACGATGCCGCAGACATACTGTCCGTCCCCATCACCCTCCACCGAGAAGTCGGCCGTCCAATTACCTTCGCTGTCGGCGGTTGCCTCTCGCCACGTGCCATCCTCATCGGGCGGATACACGTCGACCATGACATCGCTGTCGGGCGTAGCGGTACCGGACACGGTGTCGGCGCCCACGTCGACCTCGGTGACCACGAGCTCGGTCACGGTCGTCGTCTTGACGGTGGAGCCGTCGCTCACGGTGACCTCGTGACCGGCCTGGGCATCGAAGCCCCAGTCGCCGAGCGACATGTCGAAGTCGCCCCACTCGTTGGGGGTCGTCGTCTCAGAGAAGTCCACGCCTGGGCCGTTGCCCGGGTCGTCTATCTCGACCGTGAGTTCGGTGTCGGCGGGCCACTCATGGCCCCAGACCTGGTCATCGTGCGGGTCGATGCGGAACTGCGGGTTCGGGACGTTCCAGTCGTCCTGCGTCGCGTCTCCGTCGTCGTCCCACTGCATGGTGCGGCCCCAGTGGCCAGGCTGCAGATCGAAGCCGGCACCGCCGAAGTCCGCGACCCAGTCGCCTGACGGATCTGCGTCCACGTCGAGCCACGCGTCCTCGCCGTCGACCTCCACGTAGAGGTAGCTGCTGGCGGGGGCCACACCGGTGACGGTGTCGGCGGTATCGTCGACTCCAGTTACCGCAAGGGTCGTGACGATGTGCTCCTTCAGTGTCGTGCCGTCGCTGACGGTCACGTGATCGCCGGCTTCCAGGTTGTGCTCGAAGCCCTCCCATGAATTGAAGTTGCCTTGGCCGTCCGTCTCTGCGTCCGTCTCGTAGTCGATGCCCACGCCGTTGCCCGGGTCGTCCACAGTGATGTGCACCGACGAGTCCGGTTCGAAGTCCCAGCCCATGATTCCGTTGTCCGGATCGACCGGGAAGACGGTGAACGATGGGCGGGGCACGCGCCAGAGCTCGAAGGTCTGGTCGCCGTCTGCGTCTTCGCGAATGCCCGAAACCGTGTCGCCGGGCTGAATGTCCCACTCGCCGTTGAAGTCGGCAGTCCAGTTCCCTTCGGCGTCAGAGAGCGGGAAGCGGGACACGGCGCCGCCATCGTAGTACACGCGCGAGATGACATCGACGCTTGCGTCGGCGAGGCCGGCGACTACGTCTGTGTCCACATCGACGCCGCTGATCTCGATGTACATGACCTCGAGCGCCTTGTTCGCCGAATCTCCGTCGGTGACGTAGACCCAATCGCCGGCCACGATGTCACAGTCACACCAGACCTGGGCGTTGCCCTCCCCGTCGGTCGTGGTCGTGGTCTGCTGCTTGAGCGCGCCCACGCTGTCGGTCACGGAGACCGTCAACTCGGTCGATGGGGGGAACTCCCATGCGTGGACCCTGTCGGTGGATGCCTCCACCCCGATTCCCGGAGAGGCTTCGGCGATCGCGCTGCCTCCCGATGGTCGCGCCGCTGTCGGTGTCGCGCCTGCAAGCGGCGTCGATACAAGTAGAAGCGCACATACCACTGCGAGCAGCTGATTCGCGAGTCGGGAATGGGCGTGCCGAAGCATCGTGCCCCCCTCTCCTCAGGACCTGTCTCGACGAGCGATCCTCAGGAAACGAAGGCAGGACCGACCGCCGGGGCCGGTCTCACCATTGACTCGCCGTCGACAAGGTGACCGTGTTGTTTTCGACGGCTTCGAGTCTCCCCAAGATGCAGGCACCCCTCGCGCCCACGGTTCTTTCCATACCCGAATGCCGAGGGGCGGGAAACATTCGAACGACGGGCTGCTAGCCTAGCCCCTCCAACACGAATGTGACGCCGAGATAGAGCAGGAAGGTGGCAAGCACGCCGATGATCACGCGGTACACGCGGTTGGACAGCAACCCGCGCCCGGCAGACACGGCGAAGATCACGAAGCCGTACCACGCGATGTCGGCGAGCTCGTGGCCGATGAAGAACGCGACGATGCCGATCGGCCCGATGGCCAGCCCATCCGCCGCGAGCTTCACGCCAATGGTGGCCCACCACAGCGTCCAGTACGGGTTGGATAGGCTCACAAGCACCCCATGCAGGACCGGTCCCATGCGGCTCGGTTCTTCGGCAGATTCGAGGTCGGAGACGATGGTGCCGCGGACCGCACCGCGCATGAGGTCGAAGCCCATCCACAGAAGTACCGCGCCGCCGATGACGGCGAGTGCAGAGGCGACCGAGGGCCGTTTCAGGAACTCCTGCAGGCCGAAGGCGAACCCGACCAGCAGCGCGCCTTCGAGCAGCGCGTGGCCGACGAGCATGAGCGCGGCGCTGAGTTTGCCGCGCTGAAGCGTGCGGGTGATCGTCATGGTGAGGTAGGGCCCCGGAGACATCGCACCCGACAGGCCGACCACGAAGGCCGCGCCGCCGAGGGCTAGGGCTTGTCGGACCGCGTCGGTCACAGGTCTCCGTTCAACGGGGGCTGCAGAGCATCGGGGTATCGTGGCCGAGAATAGAGTACTGTATCGCGCGGGTGACCATGGTTCTGGAGATCTGCCCGGGGGCACGCGCGTATGCTATTCTCACTCCGGCTCCCGGCGGCCGGCCGGCTCGCCTCGAAAGGGGACGCGTGGATCTCAAGCGCAATATCTCGATGCTTCTTCGGCATCCTCAGGCGATACCGCCGCTGCTCTCGAACGTGAAGCGGACAGTCACCGTGCGACGCGACTACGCGCGCAACGATGGCCTTAGCGGCAACCCCAAGGGCATCTCGCTCACCATCACGAAGCTGTGCAACCTCAACTGCTCTATGTGCCACTATGCGTATTCCGCGCGCGATGACGTGAAGATCAACGAGGTCACACGTGGCGGCAAGAACAACATGGATCTCGAGATGGTCGAGAAGCTCGTCAGCGAGTGGACCGGGCCGAAGCCCTACATAGCGATCACGGGTGGGGAGCCGACGATCCACCCGCAGCTCGTGGAAATCGTGCGCGCCATCAAGGGCGCCGGGTTCACGTGCATGCTCGTCAGCAACGGCGCGAAGCTCGCGAAGAGGGCCGACGAGCTGGTCGACGCCGGCGTGGACGTCGTCTCGGTCTCGATCGACGGCGACCGCGAGACGCACGACAAGATCCGCGGCGTGCCGGGTACGTACGATCGCGCCGTTGAGGCGATGAAGGCCGTCGTCGCCGCGCGCGAGAAGCGCGGGAAGATTCGTCCGCTGGTCTTCATCAACTCGGTGATGTCCAACGGCAGCGTGGACAATCTGGAGAGCCTGGTCGACCTGGCGAACGAAGTCGAGGCCAACGGCATCAACTTCCAGCACCTCTGGCTCCAGACCGACGAGATGGTGTGCGCGCACAACGAGCTGGTTCCAGAGCTGCCTATGCAAGACGTCTACGATCTCGATATCGATGCGCATGTCGATGACGTCGAAGCACTGGTGGCCAAGCTGGATGAGGTGAAGACTCAGCATCGATTCGTGAACGTCTTCCCGGCGCTATCCGCCGAGAAGGTGCGGACATACTACGCCCAGCCGATGGAACCGGTGTGGGCGGATGCGCCGTCGCGCTGTGGCTGGCTATACGCGATCATCCAGCCGGACGGGCGCATCACGCAGTGCAAGGAGCACGATATGGGTTCGCTCGCGGATGCGTCGTTCCACGAGGTCTGGAACGGCGAGAGGTTCCGCGAGTTCCGCGGCACGATCAAGCAGCACGGCACGTTCCCGATATGTGTTCGCTGCTGCCAGTACTTCAAGGAGTGGTAGCGGCTCTCGGCTATGCTTCGCGCCGCGCGTGACGCCGTGCAGCGAGTCGCTCGTAGTGCCCGAGGAGCACGTCGGCCGTGTGCTCGAGATCGTAGCGCGACGCCGATTCGCGCGCACCCGCAGCGAGTCGCTCGCGCAGTGTGCGGTCGTGCGCGATGCGCTGGATGGCCTCCGCGAATTCCCGCGGATCGTTCTCGGTGAGGATTCCGCCGACGCCGTCCTCGACGATGTCGCTTACGCCCGGCGAGCGCACTCCGACCACCGGCAGCCCCGCCGCAGAAGCCTCGAGCAGCGTCAGCCCGAACGTCTCGCTGACGGATGCGCTCATGTAGATGTCAGCGACGGCCAGAGCGCCTGGTAGCTCGGCGTGCGGCAGCATGCCGAGGAACAGGAGGCGCTCCGACACGCCCAGCTCGCTCGCCTGCGCGCGCATTGCCTCAAGAGCGGGTCCGTCGCCGATGACGACGAGCGCCAGCCGCGGGACGCGTTCGAGCGCCCGTCCGAACGCCGTGAGAAGCATGTCGACGTTCTTCTCGTGCGCGATGCGACCCGCGTGCGCGACGACGACATCGTCTTCGGCAAGGTCAAGCTCGGCACGCGACATGCGGGAGGCAGGCTCTGAGAACGGGCGCGTGTCGATCCCGTTGGGGATGAGCTTCGCCCGGTCGGTGACGCGGAAGTCGC
>JAENZW010000288.1 GCA_016841065.1 Actinomycetota bacterium
GCGGCGGACATCGGCGTGCGCGACGTCGTGGCGGTCGGCAACCGCGTGCGGGACGATCGGGACGAGGCGTACCTGCGGGAGGGCCTCGGCGACATCCCGTTGATCGGCACCCTGCCCGACAGCGACGCGATACGCGAAGCCGACCGCGAGGGGCGCTCCCCCTTCGGCGTAGATGAGAGATTCACCGATGCGCTGCGTGACATCGCCGCAGCGCTCGTCGACAGAGCGAAGACCACGTGACCGGGAGGACCACCATGCTTGTCATAGGAGAAAAGATCAACGTCATGAGCAAGACCATCGGGCCCGCGATGCGCGAGCGCGACCCGGGTCCCATCCAGCAGATGGCGCTCAAGCAGATCGAGGGCGGCGCAAACGTTCTCGACATCAACCTCGGTCCCGCCACCAAGGGCGGTCCCGAGATGATGGAGTACGTCGTCGTCACGGTGCAAGAAGCCGCACCGGACACGCGCCTGTGCCTTGACACCATGAACCCGCTCGCCATGGAGGCCGGGCTGAAGGTGTGCAACCTGCAACCGATCATCAACTCGACGTCGGCCGAACGGGCGCGCCTCGAGACCTTCCTGCCGCTCGCGAGGACCTACGAGGCCGAGATCATCGGACTCGCGATGACCGAAGCCGGCGTGAGCCGCGACGCCAACGAGCGCGTCATGGCGGCGACCGAGATCATGGCCGCGATGATGGAGTTCGACGTGCCGCTGGACCGCCTCTACCTCGACCCGCTGCTTCTGCCCGTCAGCGTCGCCCAGCAGCAGGCGATGGAGGCTATGGAGGCGATCTCGATGTTCAAGATGCTCAACGAGCCTCCGCTGAAGTCGGTCGTGGGGCTCTCCAACATCTACAACGGCTGTCCTGAAGCGGTAAAATCGCCTCTGGCCGCCGCGTTCCTGTCGCTGCTCATCCCCGCCGGGCTCGACGCGGCGATCATGGATCCCAACGACGTGCTGCAGATGGCCGTCGTCAACCAGGACCAGGCGACACTTGCCGCCGACGACACCATCGCGAAGTCGATGTCGGTCCTCAAGAATGAGACACTGTACTGCAATTCCTACCTCGACTAGCCGGCACGCGAAGCGACGGACGTGAGACCGTGACCGACGGATGCGGGTGCGCTGAGAACGCCGCGAAGGGCCTGATCGACCTGGCCCTGCTGACGCCCGTGCTCGAGCGCTACGCCGACGATCCGGGTGCACTCATCCCCGTCCTCCAGGAGACCCAGCGTCTCTTCGGCTATCTGCCGAAGAGCGCGCTGCGCCAGGTCGCGCAGGAGCGCCGCATCCCGCTGTCACACGTGTACGGCGTCGCGACGTTCTACGCGCAGTTCCACCTGCGCCCGCGTGGCGACAGCGTGGTGCGCATCTGCCACGGCACCGCCTGCCACGTGCGGGGCGCGCCCGAAGTCACGCACGTGATCACCGACGAGCTGGGCATCAAGGTCGGCGAGACCACCGACGACCTCGCGTTCACGCTGGAGTCCGTGGCCTGCGTGGGATGCTGCGGGCTTGCGCCCGTCATGCT
>JAENZW010000054.1:0-9546 GCA_016841065.1 Actinomycetota bacterium
CGCCAAGCCATCCGCCGACTTCACCGGGGAGGGTCAGCTTGCCGTCGGAGACCGCACCCGCGCCACCCCGGCCGGTCATGATGTCGCAGGAGCGACAGCCCACGCATGCGGTCTCCCGCGCGGGGCAGCGCCGCTTCGATATGTCGTGACCCTTCTCGAAGACGGCGACGCGTCCGGGAGCCACGCGCGCAAGCTCCAGCGCGGCGAAGATGCCGGCCGGGCCGGCCCCGACGACGATCACATCGTAGTGCTCGGTCACGCTCGCTCCTCTTGCGTCTCGCAACGCAGGCCTGGCTCCCGCCATCGTGGGGCGCCTCAGACGCCGCGCTTGCCCGACGGGGGTCTTGTCGACGAACATGGAAGCGAGAGGAGACCGCGATGACGAACGGCAAGCCGGTCACGATCTACACGACGCACGCATGCAAGTGGTGTCGGGTAGCCAAGGCGTACATGAAAGATAACGACATCGATTATACCGAGGTCGACATCATTCGTGACACGGAGGCCAGACGACAGATGGTACTCATGACAGGGCAGTACGGTGTTCCAGTCCTCAAGATCGGGCCGCGGGCCATGGTCGGATGGGACGAGAAGGAGTTCCGCCGCCTGTATGAACTGAAGCCCAAGCGGTAGCAGTCGCCCGACAGTCTACAGCGGCTCCTTGGCCACATCGGCGAACTTGGTGAAGCGCTCGATGAAGGCCAGCTTCACATTCCCCGTGGGTCCATTGCGGTGCTTCGCGACGATGATCTCGGCCATACCCCTGGCCGGACGATCCACGTCATCCTCATCTCCGCGGGGATCCGTGTTGCGATCGATGAACATGACGACGTCTGCGTCTTGCTCGATGGCGCCCGATTCGCGCAGATCGGAAAGTTGCGGCCGCTTCCCCGCGCGCTGCTCGACGGCCCGAGAGAGCTGAGAGAGAGCGAGGACGGGCACCCCCAGGTCCTTGGCGAGCCCCTTGAGCCCACGGCTGATCTCGGCGATTTCCGTCTGCCGGTTCTCGGTGCGGCGGGCCGTCGGCTGCATGAGTTGGAGGTAGTCGACGATGATCAGCGCGTTGGGTCTGTTTCGCAGGAGACGTCGTGCCTTGGCTTTCAGCTCGAGGATCGAGATCGAGGACGTATCGTCGATGTGGAAGTCGAGCTCCGCTAGACGGCCCATCGCTTTGGAGATGGGCGTCCAGTCCTGCTCCTTGACGTACCCCGTGCGGATGTCCTGCGAGTTGACGCGGGCCTCCGAACACAGAACGCGCTGCACGAGCTGATCCGCCGCCATCTCCAGACTGAACAGCGCGACGGACGTTCCCGCCTTCGCCGCGCTCACTGCGATATTGAGGGCGAATGCCGTCTTGCCGACTGAAGGACGAGCGGCCAGGATTACCAGGTCACCACGGTGAAGGCCGGCAAGCAGCCGGTCGAGTTCGCCGAAGCCGGTCGGAACGCCCGTCACGTGTTCCTGGTGCTCGAAGAGCTTCTCGAGATCTTCGAAAACGGTGCCCAGGAGTTCCTCGATGTGCTGGAAGTTGCTCGTGACTCGCTGGTTGGTCACCTCGAAAATGCGCTTCTCGGCCTCTTCTACGACTTCGGCGATGTCATCCGGAGCCTCGTAGCCGAGTTCAACGATCTGAGTGGCCGCACCGATTAGTTGCCTGAGCATGGAAGTGCGCTTCACGATCTCGGCGTATCGCCCTGCATTCGCCGCGGTGGGCACCACTCCGGTGATGTCCAGCAGATACGCCTTGCCCCCCGCCTGATCCAGATCGTTCACAGACTCGAGGCGGTCGGCGACGCTTACCTGATCGATAGGGACGTTCCGGTCGTAGAGATGTCTGATCGCGCTGTAGATGCGAGCGTGCGCAGGACGATAGAAGTCCTCGGGCTGCAGTGTGGACAACGTGTTCTCCACTGCTTCGGCCGACAAGAACATCGAGCCCAGAAGCGCCTGCTCGGCCTCGAGGTTGTGCGGGGGCTTCCTGTTCACGAGATCCGTAACTGGCGCCATTACCGGCCTGATCCCGACGTCACCCACTGCCACGCTCCTCTGTCGTCTGGAGGCACTCTCGAAGCGAGAACACCCGCCCGTACAATCTACCGCGAGGGTCTGACATCGCAAGCCAAGCCATTGCGTTTCCCACAGAGTCCAGACCGGCGCGACCAGGGGTTTCCGCAGTATCCACAGATTCTCACTTTGTTTGGGCACAAAACGAAACGCGCCGCCCAGGGGCGACGCGCACGCTTTGCCTTCAGGATCGTGCCGGCTAGTCGGTCTCTTCGGCGGTCTCGGTCTCACCTTCGGCCTCTTCGGCCTCTTCGATGATCTCGATCGCGTCGTCAGCCTCCTCGACCATCTCGATGCCCGCTTCGTCGGATTCCACAACGACATCCTCGGCCGGCGCCTCCGCCGCGACGGGCTCGGCGGGCGCAGCGCCATGCTCCATGCCCTCGCCGACGACGTTGACGACAACCTGCGCTTTGACGTCACGATAGACCTGAACGGTGACCTCGTGCTGACCGATTTCCTTGATGTGGCCATGGACATCGATCTTGCGACGCTCCACGCCCACAGCAAGCTGCTCCGCGATGGCGTCCTCGATCATGGTGGACGTCACCGAGCCGTACAGGCGGCCTTCTTCGCCGACCTTTGCGGTGATGGTCACCGACTTGCCATCGAGGGCCGCCGCGATGCCTTCTGCGTCGGACACGCGGTCCTCTTCACGCTTGCGGATGTGATGCATCCGCTGTTCGAGCTGCTTCAAGTTGCCTGAGGTGGCCTCTATGGCCATCTTTCGCGGGAAGAGAAAGTTCACGGCGTAACCACGAGCGATGTCAACGACATCACCTTCACCGCCCTTTCCCTTCACCTCCTGCAGGAGAATGACCTTCATCGGTAGCTCCCTTTGCATATCGCCGGGCGATTCTCGTCCGGTCACCACGTTCACGTACCTACGTGCCGGGCTCCATGTCCTCGGCAGGACGACCCGGTGGGTCGTCGCCGCGAGAGAGCCGGCGGAAATTGAAACGCATATCCAGTAGTCCCAGAACACTAATCACCATGAACAACAGGTCGAGCAGAAGGGCCACGACATACAGGCCGAACTTGGCCGCATCCCGCCTGCCTCCGCGCTCGGCGCGATCAGCGACCACGCCCATCCCCTGCCAGAGGAAGAGCGGGCGGATGGCCAGCAACACGTTGAGACCCACGGCCTCAAGCAGCCTTCCGCCGCTGGCAAGCCTACCCGCGATGAGCAACCCCACCGCAACGACAGGAAGCCACAACACGCTGGCGTCGAGATCTGTGCGCCCCAACCGCGGCAACTGCCGCATCGAGACACCCGAGGCGCGACCTCCCCAGCCGATTGCCATCACGAGCAACACACCTGAGATGATCGCGTTGAATACGTAGTCCGCGGGCCACACCCTGAAGAAGAAGTCCGTCAGGGTCGCAAGTTCGGCATCGGTCCCACTGCCGAACGCTCCGCCCACAAGTGACACCGTAAGCGAGGCCGATACCTCGGCGGCCGCACGAGCCTGGGCTACGAGCGTCGTTCCCGCGAGCCACGCCCCGAGCGCCTGCACGGCCACAAGAGTCGTCGCAAGGACGATCGTTGCCTCGACGATTGCGAGGCCCGGACTCATGGACTTGAGCTGTCGCGCGAGAGCCAGCGCCAGGACGACGCCGACAAGCACGAGAATGAGGGCCGTGACACCGAAAACGGCAGCCAAACCGACCGACATCGCAGCGACGAAGCCTGCCGCCGTGATTCCCACGGCGTAGCGCAGGCGCGTGAGCGCGATGCCGATCAGCGACAGCCCGAGCGGGGGAAACACCGGCATCGCAACCGAGCCGATGATGCATACACCGCCGAGCAGTACCGTCTGCCGTATGTCGCGGACCTCGGAAGTCACGAGCTACCTACCGCCCCGACCTCTGTCGATCCGACCGCTGATCACCGGAACGGTGTACGGCACGAGCGCCATCTCCCGTGCCCGCTTGATGGCCATCGACAGCTGATGCTGGTGCTGAGCACAGTTGCCCGAAACGCGACGCGGCTTGATCTTTCCGCGGTCGGTCATGTACTTGCGAAGACCCTGTGCATCCTTGTAGTCGATGTAGTCGACCTTGTCCTTGCAGAACGCGCAGTACTTCCTGCGTGGTCTGCGTGCGTAGTCTGCCAACTTGCTGACCTCCTTTCGCGTCGTCTGAGACGCGTGACATGTGTGATATCCGGCGAGAGGGTATCGCCGGACGCACGGTTCCTAGAACGGGATCTCTTCGTCGTCGCCAGTGCTTGCCGAAGGAGCAGGGCTGCCGAACGACTCGTCGGACGAACCGCCGGAAGAGCCGCTGTTGCGAGAGCTCATGAACTCGATCTCGTCGACGACGACCTCGAGCTTCGAGCGCTTGTCGCCCTGGGGAGTCTCCCAGGAACTCCAGCGCAGCTTGCCTTCGATGGCGACCTTGGTCCCCTTCACCAGATACTGAGCAAGAGCGTCTGCCCGCGCGCCGAACATGGTGGCGTCCACGAAGTTCGGGACGTCCTCCCACTCCCCGGTCTCCTGATTCTTGCGACGGTCGTTGACGGCGACGCCCATCTTGAGTACGGACAAGCCGCTGGCCGTCGCCCGATGCTCCGCATCGCGCGTCAGGTTCCCACTGATGTTGACTCTGTTGATACTCATAGGTAGCACCCCTCACTCGAACGAATCGGTTCCGGTGGAACCGCTCCGCTAAGCGCCTGCCGGAATCAGTCGCGATCCTCGCGACGCACAAGCATGAAGCGGATCACCGGATCAGTGATGCGCAGCACGCGGTCGATCTCGGCAATGACATCGGGCTCCGCATGGAAGTCGACGACGACATAGTCGCCTTCGGTGAGTTTGTCGATCTCAAAGGCCAGCTTGCGCTTGCCCCATGAGTCAACATTGTCTGCGGTCCCCTGTTGCGCGGCGATGAGGCCCTCGACTTTGCCGATGACTTCAGCGCGGGCATCTTCTTCGAGACTGGGGTCGATAAGAAGCATGAGTTCGTACGCCTTCACGTGTTCACCTCCTCTGGGCTAGAACGGCCCCGGGACTGAAGGCATGCGCCCGGGGCAGGAAATGAGCCTCTGGAGTCTATCATCGCCCTACCGCTGCCGCAACCTCGCTCTCCCCAGGGCGACTAGCTGCCGAGAGACTCGTCTCCACATATCGAGAGCCCGCCTTCGCGAGCGCTGCGAGCACCAGTGGCACCGCGAGCCACAGTGCGCCCCAATCGGGGCGCGCGATGCGCGCCGAGTCCGGATGTGAGCGGCGCACGTCTTCGGCACGAGCGACGTAGTCGCCGAGCGCGTCCCGGATGCTCCCAAGGTCGACGGCACACCGATTCGCTCCCGCCACGACCAGCTCGGTCCCTCCAAGGAGCGCGCCGTGCTCGCCGAGCACACTACTTGCGCCAGGATCCAGCACAGAGACGGCGACTGCGGGCACAGACTGCAATGCGACCTCGCCCAGGATCGGGAGCTGTTCGGCTGCTGCGGCGCCTGAGACTTCGACCGCCGGGACCTCCGGCTGCGGACTGCCTTGAGGCACACCTTGGGCAACGAGTAGCTCCCCGGGGTCGACGTAGTCCTCTCCCACCCGGCAACTCACGTGAACATGCGCGGATGGCGACGACGCATCGCCCGCGGCGGCGAGCGTGCCGACCCTGTCGGCCGCCAGAACGGTTTCTCCTTTGGTGACCGCGAGCTCCTGCAGGGGAAGGCATGTGACGAGGACACCATCATCTCGACGGACAGTGACCGCAAGAGTGGACGCCCCCTCGCCGGCGGGAATGCTGCCCGCGAACGTCACGATTCCGTCGATGCAGCTCAAGATGTCTGACCCGGGATCGCCCGCGATGTCGAGGCCGTGATGCGTTCGCTCGGTACCAGCGCCCGACGTGTAGAGTCCGCCAAAGTCCACAACGACCTCGCCGGGTCCAGCGAGGGGCCACGCCCGCTGTGAACCGCAGGCAACGGCCGGCCAAAACATCATCGCGAGCAACAGAAACGCCAAGCGTCTGACCACGAGCGCCCCCTCCCACAGGTCGCCAGGGAGGGAGG
Source organism: Actinomycetota bacterium (assembly GCA_016841065.1). Lineage (GTDB taxonomy): Bacteria > Actinomycetota > Coriobacteriia > Anaerosomatales > JAENZW01 > JAENZW01. The sequence goes on from JAENZW010000054.1 coordinate 6,089, forward strand.
GCGGCGACAAACGGTCTTCTACGAACGTACGTTCGCTACGCCGGGGTCGATTCCTGCGCGGCGTTGACGAGCGGCATCGAGAATCCGATGAGCGGCCGCAAACGACAAGCGGGCCGCCGAGGCGGCCCGCCGAGATCTCTGGAGCGGGCAACGGGTCTCGAACCCGCGACCTACAGCTTGGGAAGCTGTCGCTCTACCAACTGAGCTATGCCCGCGTTGCGTTTCAGGATTGTAGAACAGCCCTTGGCGCGCGGCAAACGTAACGCACCTGGTGGGCGGGTGACCGGGGAGTTGCGACAGAGACGGCGGCTTCCGCTCCCTCTTCGGCCTACTCCCCTGTGAGAGCCTTCTTGAGTGTGCGTTCGTGCTCGACCGCCGTGAACGCGATCACGACGTCGCCGGGGTGCAGCTCGGTGTCGCCGTGGACCGTGACGACTTCATCCTCGCGGACGAGAGCGATAAGCACGCAGTCCACCGGGAGAGGCAGCTCGGCCACCTTCTTGTTGCATACGACACAGCGGTCGACAGGGAGCTCGATCTCCACGATAGCCATGTTGCCCTTGCGCAGCGAGATGAGCGTCCGCATGTCGCCGACGGTGGCCTCCTCCTCGATCATCCGGGCGATGATCGTGGTGGACGAGATGGCTTCGATGCCGAGAGCGTTGAAGATGCGCTCGTTCTTCGGGTTGTTCACCCGCGCCACGGTTCTCGGCACGCCGAAGGCGACCCGTGCAAGCTGGCACGCAACGAGGTTGTCATCATCGTCGCCTGTGGAGGCCACGAAGACGTCGGCCCGGGCCATGCCTGCATCCTCCTGATACATTGCGTCGCATCCGTCGCCATGGATGATGAGCGCGCCAGATACGAGCTCTGTAGCAAGCTTGTCCACGATCTCGTCGCGCTTCTCGATGATTGCGACGTCGTGACCGCTCTCAACCATCAGCTGAGCGAGGTGAGAGCCGACCTTGCCTCCGCCGTTGACCACGATGTACATGGGTCTACTCGTCCTCCATGTAGCGCTCGATCTTCTCGAACGCTTCTTCCTTGATGGATGCAAGCACTATGTCGCCCTGCCGAAGAACCGTGTCGGCCTCCGGTACGAGCATCGAGTTCTCACGCGAGACCGCCGCAATCCTGAAACGACGCGGTATCTCGATCTCATGAACCCGTCTGCCGTCGACCGCCTCCGATGCCTTGAACTGCACGACTTCCACGTCGCCGAGTGCCGAGATGTGGTGACCGTGGCCGGCGTGGATCTTGTCGAGCAGCACCTCAGCGACGAGTGTCGTGCCGCACACGTAGTCGAGCCCGAGCTGCTGGTAGGTGCGCTCGCGAACCGGGTTGTACAGGCGGGCGACAACGTGCGGTACGCCGAAGATCTTGCGCGCAACCTCGGCGGCCATGAGATTCGTGTTGTCGAGGTTGGTGACGGCGGCGAAAGCGTCCGCCTCGCGGACGCCGGCCTCCTCGAGTACGTCCTCGTCGAAGCCGAGTCCGCGGATGGTCACGCCATTGAAGATGGTGCCGAGACGCTTGAAGGACTCGGGGTCCTTGTCGATGACCACGACGTTGTGGCCCTCCACGGACAAGAGCGTTGCAAGCTGTGACCCGACGCGTCCGCATCCGACGACGACGACATTCATGCTGGTGTGCCGCTCCCGTTCTCGAAGGGTGACCCCTTCGGTGGACAATGAAGTAGGACGCTACTACTGGCCTCAGCCGAGTGTCAACACGCGTCCGGGGCCGTTCGCTTCTGGCAGAAAAGCAAACGGGCGCCGCGATGATTCGCGACGCCCGGCTTCATTGCTTTGGCGAGCAGCTACTTGCCGATCTTGAAAATCTTCGTGCCGCACTCAGGGCAAAGACCCTGCGTGGCCGGACGGCCATTCTTCATTACGATGTCCTGAGCGTCCTTGATCTCACGCTTGGCCTTGCACTTGACGCAGTAACCTTCCTTGGCTGCCATGTACCGCTCACCTCCTCGTTCCCGGTTCCTGGGCCCTCCATCAGCGCCCGGAGACCAGGGTATGTACGGAGCCCCTCGGGGCGCGTTCTCCGTGAGGCACGTTAACACTAGTTCAACGCGTTGTCATTCGTCCAACAGCGCAGATGCGACGAATGATCTGCGGACGAGTCTCGATGCCGCCACCAAGAACCCACCTCCCAGGGCCGCCAGAACACCCACGAGGGCGGCCGAAACGGTCCAGAACGGCTCCGGAAACAGCTGGATGATCAGGTCACCGTCGGCGAATATCCACGAATCGGAATCGAAGAAGATGCCATGGAATCCGCTGAAGAAGCGGTCGAAGTCGAGGACACCGACAACAGCCGCCAGCACCACGAAGCCGAATGTGGTGATGGCCCCTGCCAGCAGCCCTGCTTCGAGCGCCCCGGACCTCCGACTGGCCAGGCACCATGCGAGCCACGCGGCCAGAATCGCTGCAGCGAACGACGTCGCGATTCTTGCTGCATTGAAGACCGCGCGCACGTCATCGAGATGCGCGACCGCGCGCTCGTCGAACGCCTCCCGGCCCCCCACGGTCGCCGGAAGCGGCTCGGGGGCACGGCCAGCGACGTAGCGACGCACGTCTTCGGCGGTCTGAATTGCGAGTTGATCGGAGAGTCCCGTGCGGTTGGGTCCGTCAGTGCGCAGCATCAGCACGCGCGTGTAGCCGGGCGTGGTCAGCGCGATCACCGAGGCGCCGAAGACGAGCACCGCAAGTGCGACGCCGACGATGACCCGTTCGGCGCGCAGGCGCACCCTAGGCCCTGTCCCTGGCTCGAACGATGTTGCCGCCCGAGGTCTTCGCGACATGAAGCGCTTCGTCAGCGGCGTCGAGAAGGGCATCGGCCGTCGTACCGTCCTCGGGATACGATGCGATTCCTATGCTCGCGGTGACGCCCGCATCGCCCTCCCGAAGCCCCTGCACGCCACTTCGAACGGTCTCGGCAAGCAGTAGCGCGTCCTCGACCGTCGGCAGGGTGCCGTTGGCCATCTCGCTGAACAGGAGGGCGAACTCCTCGCCACCATACCTGCTCGCAACGTTCGGGGTCAGATCGCTCCCGTCCTCGACTGCCTCTGCGACGCGATTCGCAATCAGCTTCAGCATCCGGTTCCCGCGTTCGATGCCCACGAGCCGGTTGAACTGGCCGAAGCGATCGAGGTCCATCAGAAGAACGTGGAATGCCCGTCCGTCGTGTTCGGCACGCAGCATCTCGCTCCCGAGCGCGCGCAGAAAGTAGCGACGATCGTAGAGGCCGGTCGTGTCGTCCACGATCGATGCCGCCGCGAGCTCGGTCTCGCGCTGTCTGATGGAGCTGGTCATCAGCGTCGCAACGGTCACGGTGCCCGAAATCAGAGTGACCTGCCAGAGGTAGCGAACGGCGACGAAGGTGAAGTCGGCATGATGCGACTCGGTGACGTAGGGCATGTCGATGTGCGGCAGGAAGCCCAGGTA
>JAENZW010000054.1:9646-12245 GCA_016841065.1 Actinomycetota bacterium
GTGAGTCGGGCTCACCGACACCTCCCAGGCGAAGATCGAGTGTCGCCCTGACAGAGACAAGCGGGTGAATGGAAGTGTAGCGTCCCTGGTTCCCGCGCCGCAAACCGGGTCGCACCGCGGCGTATACTTGCCGGGGACATCTGCCGAAAAGGACGACATGGACACGACCGCCGTATTTGAAGCGATTCGCGCCTCCATACTGATGCTCGAACGTCTGGGCCGGCCGCTTGAGTGGGTCTTGCTTGCGGCCGCAGCCCTCCTGTTCCTGACTGCCGTGGTCCCAGGGGCCAGACGCTGGCTGGGACATGCGCTCGGTGTCACCGCAGTCCTTCTGGTTGCAGGCGAAGGTCTCCTCGTTTGGTTTCACTGGCAGCTCTACCAGAACGCGGTGGTTGTGGTCCCGCAGACCGGCCAGATCACGGGTACCGTCGCCGTGCCGCTCTGGATCGAGTCGGAGAAGCTGTACGTATGGGCGGTCGTCGTAGCCGCAATGGCGCTGCTCGCGAGAAGGCACCGCGAGGAACTGCTCCCCGGTGCGGCCATCATCCTTGCCGTCCTCACGGCAGGAGCGGTGGTTTGGGGAAAGCCGTTCACGTACCCGCTGCCGTCCTTCTTCGGCCAGTACGGGGCTTATCTGTCCGGCATGGCCTCCGGAGACATAGCCCAGGCCGTTCCGGCGTACCAGGGCATGGAGGGTGCGCGCCAGTTCTACTACAACACGTGGTACATGTGGGTGCATCCTCCGCTGCTGTTCATCTCGTACGGCGCGTTCGCGATGTCGTTCGTCGCCACGCTGAGAATGGTCGCCTCACGCTTCTCGGGATATGAGACCACCGCCTACCGGTGGGCACGCCTCGGGTACCTGCCGCTGACCGCCGGAATGCTGCTCGGGTTTCCGTGGGCGATCCTCGCGTGGCAGGGAGAGTCGTGGTGGTGGTCGGGCAAGGTCAACATGTCCATCATGATGTGGCTGCTGTACACCGCATACCTGCATGCACGGCTCTACCTCCGACGCCGGGGGATGTGGCGACTGGTCGCAGCGCTGGCGATACTGTCGTTCCTCGTGCTCGTGCTCACGTACCTGACCACCTACATCGTGCCCGGCGCACACAGTTACGCGTAGAGGAGGCGACGTGGAGCTGCCAGCGATCAAGCGCAACTGGGACTTCGGCCTCACGGTCGCCACTGTCGTGCTGCTCGGCTCGCTCGGACTGCAGTCGTTTGTCGGGACGCTCTACGTGTGGTGGGCGCAACGCGCCAACCCGGCATGGGAGCAGCTCCACTACGCGGAGTTCGTGTCGCGCATGAACGCCTTCGCCGCGCCTCAGGTCGTGCTGCTCGTGATCGTGATGGGTCTGTGCGTGCCGAAAAGGCTGTTCTCGCGCAGGGCGCTCGCGGCTACATCGGTTGCGATGATCGCCGTGGGCGCCGCAGTATGGCTCGTGAGCGGCTCGCTGAGCACCGGTCTGGCCGCCTATCTTGCCCTGTCGGCGCTCATCCAGGTGGCGGTGGTCGCCTTGACGGTCGCCGGCACTCAGGCGCCTTCGTATCTGACCGAGGGTCGACTCACGAAGACGGGATCCGGTCTTCTACACCTCGGGTTCATCGTATTCGCGTTCGTCGTCGTCGCCCTCCAGGACTCGGTCTTCATGCTCCCGGCCTTCTGGACGGCGACCGCGTTCATGCTCGGCGGCACCGTGTTGTCGTTCTACGCGGAGAAGCTCGCAGTCCGCCGGTACCGACCAGCCGACACGAGTGCCGAGGACTGACGCCGATCGCTCATGCACGTGAGCGAGCCACGCGACCGCTAGATGTCGCGAATCATCCCCCGAACGAGGGCAACCGCCTTGTCCAGGTTCTCGATCTGAACGTTCTCGCTGGTGTCCGTGCGCCAATGCCAGTTCGGCAGGCGCCCGTTGATGTCGAAAGCCATGATGCTGATCGCCTTGAAACCGCGTCCGAGAGCTACTGTCGCGTCAGTAGACAGACCCTTGTACTCGCGCCCCTTCACGAGGATCTCATCCTCGCGCGAGACACCTTTCGCGAGACTCAGAAGGCGCCGGTCAGAGCGGTAGCGCCGCGCCATGCCCTCAGACGTGACCCAGTAGAGCGTCCCCGTCCCAAGGTTGTCGAGGTTGATGATGTACGAGCCCTTGAGGTCGTCCCCGAACTCGTCCAGGAACGCCCGCATGCCCCAGTTGCCTACTTCCTCGGCTCCGGTGGCCACGAACCAGACTTCCTTCTCCGCGAGTCCACGGTCGACGGACTCGGTGACCCGCTTGCGTATGCGTGACGCTTCCGTCGCCGCAAAGTCGGGGTCGCCGATCGGGTCATCGCCTGCCCAGCCGCCCTTGTCGCCGTAGTCCTCGTCCTCGAAGTTGTCCCAGGAGCCGATCTTGCGACCGGCCTCTCGGGCGTCGAACTCCTCTTCGACGCCGAGCCATCCGGAGACGTCCCCATCCCTGTCCGGGCCGCGGTTTCGCGACCACAGACCTCGTCGGCGCGGTGGCGCCCCGTGCTGTTGCGGCTCTTCGGCCGGTTCGTCGACGGCCTCGGCCTCCGGGGCCTGAGCGAACCCATCGGCAGCGTCCACCTCGAC